>DATAOX010000030.1:0-5945 GCA_036265555.1 Solirubrobacterales bacterium
ATGATCTGCGCCAGCTTGCTCTGGCCATATGCCGAGAAACCGTCGTAGTCGCGGGTCTCAGCCATCAGATCATCGAGGTCGACCGGCGCCTGCCCGATGGAGGCGACGTTGACGATGCGAGCGGGCGCCGAGCGCCGAATCAGCGGGAGGAGCTCCGCCGTCAGCAGAAAGTGCGAGAGGTAATTGACCGCGAAGGTGAGCTCGAACTCGTCTCGACTCGTGCGGCGCTGGTCCATTATCGCCACGCCCGCGTTGTTGACGAGGACATCGAGGCGCTCGACATCGCGCTCGACGCACCGAGCCAGCCGGCGGACCTGCTCCAGCGAGCCCAAATCGGCGAGCAGACCCTGAACCGGCGCACCCCGGTCCGCGCCCAGCTTCGCGAGCGCGCGCTCGAGCTTCTGCTCGGACCGGCCGTGAACCAGCACGTTCGCGCCCCGCCGCACGAGGCTCTCCGCCGTGGCCTCCCCCAACCCGTCCGTCGAACCGGTGATCAGGATCGTCTGCTCGTCCAGCGGCCGCACAAGCATCCACGCTATTACGTGGCGCCGCGAAGGCCCGGCCCCCCGCGGCCTGACGGTGCCGAGCGGAGGGCGCTCAGCGAATGCGCGGTGCGCTCGCCCTCCGACTCGTCTCCCTCTCAGCACTCGATCGGGCGCAGCCTCATGCGCTGCTCCCGCCCAGAGCACCGGCTCGCCGCCTGCGATGAGCGGCCATCCACGCTGCCGATGCGAGCAGCATCAAGCTGAGGGCGGCCCCAGCACCGACCGCGGCGTCGCCCCAGTCGAAGCGGTCCGCCGCCGCGCTGACCGGACCGGCACCCACGGAGGCGACGAAGGGCACCGCCTTCGAGCCATCGCGGTGCAGGACGGGGTTGCTCGAAGAAGCGGGTGGCTGATCGCTCACGTCGGGCACGAACGCCACCGCCTTCGAGCCGTCGCGGTGCAGCGCTTGGCCCGAGGCCGGAGCGGCCAATGCGGCGATGGTGCATGCCGCGAGGCCGGTGATGATCAGTTGCCTCCAGATCGAGGTGCGCATTTGTGTCTCCTTTCGCATCGCGGAGCGGAACATCGATGGCAAGAGCATCCGCCGGAGCGCTGAAATCTCGCTGAAATCACCCCGGGCTCCCGCTACGGACGGCTTTGAGGAGACCGGTACCGGTGGTACCTTGCGCCGGAGAACAGGGGAATGGAGTTCCAGATCCTCGGACCGCTCGACGTGCGCAGTGATGCCGCGCCCGTGGCCTTGGGTGCAGCGAAGCAGAGGACGCTGCTCGCGATCCTGTTGGTCCATGCGAATGAGGTCGTCGCCACCGACCGCCTGATCGACGAGCTGTGGCCTGAGCCCCCGAAGACGGCGGCCAACGCCCTTCAGGTCAACATCGGGAAGCTGCGCAAGGCGCTCGACCCAAGCCGGGCGCCGGGATCTCCGGGCGAGCTGCTGATCACTCGGGCTCCGGGTTACATCCTGCGCATCGAGCCTGACGAGCTGGACGCGGATCGGTTCGAGCGCCTCCTCAGCGAGGGCAGGAGGGCACGCCAAGCCGACGACCCTGAGACCGTGGCGGCCACTCTGCGCCGGGCGCTCGACCTGTGGCGGGGGCCGGCCCTGGTGGACTTCGCCTATGACCCGTTCGCTCAGGCTGAGATCGCGCGGCTGGAGGAGCTGCGCATGGACGCGATCGAGGAACGCATCGAGGCCGACCTCGATCTCGGGGGTGCGGGTGAGCTGGTGGGTGAGCTCGAGCCCCTGATCAGGGACAACCCGCTGCGAGAGCGCCTGCGCGGACAGCTCATGCTCGCCCTCTACCGCTCCGGACGGCAGGCCGACGCCCTGGAGGTCTACCGGCAGACCAGTCAGATCCTGCGCGATGAGCTGGGACTGGCTCCGAGCCGAGGCCTTCAGCAACTTCAGACGGCCATCCTCCGCCAGGAGCCGACCCTCGACCTGTCAATCGGTCGGTCGGCACCGATGCCGCATTCCGGGGAAGAGACAGAGGAAGCGTCCCCCGCCGAGACCGACCTCCGAAAGACGGTGACCGTCCTGGTCGCGCGCCGGCCGAGCCCCCGCGGCATGGATCCGGAGGCGCTCAGCCGCGAGGACAGGCGCTTCGGTGCACAACTCGCGCGGATCGTCGGACGCTACGGCGGGGTGATCGCCAGCAGCTTGGGCGACGAGGTGATGGCCGTGTTCGGGATTCCCCGGACCCACGAGGACGACGCTCTCAGGGCCGCGTCCGCTGCGATTGAGATCCGTGACGCGTCGGCTCGCGATGAGGCCACGCCGATGTCGATTCCACGCGTGGGGATCGCGACGGGTGAGATCCTGACGAGCGGCTCCGGTGCGGGGGCGCTCTCGGTCGTCGGAGAGCCGGTCAGCACGGCGGGCGAGCTGCAAGGTGCCGCCGGAGCGGGCGAGATCCTCGTCGGCGAGGAGACCGAAAGCCTCATCCGCGGGCGGGCCAGCGCCGAACTCGTCGCGACTGCCGTGGGTGCCGCCTGGCGACTGGATGACCTCACAACGGGGCGCCCCGTCGTCGGGTCGTTGAAGTCGGCACTCGTCGGTCGCGAATCGGAGCGCGAACGGCTTCGAGATGCGTTCGAGCAGGTCACTCGCGAAGGAAGGCTCGGCCTGTTCACGGTGCTCGGCCTGGCGGGCATCGGGAAATCGAGGTTGGCGCAGGAGTTCGCCGCGGAGGCTTCCGACAGCGCTGTCGTCGCTGTAGGCCGCTGTGTCCCCTATGGGGAGGGGATCACCTTCTGGGCACTGCGGGAGATCGTCGGGCAGCTTACGGCCGGCGACTCGACGATCGGTCAAGAGGCACGATCGATCGCGGCGGAGCTTCAGGAGGCCATCGGCGGGGGCTCTGTCGAACGCGAGGAGATCTTCTGGGAGACTCGCCGCCTCTTCGCGACGCTCGCCCGCGAGCGGCCCCTAATCGTCTTCTTCGAGGACGTTCACTGGGCCGAGCCCACCTTCCTCGACCTGGTCGAGTATCTGGCGGAGAGGACTCCGGACGCTCCGATCCTGCTGGTCTGCATCGCGCGCCCGGAGCTACTCGAGCAGCGATCCGACTGGGCCCGCGAAGGACCGAACAAGGGATCGCTCGAGTTGGAGCGCCTTCCGAATCGCGAATGCGAGGCGCTGATCGCCAACCTCACCCGGAACCTGGCCGATGAGACGAAGGCCCGCGTGCTCGAGACGGCGGAGGGAAACCCGCTTTTCATCGAGCAGCTCGTCGCCATGCTGACCGAACGGGAGGGCTACGAGGGCGAGCTCTCGATTCCCCCGACCATCGACGCACTGCTCCAAGCGCGCCTCGACCGGCTCGGGCCCGGCGAGCGGGCCGTGATCTCTCGGGCCTCCGTCGTCGGGAAGGAGTTCTCGGCCGAGGCGACGGTCGATCTGCTGCCCGAGGATGCCCGGGCGTTCGGCATGCGCCATCTGGAAACCCTGGCGGCCAAGGAGTTCATCGGTCGCGACCCGAGGGCTGAAGGCGTCGAGGGCCTTCGCTTCCGTCACGTGCTGATCCAGGAAGCGGGGTACCGAGCGACTCCCAAGGTCCTGCGAGCCGATCTTCATGAGCGCTTCGCCGATTGGATCGAGGAGCACGCTCGGGATGGAGCGGATGAGCAGTCGGAGCTCGCCGGCTACCACCTCGAACAGGCATTTCGATACCGCGCCGAGCTGGGTACCGTCGGCGAGCAGGAACTGGCGCTCGCGCACCGAGCCGGCGATCGCCTCGCCGCGGCGGGTCAGCGGGCCTTCCGGCGCGGGGACATGCCGGCGACGGTGAACCTGCTCGGCCGGGCCGCTGCGCTGCCGACCCCCAGGGGCGGCCCGGGCCTCACATCGCTGCCTGAGCTGGGCTACGCGCTGTTCGAGATCGGTGAGGTGGATGAGGCGAGCGCCGTGCTCGCGGGCGCGCGCGAGCGGGCACGGGCAGATGGGGACCGCCTCGTCGAGTGGCGGGTGACGATCACGCGGCCCCGCATCGAGATGTACCGAGATCCCCGCGGCATAGACCTGGACGCCCTGACGGTGGAAACGGAAACGGCGATCGACGTCCTCCGCGAGCTCGAAGACGAGACCGGGCTGGCCAGGGCCTACATGGTGCTGTCCGATCTTCACTGGAGCAAGGGGAGGCTTCGCGAGACGATCGATACGGCGACCCTGGCGGCGGACTACGCGCGCAACGCCGGCAATCGCCGAGAGGTGGGATGGGCGCTCGGACAGAACGCCCTCTGTGCCATCCACGGTCCGATGCCGGTGAATGAGGGCCTCACCTGGCTCGAGCAACTCCTCCAGGGCGAGCCGGAGAACCGCACGCTGGACGCGAACCTGTCCGGGTTCGTCACGATGCTCGAGGCGATGAGCGGTCGATTCGATGAGGCTCGCCGGCACATCGACGAGAGCCGCGCGCTGGCTCGGGACCTCGGCCTGATCTGGCAGGCATCCGTCCAGGAGCTGTTGAGCGGATACATCGAATTGATGGCCGGCAACCCGGTGGCGGCCGAGCGCGAAATGCGAGCAGCCGCCGAGGGCTTTCGGGAGATTGGCGAGGGCTGGTTCCTCTCGGTCACCGCGGTCGACCTCCTTCGTGCGATCTACGAGCAGGGACGCTACGACGATGCCTTTGCGCTGCTCGAGACCGTGGACGAGACGCCGGGTCCTGATTGCGAGTGGTTGGTCAAGCGCAGGGGCGTTCCCGCCTGCCTGCTCGCCCGTCACGGCCAGATCGAGGAAGGCGAGAGGCTCGCCCGGGAAGGCGTGGCGGTCGCCGCGGACAGCGAGTTCGTCGTGCTCCACGCGGACGTGCTCATGGACCTGGCCGAGGTGCTCGAGCTCGCGGGCAGGCCGGAAGAAGCGCGCGAGGCCAAGGCCGACGCCGTGAGCATCTACGAGCGCAAGGGCAACGTCGCCGCGGCGAGGAGGGCCCGAGAGCTGCTTACTGCAACCTCGAGCTGACTCGCCGCGTTGGCTGCCGGATATCCGGCCCCATTCATCGTCGTTTCATCGCCGGACCCTACGGTGGCGCCTCCCATTCCCCCGATACATGGAGGTAGACAGTGAACAACAGGCTCAAGGGCGCACTCATCGGTGCCGCGGCCGTCGCGGCCCTGGCCGGCGGCGGTGCGGCCATCGCGGGCGCGACCGGCGCCGGTGACGATGGCAGCGGTCAGCCGATCACCGGTAGCGCGCTCGACAAGGCGAAGGCAGTCGCGCTCCAGGAGACCGGCGGAGGGCAAGTCAGCGCGACGGAGGTCCGCGACGAGGAGGGCTACTACGAGGTCGAGGTCACGCGTACCGACGGAAGCCAGGTCGATGTGCATCTCGACCGCGGGTTCAACGTCATCGACTCGCAGTCCGACGGCTCGAGCTCCGACGAAGGCGCCGGCGGCAACTGATCCGCTCCGGCGTGTCCGACTGCCGCGGCGTCAAGGCCGAGGGTTTGCCCCGCCGGCCGGCGCCGCGGCCGCGGCATCGCGCGACTTGAAGTAATCCTCCCCCTCGATCCCGACGCGCGGCAGGCGCGACAGGATCCGCGGCAGCCACCAGTTGCGCTTGCCGAGCAACACCATCACCGACGGCACGAGCACGCACCGGACGATCGTCGCGTCGATCGCGATCGCCGCAGCAAGCCCCAGCCCGAACTCCTTGACGACGGGCTGCCCGTTGAGGATGAAGCTCGTGTAGACGGACACCATGATCAGCGCCGCCGACGTGATCACGCGCGCGCTCACGGCCAGCCCGTCCACGACCGCCTCGTGGTTGTCCCCAGACTCCTCGAAGTGCTCCCGTATCCGGCTGAGCAGGAAGACCTGGTAGTCCATCGAGAGCCCGAACAGGATCGCGAACATCATCAGCGGCACGTAGCTGACGATCGGCGTCGCCCCGCCGTCGACGCCGAGCAGGCTCGCCCCGTGCCCCTCCTGGAACACGAA
>DATAOX010000031.1:0-11255 GCA_036265555.1 Solirubrobacterales bacterium
CGCGCACGCCGACGACTCGATCCCGCACCCCGACGGGCGCGTCGATCCGGTGGCGGATGCAGAGGTCGTCGAGGCCGAGCTCTATCTGGCCGACCTGGAGCAGGCAGAGCGCCGGCTGGAGCGAGTGCGAAAGCAGGCGGGCTCCGGCGCGAAGGAGGCCGTGGCCGAGCGCGAGTGGCTGGAGCGGGTGGTCGACGCGCTGGGCCGTGGCCACCCGGCGCGCGGGATCCCACCGCCGTCCCTGGCGCCGGGGTCGGCCGCGAACCTGCAGGCCCTGAGCTCGAAGCCGATGCTCTACGTGGCAAACGTCGACGAGGGCGTGGACGGGCCCCCGGCGGACCTGATCGCCCACGCGGGAGAGTCACCATGCGTCGCGGTGAGCGCTCGCATCGAGGCGGAGCTCGCCGAGCTCACCGGCGACGAGGCCACCGAGATGCAGATCGAGCTCGGCATCGACGAGCCGGGGCTCGCGCGGCTCGTGCGCGCCGCCTACGACCTGCTGGGGCTGATCACGTTCTTCACCGCCCACCGGGGAAGCGAGGCGCGGGCGCGGGCGCTCGGGCGCGGCGCAACCGCCTGGGACGCGGCCGGTCGCGTCCACGGCGACATCCAGGCGGGATTCGTCCGCGCCGAGGTGATCGGCTGGCGCGACCTCGTCGACACCGGCGGCTACACGCCGGCCCGGGAGCGGGCGCTCCTGCGGACCGAGGGGCGCGACTATGTCGTGCGCGACGGCGATGTGATCACGATCAGGCACTAGGGGCATGCGGGCGTGATTAGCCGTCGCTCGAGCCGCATCCGTCGCCTACGGATTTGTTAGCCTTTTGCCGCCGTTCAGTTAGCAAGCCTTAGAACAGCCGAATCCCCGGTGCGCCGGGGAGCGGGGGATCCGACGGGGCCACGGCCCCAGGGGCGAATCGGCACACCGGCCGTAGCGCAGCTCTTTCAGCGCGAGCCCGACAGCTAACCCCGCAGGCCCGAGAAAGAGGAGGCTGTGAGTTGAGCAGCAAGAACCATGGGGTGCGCCTGGCCCGGGCTGGTGTCGTGGCGACGGCCGCTGCGACCGCGGCCATGTGTGGGGCGGCGGGCGTCGCGGTCGGCCAGACCGGCACCCGTTCCGGGACGACATCCGCCGGCGCCACGGCGAACGACGGCACGACGCCCGCCGGCGCGACCACCACCGGCGCGGACGAGACGACGACCGCAAATGGCCCGAAGCCGGCAGGTGCGTCCACCACCGCGGACCAGGGGACGGCCTCCAGCGACACCACGTCGACCGCGAGTGGCGGCACCACGACGACCTCCGGCGGCACCGGCGGAGGCGGTGGCAGCGGCGGAGGACGCCGCGGCTCGCTTCGCCTGATGGCGGAGTCCGCCGGACCCAGCAAGGCCTTCATCTACGGCGATCGCCGGGTTCGCTATGAGTTCACGCTCGATGGCGACCGGTCCAAGAACCTCAAGATCCAGGCGGTGCGGCGCGACGACTGGAAGGTCGTGAGGGTGTGGCGGCGCGACGACCTCGAGCCGGGCTCCTACCAGGTGCGATGGAACGGCGTCACGCGGGACGACAAGACGGCCGCCAAGGGCGCCTACCTCTTCCGGGTCCGCACCATGCAGGGCGCCGACCTGGACCGGTCCCGCGCCAAGGGCGATGACCGCTCGGTCAAGCTGTACCCGGCGAAGTTCCCCGTCCGTGCCCGCCACACGTACGGCGACGGCTTCGGCGCTCCACGGGCCGGCCACGTCCATCAGGGGCAGGACCTCCTGGCCAAGTGCGGCAAGCGCGTCGTTGCGGCCCGCGGCGGACGGGTGCAGTACAGCGGCTACCAGGCCGGCGGCGCCGGGAATTACGTCGTGATCGACGGTAAAGCCGACAGTCACGACTACGTGTACATGCACCTCAAGAAGCGGGGGCCGCACAAGGGGTCGCGCGTCCACACGGGCGAGACGATCGGCCGCGTCGGCCAGACCGGAGACGCGAGCGGGTGCCACCTCCACTTCGAGATGTGGTCGCGGCCCGGCTGGTACGAGGGCGGCCACGCGATGCGCACGGTGACCAAACACCTGAAGAAGTGGGATCACTGGAGTTAGTGCCCGTGACCGCGGCCGGGTAGGTTGGCCGCATGCGAAGCCCGCCGCGGTTTCCCCGCGTCCGGAAGGACGCCGGCCATTACGAGAGCTACTACCTGAAGGCGACCAACCCGGCCGGTGGGCGCGGCGTCTGGATTCGCCACACGGTCCACAAGCGGCCGCAGGCCGAACCCACCGCTGCGCTGTGGCTGACGCTCTTCGACGCGGAGGCATCCGGTCCGCGCGCGACCAAGGCGACGTTCGGCGCCGATGAGCTTTCCGCCCCGGAAGGCGGCTACATCCGCATCGACGGCGCCGCGTTCGAGCCGGGGCGCGCGAAGGGCGAGATCGCCACGCCCGAGCTCGAGGCGAGCTGGGACCTGCGATTCGCCGACAAAGGCGAGGCGTTTCATCATCTCCCGTACGACCGCCTGTACGAGACGCCGCTGCCCAGGACCAAGTTCTCCTCGCCGTACCCGAGCGCTCGCTTCGACGGCGGCCTGACCGTCGGCGGCGAGGAGATCGAGGTCGCGTCGTGGCCCGGGATGGTCGGGCACAACTGGGGAGCCGAGCACGCGGAGCGCTGGGTCTGGGTGCAGGGCGCGTTCCTCCATGCGGACGAGCCGGCCTACTTCGACATGGCAGCCGGCCGGATCAAGCTCGGGCCACTGCGGATCCCCTGGGTCGCGAATGGAATGCTCCGCATCGGCGACGTCGAGCATCGCCTCGGCGGCATCGACCGGATCTTGTCCACGAAGGTGTCCGAGCACCCGACGAGCTGCGCATTCAAACTCGCGGGCAGGGGCGTGAAGGTTCGCGGTCGGGTGGCCTCCGAGGCGCGGAACTTCGTCGCCTGGGTCTACGCGGACCCGCGCGGGCCGGAGCACAACACGCTGAACTGCTCGATCGCCGACCTCGAGCTCGAGGTGGCGCGAGACGGCGGTGCGCCCGAGCGCATGGAGCTGATCGGTGCCGCGGCGTACGAACTGGGGACCCGCGACACCGACCACGGCATCCGGGTGCAGCCGTACCCGGACGGCTGACCCTCTTCACCGGCGGCCGGTCGCCACCTACGTCGAGCGGTGCAGAATCCGCGCTCAGCGCGGGAAATGCACCTCTCGAGCTCTATTCGACGCGTCGAATCGTCCAGAAGTCGCGCGAGAGGCTCCCCTGAAGCAGGTACGGGTAGGGCATGGTGAAGTAGCCGTCCATGCCCCAGTTGTCGCTCCACGAGTTGCGGACGATGAAGCGCTGCTCGCCCTCGTCGTAGCCGACGGCGAGCACGGCATGGCCGCCGAGGACCTGCTCATTCGCCTTCGGCATGGGCACCTTGCCCGTATTGGCGACCTCCTGGCTCTCGAAGCTCTCGTAGACCACGAACCCGAAGACGAACGGGAAGCCCTCGGCCAGGCAGCCCTTCAGCTGGCTCAGCGCCTGGGTGAGGCGGAGGTACCGGATGGCCTGATGTCGCTTGGCCTGCTTGTAGGCCTCCTCCGGCGGCTTGTCATCGAACTTGTTGATCTGGTACGGCCACGTCGGATCCTCCTTGCATGCCCCCTGCTTGGCGACCGACTTGACGCCGTCGCGGATCCGCGCGCCGGAATCCGAATTCACCGTGCCCTCCATGACCCGCTCGTTGTAGTAGATGAACAACCGCGACGGGACGAAGTCGTTTTCGTCCTGCTTCATCTGGTCGAACTGCAGAGCCCCGCCGATCGCATTCGCGGTGCAGCTTCCGAGCTGCCCCTGGTCATACACGGGTGGGCAGTCGCCGCGCATGTCCACCTTCGACGGGAGCTCTGGCAGCGCCGTCGGCGGCGCCGCGTAGAGCAGGTCCCGGCCGTCGGGCAGGTCGGGCTGCCATCCGTACCCCTGAATCTTGTACGCCATCGCGTCGGCCTCCTCTCGAGGGTCAAATGAACCGAGCGCGACCGTAACCGCACGCGGTCCGGCAAGTCAACCCGCAACGGCGTCAGCAAGCTAACCGTGACGCCCAGCGCCGCAGGAGGCCCATCGCGGGTCCCGATGGAGGCCGCCGCCCTCGGGCTCGGCCAGCTAGCGCCGGCGGAACCTCGCCCAGGTGCTCATCATGCCCAAACGGCCCTGCAGGGTCGAGCCCGAGACGCGCGAACTGCCCCGCGAGCCCACCACCCTGGCCTTCACGATCCGCGGCGAGTCTCCCGTCTTCGTGACCTTGATCTTCCGCAGCCGTCCCTGGAATAACCCGTCGAGCCGCGACTCCATCTCGTGCTGCGAGTGGGTCTCCCTCCACTTGTGAAACGGCGACACGCGGTCGAACGGGTCCTTCACGCTCTTCAGGTATCGGATCGGGCGCGAGCCGAAGACGTACCGGGCGCTCTCGGTCCGGCCGCCGGACGTCGAGAAGAAGAAGGCCATGATCGCGCGCTGGTGGTAGCGGAGGACCTGGTTGCTCGTCGCGCGGACGGCGCGATCGGTCGCCCGCGTCTCGGCCCCCTTGCCGTCGTAGACCTGACTGCGCGTGTCGTCATAGACGTCGTAGCCTTTGCCGGCCCTCGAGCTCAGGCCGTATGAGCGCGTGGCGACAGCCTGCGCCCGCAGCGCGTTCTGCGGCCACGACGAGGACATCTCGTTCGCGATCACGCCGCGGGCGTAATCGTCCAGTCCCACCTTGTTGACGACGAGGAGCCCACCGCTCTCCTTTGCCTTCAGCGTGCCGCGGTAGGTGCCCTTTCCGTCCACCCGGATGCCGTTCCCGCCCTTGGCGGTGCCGGAGCGCCCGCACGAAGCGAGCCTGCGACCCCGCTGGCTCCGAAGGACCACACGCGATCCGGAATCCGCGAACTGATACCCGCGCCGCTTGTGGAGGCGCTTGCCGCAGGCTCTGTGGGCTTTGCTGAAGCCGACGGAGCCGGTGCCGGAGGCGAGGAGGACCCTGACCCGTCCGTTCGCCTTGCCGATGCGCGTATGGCGGTAGTAGTGGCCCAGGATCGAGCGATAGTTGCGCCCGTGCTTCGCGTAGCCGTAGGCCCCGTATTGGCTCATCCCGACGCCGTGACCGAATCCGCGACCGTGGATCACCCAGCGCGCCGCCGAGGCGCTCGCCGCGAGCACCGCCGCCGCCAAAGCGACGCACGTGGCAGCGATCGCGAACCCCTTCGCTTGCCTGCCATTCATCTTCACTCCAGACCGCAATTGAACCGGCGCCCCCGGACCGCGCTTCGGCCCGCCGTGTGATCCCGCGCCCGATGATCGTACGAGGTGTCGTCGGGTAGTTTGAAGGCGATGGCTTCGATGGAGGTATGGGATGGCAATCGCGACTAAGGAGCAGAGCGTCGTCGACACGGTCGCCAAGCAGCTCTACATCGGCGGCGAATGGCGCGACGCGAGCGGCGGCGAGACGCTCGCGGTCGAGGATCCAGCGACCGGAGAGGACCTGTGCGAGGTGGCCGACGGGACCCCGGAGGACGCGAGGGCGGCGCTCGACGCAGCCGTGGACATGCAGGCCGAATGGGCTGCCACACCGCCGAACGAGCGCTCCGCGATCCTCTACCGGGCCTTCGAGACGCTCAACGAGCGCGCCGAGGACCTCGCGGTGCTGATGACCCTCGAGATGGGCAAGACGGTCGCGGAGTCGAAGGCGGAAATCGCGTACTCGGCGGAGTTCCTCCGCTGGTTCTCGGGTGAGGCGCTACGGCTCGACGGCTACTACAAGGTGGCCGGCAACGGTGCCTCCCGCGTCCTCGTGATGCGTCAGCCGATCGGGCCGTCGTTCTTCATCACACCCTGGAACTTCCCCATGGCGATGGGGACGCGCAAGGTCGGTCCCGCGATCGCAGCCGGCTGCACGATGGTCTGGAAGCCTCCCCAGCAGACGCCGCTATCGGCGTTCGCGTTCGCCCAGCTCCTGGAGGAGGTCGGGCTCCCCGGTGGCGTTCTGAACGTGATCACGAGCTCCTCGTCCAGCTCGGTCGCCGAGCCGGTCATCTCCGACCCGAGGCTGCGAAAGCTCTCCTTCACCGGCTCCACGGAGGTCGGGCGGAAACTGATCGCACAGAGCGCCGACAACGTGCTCAAGGTGTCAATGGAGCTCGGCGGGAACGCGCCGTTCCTGATCTTCGACGACGCCGACCTGGACGCCGCGCTCGAGGCCGCGATGATCGCGAAGATGCGGAACATGGGCGAGGCGTGCACCTCGGCGAACCGATTCCACGTGGCGGATTCGGTCGCGGGCGACTTCGCCGCGCGGCTCGCCGAACGAATGGGCAAGCTGCGCGTGGGACGCGGCACCGAGGAGGGCGTCGACGTTGGGCCGCTCATCGACGGCGACCAGCGGGGCAAGGTCGCCGGGCTGGTCGAGGACGCGGTGGGAAAGGGGGCGAAGGCGCTCGTCGGCGGCAGCACGGTCGATGGTGCGGGTTACTTCTACGAGCCGACCGTCCTCGCCGATGTGCCTCCGAACGCCCGCCTCCTGAGGGAGGAGATATTCGGCCCGGTGGCACCGGTCGCCTCGTTCGAATCGACCGAGGACGCGATAGCGGCGGCGAACGACACCGAATATGGCCTCGTCGCCTACGTCTTCACGCGTGACCTGAAGCGCGCGCTCACCGTGTGCGAGGGCCTGGAGACGGGGATGATCGGCCTGAACCAGGGCATGGTGTCCAACGCCGGGGCGCCGTTCGGCGGCGTCAAGCAGTCCGGAATCGGCCGCGAGGGCGGCAACGAGGGCATCCACGAGTACCTCGAGACGAAGTACGTGGCCATCAACCTCTGAGCGGGGTCCTACTCCTTTCGCCGATCCACTGGGATTACGATGAGCGCGCAAGCGACGAAAGGGGCCTCGATGGCCACGTATGTGATCACGCACGAAGTCGACGACGTCGAGCATTGGTTGAGCTCGCCGAAGCGCGAGGAGGTCTTCGGGCCTATAGGTGTCAGCGTGAGGACATTCCGGGATCCGGACGGATCCAACAAGGTGGCCCTCATCGCCGAGATCCCCGACATGAACGCCTTCCGGGAATTCATGCGCAGCGAGGAAGCAGCGGAGGCCATGCGCCACGACGGCGTTCGTCCGCAGACTCTCCTCGTCCTCGAGGGATCGCAGTAAGACCGGATTACGCCTCCGCGCGGTCCTCGCGCGGAGGCCCGAGGTATGGGAACTCGGGGAGCAGGTCGCTGTGCGGGCCCACTTTGTCGTCGCTGACCTTCCCGTTCGTCAAGACGCCCATGAAGGGATCGGCCACATCGTCGGTGAGCAGGCGGCCGTTGTCCGGGTAGCCAATCGGGCGCGAAGGGTCGTATCGCAGGACGTCAGGTAGCAGGGTCCCCGCCACGCGCTTGGCCTCCTCCTGGGAGTACCCGCCCGTGTGTTCCAGCGAGTGGGCCATCACATCGACGAAGCGCGAGTCGTCCGTCGGCTCGCCGCCGACGTACGCGTCCTTCTCCTCATTCGGGACGAGGAAGGGGACCAGCTGCGTCCGAGCCCCCCGCTCCACTTGGACCCAGTTCGCGTCATCTCCAGGGATCAGCGCCCGGTGCCAGAGGCCCACCTCGCCGCCTCCCAACTCGCTGTTGGGAAGCTCCAGCACCATGCTGCACACGTCGCTGTCGGCGAAGAAGTCGTCTCCCGTGAATTGGAACTCGTTCAGGGCGCCTCCCGCGTCGAAGAAGAAGGGGTCGCTGCGCCATCCCGCGAAGAACCGATACTCGCCGGCCTCCGCCACCTCCGCATCCAGGCCCGCCGACACCGGAGCACCCTCGATGATCGCTTGCCCGCCGTCCCCCATCCCGGCGGCGTCGGCGCCCTCGACGCGGCGCACCATCGCATTCTGTGCTCCGTTTTGAGACGGGGAGAATCGCCACCGATAACCGATGTCCGCGACCAGATCCTGGTCGGTGTCGATCTTGAGCTCGTAGACCGCCTCCGGCGCGAAAGGCTGCTTGGTCGTGGGCCCCTCCGGGTCCAGAGCCTTAGACGGGTGCACGTCCATGATGAGGATCGATCTGCTCGTGTCCCCTGGTTTCGGGAATGCGAACAGGTCGCAGAAGTCGAGCCTGGCGTCGCCGCGCGGGAACCCGAAATCAGGACCCGAGTAGTGGTGTGACATAGGTGCCTCCTCCGTCGTCGAAGAGCGGGATCAGGATATACGCGCGGTCCTAGTCGTCGAGCGCGTCCCGGATTCGCTGCTCGCGCTCACTGCCAGCCGCATCCGCGGGGGCCGGCTTTGATTCGGTCGCGCCGCCCGACCGATCGACGTAGTCGTAGAGGCGGTCGGCATGCTCGCCGAACAGCGCCATGACGTGGAACTTTATGCCGCCGAAGGTCAGCGCTTTCTTTCCCCGGTAGAGGTCGGCCTCCTCGATCGGGGACTTCAGGACCACATCCCCGACGTCGAGGAGGCGCCGCCCCGACAGCGTCATCGCGTATAGGTTGCGGTCGGTGGCGACGAGGACGTGCGGCCCTGCGCTCACCTTCGAGCGGTAGAGCGTCCCGAGCTCCGAGCTCATGAGCCCCGAGGTCGCGACGGCGCTCGCGTTGGCAGCAGCCGACTGCCCGGTCTGGGTCTGGACGAGCTCGCGGATCGACTCGCCCTCCTCCAGGTTCGCCCTCGCCCCGGCGCTGAGCTTCTCGACCCGCTTCGTTCTGCCCCCGAACACCGGGCCATTCTAAGTGCGCGGCGGTAGCCTCGGCCGGAGCGATGCGCGTGATCGTGGTCGGAGCCGGAGTCGCGGGCCTGACGGTTGCCGATGCAGCACGCTGTGCCGGCGCCGACGTCGTCGTGCTGGAAGCGCGGGATCGGGTCGGTGGGCGGACGCACACGGTCCCTTTGGGCCCGGGTCGGATCGACCTCGGCGGCGCCTGGGTCCACTATCCATTCGGCAACCCGGTGACCGAAGCGCTCGCCGCCGCCGGGATCACAACGAGGAACGACGGCGCCTTCGGCGCTCGGATGGCGGTCTGGGCCGACGGGTGGGTCGACGCGACCCTGGCAACGACGGTCGCCGCCGCCCTTCAGGCCGACTGGGATCCGGGGGAGGCGCAAGCCGCACTCCCGGGCAGCGATCGCTTCGTCGATGGAGTGGAGTGGTTCATCGCCGATCGTGGCCTCGACGGGAGGCAGGCCGAGCTGGTCAGGTTCACGCTCCTCTGGCTCGTCGGGGCACTCGTCATCGCGGGGCCTCCCGAGCAGATCTCCCTCGCGGGGGCCGCGGCCTATGCGGAGGGCTCGGGAGGAAACCTCGTGCCCGCCGGCGGCTATGGGGCGTTGGTCGAGAGCCTCGCCGCCGGTCTCGATGTCCGGCTTGGGACGGCGGTCACCCATCTCGAGCACGGGGGTGATCGAGCGCTCGTTGTCGCCGACGATGTCACGCTCGAGGGTGACCACGCGGTAGTGACGGTGCCCCTTGGAGTGCTGCAGGCGGGAACCGTGACGTTCGATCCCCCTCTCAGGGGCGGTCACGCACACGCGGTGGATCGGCTTGCGATGGGTACCGAGGAGAAGGTGGTGTTTCGCTTTTCGGAGCGCTTCTGGCCAGGCTCGCTCTGGGAGATCACCCACGTGGCGCGGGACCGAGCCTTTCCCGTTTGGTTCGACTTCAGCCGCCACGTCGGCGCGCCCACGCTGGTCACCATCTACAACCCCCGCTCGACCCCGGGCCTGGCACGGGTCAGGGCCGAGGGTCGGGCCGAACGAGCCCTCGAGGTCCTTCGCAAGATGTTTGGTTCGGCCCCTGACCCGGAGGAGACACTCACCACGGATTGGGCCGGGGATGCCCGTTCACTCGGTGCCTACAGTTACGTGCCGGTCGGAGCCGGCGTCGACGACATGGGCCGCTTGGGAGAGCCGGTTTCCGAGCGGCTCACGCTGGCGGGCGAAGCCACCTCGCCCGATTGCTACGGCACCGTGCAGGCCGCGTTTCAGTCCGGGCTCCGTGCAGCTTCTGTCGCCCTGAGGAGGCGGCCGGAGCGTCTCACGCTGGGGACGATTCCGTCTCACTGGTTCGGCTGAGCGCCGCACGGCTGACGCCCGTTCGTTCCTCGACGATTTCGTCTCAGTTCCCTGACGGCCACGGGCCTGGCGCTGATCGAACCCCCGGTTCCGGGCGACGCGTCGATCAGCGATGTCGGCGATCGCACCGGCGCAGGCCTTGCGCCGCGGGGGGACACCGGGTTAGGCTGGCCGCACGTTCCCGCTCGCCCATATCTTCGGAATTCCGGTCGAGGAAACAGCGCTCGGCGTCGCGCCGTTTGCGACCGTCCTGTGTGGGCGTGCCGTGGCGCGTCTCCGCCGCGCGCGTCGCCGCGCAGCCTCGCTGAAGGAGGTCGCGTCGAGACCGCGTTCCGCTTCCACGACGCCCCCCGCATCGTGAGGCTGCGGGTCGCGATCATCGGTCCCATAGCACCCGACGAGAGGAGCACGCCGTGCCCGAGGTAGAGGATCCCACGTTCTATCGGTCGCCGACGGCCGCCATCGCCGCGCCGCCCGAGCAACTCGCGTACGTCGCCGCCTTTGACCCGGCCCGCGAGCAGCGTGACGCCATGGCCGTCATCGACTGCGACTCCGGCTCGTCCACATACGGCGAGGTGGTCGGCTGGACCGAGCTGCCGACCGCGGGGAACGAGCTCCACCACTTCGGGTGGAACGCCTGCTCCAGCGCGCTCTGCCACGAGGGGCACAACGGCTCGCTCGAGCGCCGCTACCTGGTCGTGCCGGGGATCCGATCGTCGCGCACCTATGTGCTCGACACGAAGCCCGACCCGCGGCAGCCACAGGTCGTGCGCACCATCGAGCCGGAGGAGCTCGCCGCCAAGGCCGGGTACTCCCGCCCACATACGGTCCATTGCGGACCCGGCGGCATCTTCATGTCGAACCTCGGCAGCGCCAACGGCGGCGGCGGGCCGGGAGGCGTCGCGCTGATCGACCACGACACCTTCGAGGTCATCGGAGCCTGGGAGAGGGATCGCGGCGACCAGCACTTCGCCTACGACGTGTGGTGGCATCTGAATGACGACGTCGCGATCACCTCCGAGTGGGCGACCCCGGACATGATCGAGGACGGCCTGAACCCGGAGGATCTGCTCGGCAAGCGGTTCGGCCACCACCTCGACTTCTGGAGCCTCTCCGAGGGCAGGTTGATGCAGCGGATCGATCTCGGCGACGAGCATCAGATGGTGCTCGAGCTGCGGCCCGCGCACAATCCGCAGC
>DATAOX010000032.1:0-4651 GCA_036265555.1 Solirubrobacterales bacterium
CGCCCCCGGCTGGATCTCGAACCGCAGCGGCGGGTCCAGCTCGACCGCCTCGCCGTCGAGCCCGGCGTGGATCCGAGCGGCCGCGTCCACCTCCAGCGAGGTCGCGCTCCACGAGCGCGCCGGCGGGCGCTGTGTCCCCGCCGGCTTTCCGTTCACGATGATCCCGAGCCGCCCGCCGGTCAGCGTCGGGCGGGCGCCGCGTGCGGAGGGGCGAGCCGGCGCGTAGGGGTTGTTGGAGACCAGCACGACCGCGGGGCGGTCATGTTGGATCCCACGGTCGTCGACGAGGTCGAGCTCCGGTATCTCCCCGCCGGGACCGAGAACGGTGCGAGCCGTCTCCACGAGCGTGCGCAGCTTCGCGTCGCGGTAGGCCGACCTCCGGATCGCCTCGCCGTAGATTCCCAGCGAGACGACGTTCAAGAACAGGCGGCCGTTCACCGTGGCGACGTCGATGCGAGCCTCGGTTCCGTCCGTGAAGGCGTCGAGCGCAGCCGCCGGATCGCCCGGATCGAGACCCAGGTCGCGCGCGAAGTGATTGCGGGTCCCGGCGGGAACGCAGATGAGCGGGAGTCGGTGCGCCAAGGCCGTCGCCGCGACGGTCGACACCGAACCGTCGCCACCCGCCACGCCCAACGCGTCCGCGCCAGCCTCAAGCACGCCGTCGATCGCAGGGGCGAGGTCTTGGTGCCGCCCGAGGAGCACGACCTCGATCCCTCGTTCGCGAGCCCGCTCGGCGATCCTCGCCCGCGAGGCGGCGCCGCCGCCGGACTTCGGGTTGACGAAGAGCACCGGCCGCCGCGGCGACTGAATGAGTGGGACGGTGCTCGTCAGGTTCTCCTCATACGGCGATTGAGCGCAGCGACCGCGGCCGGCGCGATGGCGGCGCCCGTCAGCGATCCGGCGATCACGTCGATGGGGTAGTGCACGCCCGTGTGCACGCGTGAATACGCCACCAGGCCGGACGCGAGGGTCAGCCCGATGCCGGCCTCGGGCAGCGCGATCGCAACCCCGCTCGCGTAAGCGACCGCCGAGGCCGCATGTCCCGAAGGAAACGAGCGCGTTAGGGGCATCGTCACGTGGCGCTCGACCGGCACGCGGTGCATCGCCCGTTCAGGGCGCCGGCGTCCACCGAGCGGCTTCAGCAGCCCATTGACGATCGCCGAGGTGACGGCAACCGAAACCATCCCGTTGAGCGCGGCCCTGCGACCGCGCGGGCCCCCGGTGATGGCGAGGACGGCGGAGCTTCCCAGCCAGAGCTTCGAGTGATCGGCCGCCCGCGAGAGGCGGCGGAATGCGCGGTCGAGGGACGGCGTCGGCGTTGCCGCGATCGCGGCGTACACCGCCGTGTCGATCCGCGTCAGCTCATCGATCCAGGCGACGCCGGACTTTGCCTTCGGCGTGGCTGCCACGCGTTGATCGTAAGCCGCATCGGGGTGAGCCGTTCCTCCGTGACGATCCCACTGCATAAGGTTGACGCATGGACGCCGACGCGAGGCGCGCCGTGGGCAGGACGGCGGTAGTGGTTGGCGCCCTCGGCGTCGTCTTCGGGGACATCGGGACCAGTCCGATCTACACCATCCAGACTGCTTTCGACCCGAGCGACCCTCACCCGATCGAGGTATCGCTTCAGAGCGTTTACGGCATCGCCTCGCTGATCTTCTGGTCCGTGACGCTAATCGTCACCGTCAAATACGTCGGGCTGGTGATGAAAGCCGACAACGACGGGGAGGGCGGGATCATGGCGTTGATCTCGCAGATCCGCCAGATCGGGGGCGAGGTCTCGGGTCGCATCAAGTTCGTGCTCGCCGGCCTCGGTGTGTTTGGGGCGGCTCTGTTCTTCGGCGACAGCATGATCACCCCGGCGATCTCGGTGCTCTCGGCCGTCGAGGGAACGGAGACGATCTCTTCCTCGATGAAGAGCCTCGTCATCCCAATCACGGTCGCGATCCTCGTCGCCCTCTTCATGATCCAGCGCCGTGGCACGGGGTCTGTCGGTCGCATCTTCGGGCCGGTCATGCTCCTCTGGTTCACGACGATCGCCGTGCTCGGGATTCGCGGGATCTCGATGCACCCCGAGGTCTTGAAGGCCCTCTCGCCGAGCTACGCCTTCGACTTCCTCTTCCACAGCGGATCGACGGGGTTCTTCTCCCTCGCCTCGGTGGTCCTCGCGATCACCGGTTGCGAGGCCCTCTACGCCGACATGGGTCACTTCGGGCGCCCTGCAATCACTCGCGCCTGGCTGATCTTCGTCTTCCCTGCTTGCATCCTCAGCTATCTGGGTCAGGGGGCGCTGATCCTGGATGACCCCCACGCGATCAGCGCACCCTTCTTTCACCTAATGCCCCGTGAGGGTCTCGTTCCGCTGGTTGTCCTGGCGACCGCGGCGACGGTGATCGCGTCGCAGGCCGTGATCTCCGGAGCCTTCTCGCTCGCCCACCAGGCGGCGCAGCTCGGCTACCTGCCGCGTCTGCGCGTGATCCACACCTCGGAGCGCGAATACGGACAGGTCTTCGTACCAATGATCAACTGGCTGCTGCTGGTGGCGGTCCTGGCGCTGGTGCTCTCGTTCCGGAGCTCCGCGAGTCTCGCGTTCGCCTATGGAATGGCGGTCACGGGCACGATTGCCATCACGACGATCCTGTTCTTCGTCATCGTCCGCCATCGATGGCGGCGGCCGCTCGGGCTCGCTCTGGTCGGTGCCGCATTCTTCCTGAGCATCGAGTTTGCCTTCCTGGGAGCGAACCTCACCAAGTTCCTCCACGGCGCCTGGGTACCCGTCCTGATCGGGCTGATCCTGTTCACTGTGATGACCACCTGGTTCCGTGGGCGCGAGCTGGTGTCGAGGGAACGGTTCCGCGTCGAGGGGCCGCTCCCGGCCTTCGTCGATGAGCTCCGGACCATGAACCCGCCGGTGTCCCGCGTTCCTGGGACCGGGGTGTTCATGAATCGAGGCAAGGAGACCGCCCCGCTTTCAATGCGCGACTGCGTCGATCACCTTCACTCGCTCCCGGAGAACGCGATCATCCTCTCGCTCGAATCCCAGCCGGTTCCCCGGATCCGGCCACAAGACCGGCTCGAGGTCGATGACCTCGGCTACAGCGACGACCGCATCACCTTCGTCCGCGCAAAGCATGGCTACGCGGAGGAGTACGACGTGCCCTCCCTGGTCAGACAGATCGCGGCGGTGGGGGTCGAGTGCCCAGTAGACGCGCGTCACGCCTCCTTCTATCTCTCGAGGGTCGAGCTGAAGCCGGGCGACCGCCCCGGATTGAGCCGCTGGCGCAAGCGCCTCTTCCTGATCACGGCCACGATTACCGCCGAGCCGGCCGATTACTTCAAGCTGCCCCGCGAGCGGACCGTCACGCTCGGCTCCGAAATCGAGTTCTAGCGGCTGAAGGCGGATGCCGGAGTCGAACCAGCGACCTCTCGCGTGTGAAGCGGCGATCCTGCGGAGGTCAGAAACCGCATCCGCAAGCGGGATGCGTGTGTAACGGGTCGCGTCGTAGCGACACCTGTTCAGTGGAGCCGCTTCAATGCGGCGAGTTTTCGACATGGAGGTGAAAGTGAACGATCGCGAGATCCTGACTGAGAAGCAGACCGCGACGGTCGAGGCGAGTCGAACCGACTACTCCGATCTGCGGGCGTTCTTCATCAACTGCACGTTGAAGCGGAGCCCCGAGGTCTCGAACACCCAGGGGCTGATGGACGTCTCGATGGAGATCATGGGCCGCAATGGGGTCGAAGTCGAGTGCATCCGGGCCATCGACCAC
This sequence comes from Solirubrobacterales bacterium, assembly GCA_036265555.1. GTDB lineage: Bacteria > Actinomycetota > Thermoleophilia > Solirubrobacterales > 70-9 > AC-56. The sequence continues at coordinate 3,771 of DATAOX010000032.1, forward strand.
GACATAGCCGTCGGCGTCTGGCCCGACATGACCGAGCATGGCTGGGAGACCGACGAGTGGCCACCGATCTTCGAGCGGGTGATCGGCGCCGACATCCTCGTGCTGGGTATGTCGATCTGGCTCGGAGAGAAATCGTCGGTGGCGACGCACATCATCGAGCGCCTGTACGGAAACTCCCACCTCCTGAACGAAGCGGGCCAGTACGTCTATTACGGGCGGGTTGGCGGGTGTCTGGTGACCGGGAACGAGGACGGAGTCAAACATTGCGCGATGAACACGCTCTACTCGCTGCAGCACCTGGGCTACCTCATCCCGCCGCAGGCCGATTCGGGCTGGATCGGCGAGGCCGGCCCGGGTCCCTCTTACCTCGACGAGGGTTCAGGTGGGCCCATGAACGACTTCACCAACCGGAACACGACGTTCATGACCTGGAACCTGCTCCACCTCGCGCGGATGCTGAAGGACGCCGGCGGCATTCCCGTCCACGGAAACCAGCGCTCCGAGTGGGATGCCGGCTGCCGGTTCGACTTCCCGAATCCCGAGCACCGCTGATCGGAAGGCGCGGGAGTTCGCGATTGCGAGCCCGCCTGGGTCGGTCTCGGCGTAGGCTGGGAGATGCCGATGGCGAGATGGCTGAAGAGATCCGCCGATGCGGCCGCGGACCTGGGATCGCTTGACGGCCTCAAGGCCGCCGACTTGGTGGATGCCATGGGGCGCCTGCACCGCCACCATTGCCACATCCTCGATCTCGTCAGTCCCACACCCGGCCGGGTGCTCTTCGGTCCCGCAGTCACGATCTCTTACTTTCCGAGCTGCTCGGCAGGGCTTGATCCTGAGCGCTACAACCTCCAGACCCTCTTCTACGAGGCCGTCGGCGATGA
>DATAOX010000033.1:0-9627 GCA_036265555.1 Solirubrobacterales bacterium
GTCAACGAGAGCTGGATCCCGGATCTGGGCGTCCGCTACGAGCTCGGGGTCGACGGGATCAACCTGTTCCTGATCGCGCTCACGGCGCTGCTGTGGGCGGGGGCGACCACGTTTTCGGTCTTCCGCATGCCCGAGCGGCGGCGGATCTACTACTTCATGCTCGGCCTCGCCGAGACCGCGGCGCTCGGCGCGTTCCTCGCACAGGACCTGCTGCTATTCGTCCTCTTCTTCGATCTGATGCTGGTGCCGTTCTGGTTCCTGATCGGTGCCTTCGGCGGCGAAAACCGGATCTCGGCGACGACGAAGATGATCGTCTACACCCTCGTCGGCTCGCTGCTGATGCTGGTCGCGGCGATCGCCACCGCGGTGCTCGCCTCGGGTGACGTCGGGCATCTGAGCTTCTCGCTCGCCGACCTGCGTGCCCACACGCTGTCGTCCGGAAGCCAGTACTGGATCTTCTGCTTCTTCGCCGCGGCCTTCCTGATCAAGATGCCCGCCTTCCTCGTTCACGGCTGGCTGCCGGACGCGTATCGCGAGGCCCCGCTTCCGGTGCTGGCGCTCCTCTCCGGAGTGCTGTCCAAGGTCGGCGCCTACGGCTTCCTGCGCGTCGCGCTGCCGCTCTACCCGCAGGCGACCGTCCACTTCCAGGAGCTGATCCTGGTGATCGGGGTCGCGGGGATTCTCTACGGCTCGATCATGGCGTTCACCCAGACCAACGTGCGCCTGATCGCCGGCTACTCGTCGATCGCCCAGCTCGGGTTCATCACGATCGGGATTTTCTCCCTGCGACCTGAGGGCGCCGACGGCGCGGTCCTGCAGATGGTGAACCACGGCCTCGTCGTCGCCGGGATCTTCCTCATCGTCGCGCTCCTGTGGGAGCGCTCCGGGTCGGAGGAGCTGACGCGCCTCGGCGGACTCGCCACCCGCGCTCCCGTCCTCGCCTCCCTGTTCCTGATCGTGACGCTCGCGACGCTGGCCATGCCCGGCTCGGCCAACTTCATCGGCGAGTTCTACATCCTGCTCGGCGTCTTCCAGTCGAAGATCGTCTACGCCTTCGTCGCCTCGATCGGAGTCGCCCTGGCCGCGTACTACGCGATCCGTCTCTTCCAGGGCACGATGCATCACCGGGCGAAGGAGAACGTCGACTCGCGTGAGATCGGGGTGCGCGACGCGTTAGTGCTCGCGCCGCTCGTCGCATGCATCGTCGGGCTCGCCCTCTATCCGGGCCTGATCATCGACAAGAGCGACGCATCGGTTGAGGCCACCACCGGTTCGGTCACGCACTCGACGTCGATCGCAGGGGGTGTCTCGGCCGACCGCGGTTGGACTGGCTATGTCCCGATCGACGAGGTCACGAAGTGACCTTCACGGCCCCCCACATCGACTACGCGGGCCTCTCGCCCGTGATCGCTCTCACGGCCGGGATCGTCGTTGCGTTGGTCGGCGGCGTTCTGACCGACCGGCATCAGCGGCTGGTGGTGTCGGCGATCTCGCTCGCGGCCCTCGCCGCGGCCGCGGGCCTGTGCATCTGGCAGTGGGGCAACCGCGAGGATCTGGTCGCCGGCGCGCTGCGCCTCGATGAGCTCGGACTCTCGGCGACGCTGATCGCCATCTTCTCGGCCGCGGTGTGCATCCCCCTGTCCTGGCGAGATCCGGCGGCCGCGCCCGAGGGGTACGCGCCGCGTCACACCGAGTTCCAGGTCCTGCTCCTCTCGTCGGTCCTGGGCATGACGCTGCTCGCGCAGGCGCAGAACCTGATCGCGTTCTTCGTCGCGCTCGAGCTCCTCTCCGTGCCGCTCTATGTCCTGTGCGGATCGGCGCTCCGGCGCGAGCGCTCGCTCGAATCCGGCCTCAAGTACCTCATCGTCGGCTCCCTGGGATCCGCGACGCTCCTGTACGGCCTCGCCATGATCTACGGAGCGGCGGGGTCGACCGACTTCGGGTCGATCAACCAGGCGCTCGCGAACGGCAACGCGACCGACTCGCTGGCGCTCATGGGCGTCGCGTTGATCGGCACCGGGCTCGCCTTCAAGATCTCCATCGCGCCGTTCCACCAGTGGACGCCCGACGTGTACGAGGGCGCGCCAACCCCGGTCACCGCCTTCATGGCCGTCGCTACGAAGGCGGCCGCGTTCGTCGCGCTCGTCCGCATGTTCGACGTCGCGCTCGGCCCGATCACGGACAACTGGCAGCCGGCGCTCTCGGTTCTGGCGATCATCTCGATCGCGGTCGGCAACATCGGCGCGCTGGGCCAGGACTCGCTGAAGCGCCTGCTCGGCTACTCCGGCATCGCGCAGGCGGGGTACATGCTCGTCGGCGTGGCCGCGGCGTCGGCGATCGGGGTCAACGCGCTCATCTTCTACCTGGCCGCGTACGCGCTGATGAACCTCGCCGCATTCGCGGTGATCGTGGTCCGCGAGCGGGACACGCCGTGGGGAGACGACATCAAGTCGGTGCAGGGCCTCGGCCGCGAACGGCCGGAGCTCGCCTGGCCGCTGACGATCTCGATGCTGGCACTGGCGGGGCTTCCGGCAACGGCGGGGTTTATGGGCAAGCTCTACCTGATCGAGGCGGCGGTCGACGCCTCGCACACCTACCTGGGTGTCGCGATCGCGATCGGGACGATGATCTCGCTCGCCTACTACCTGCGGGTGGTGGCCGCTGTCTGGATGCGTCCCACGGTCGAGCCCGCCCCCGCGATGGCGGGAGGCTCGCCCGAGGCGGACGCCGAGCCGGCTCCCGTGCCGCGCCCGACACGATGCCTGGCGATCTTGGTTCCGGCCGCGATCTGCGCGGCGGCCACCGTGTTCTTCGGCGTGATCCCGTCACCCCTGGTGGACTGGGCCAACCACGCCGGTGCCTCGCTCGGGCAGTTCATTTAAGGCAGAATCGGGACATCGCTCAGCGTTACCAACGCCCCGGCTGGTTCCAGAAGAACGTCTCTGACCGGATCGTCGCCGGGCTCACGCGCATCGGGGTGAGCCTCGCCGGCTCGCGGATTCTCGAGGTTCGCGGGCGAACGACGGGTGAGCCGCGGCGTACACCGGTCAATCCACTGACGCTCGATGGCGCGAGGTACCTGGTCGCACCCCGTGGTAACACCCAGTGGGTGCGCAACCTCCGCGCCAGGGGTGAGGGGCGGCTCCTAGTGGGAAGCCGTGCCGAGGGCTTCACAGCGGCCGAGCTCAGCGACGAGGAGAAGCCGCGGATCCTGCGCGAGTACCTGCGGCGCTGGAAGTGGGAGGTGGGCGCGTTCTTCGGCGGTGTCGGCCCCGACTCCTCGGAAGCGGAGCTCCGCGAGATCGCGCCCGACCACCCGATCTTTCGCGTCGAGATGCGCTGAGCCACCCAGGGCCACAGCCCCGGGTGGGTCCTTCCTCAGTCGCGCTGAACGATCAGGTACCGGTTGCCGTCCGGGTCGCGAAAGAAGAACATCGGCGGCACGTCGTCGCCCATCCGCATGACCTCGTCGTCAACGTCGACTCCCCGCTCGCGTAGTTCCGCGTGATCGCCGTCGACGTCACCGGTCGCGAAGCCGATCCGGGTCTCGACGCCGACGGGATCGCCCTCTCGGGGCGGCACGATCGCGACCGAGGTCTGGCCGCCGGGAGGCCCGACCTCGAGCCAGCGGTAGCCCTCGCCGTAGGGAAGGTCCACGCGCTTCTCGAACCCGAGCTTTCCGATGAAGAACTCGAGCGTCCGGTCCTGATCGCTCACCGGGACGATGACGGTCCCGACCTGGGTGATCTGGGTCCTGGTCTCCGTGTCTGCCAATTCGAGCCTCCTGTAATCGCTTGCCTACCGCCTATGACCGCCCGGCCGCGCGAGAGTCATCGGCGCCGCAAGCTGCAATTCTGTTGCGCGTGCTGCACCACGTCTCGCTCGAGGTCGCGCCGGACGAGGTCGAGCGCACGGTCGAGTTCTTCACGCTACTGGGATTCAGCCGGATCCCGGCACCCGATCCGATTGCGCCGTTCGTGACCTGGCTCGAGTCGGGAACGACGCAGATCCACCTGATCCACACGCCCGAGCCGACGACGCCGACCCTGGGGCATCCGGCCGTCGTCGCGAGCGACTTCGACTCCGCGGTGGCGATGCTGCGCGACGCGGGCTTCAGGGTCGAGGATGCCGACCAGCTGTGGGGCGAGCGCCGAAGCTTCGCGTCACTGCCCGGCGGTCAGCGCGTCGAGGTGATGGCCGCACCTCCCGATCCGCAGACCTGAGCGTGGATCCACGGCGTATGCTCGGCGTCATGAGCTTTCCCACCGTCCGCGTGGCCGCCATCCAGGCCACGCCCGTGATCCTCGACGCCGATGCCAGCGTGAACAAGGCGCTCGGTCTTCTGGAGGAAGCCGCCAGGGATGGAGTGCAGCTCGCGGTCTTCCCGGAGCTCTTCGTGCCGCTCTACGAATCGGGCTCGTGGGCGCACGATGCCGCCTCGTTCGGGGGCTGGGATGAGCTGTGGGAGCGGCTGTGGGAGAACTCCGTCGACGTCCCCGGACCGCTCACCGATCGGATCGCGACCGCCTGCGCCGAGCTCACGGTCCACTGTTCCATCGGCGTCAACGAGCGGGAGTCGGACCGGCCCGGATCGCTCTACAACGCGCTCCTCCTGTTCGGACCCGACGGTCTCCTGGCGAAGCACCGCAAGCTCATGCCGACCATGCACGAGCGGCTCTTTCACGGGGTCGGCGCCGGTAACGATCTCACCGTCACCGCCACGCCCGCGGGGCGCATCGGCGGCCTCATCTGCTGGGAGAACCTGATGCCGCTGGCGCGATACGCGGTGTACCGGGGCGGACCGCAGATCTGGCTCGCCCCGACCGCCGACGACTCGGATGCCTGGCTGGCAAGCATGCGCCACATCGCGATCGAGTCGGGCGCCTTCGTGGTGTCGGCGCCGCAGTTCATCCCGGCCGCGGCCTTCCCCGAGGACTTTCCGATTCCGCTTCCTGAGGGGAGGGATCTGTTGGGCAACGGCGGGGCGGCGATCGTCGAGCCGCGGGAGGGTGAGGTGATCGCCGGGCCGCTCTACGGTCAGGAGGGCATCGTCGCAGCGGACTGCGACCTGCGGGTCGGCCTACACGCAAAGCGCTCGTTCGACGTCGTCGGTCACTACAGCCGAGAGGACGTCCTGCCGGCCCTGATCTCCGCTCCCGGGGGGAACGGCGCCGCCCCGACCGGCAGACCGCAGGCGGCGGAGGCACCGGGCGCCGAATCCGCGGCCTAGCGGGCCGTCGCCACCGCCGCGGCCGCGACTACGATCCGGCGACCTTGCGCTACCCGGTCGAGACGTTCACCTCAGAGGAGGAAGCTCTCCTCCGCCGGCATTTCACCAACCTCGACCGGCCGGTCTTCTGTCTGGTCAACCTCCCTGAGACCGTCAAGGGCGCGCTGTTCGCGCGCTACTCGCGGTACCCGGGAACGCTCCGCCGGCTGTTCCTCGACGAGTTCGCGGCCGATGTCCCCGATGCGGGGCGCCCGTTCGATGGCGTGGAGGGCGAGCGCGCGGCGGGCCTGTACGAGCGGGTCTTCATGGGCTATGGCGACGACTCGATCGCCCAGGTGGGCGGAGCGCATCTGGGCTGCGAGTGGGCCTCGAACGTCCTCACCAAGATCCTCCAGCGTGGCCGCCTTGCCGCATATCTCGAGCAGTCGACCCGTTACATCCCCTACGACGAGCCGATGCCCGCGGACGCGGGGGCCGGATACCGCTACTACAGCGACGACGAGCTGGGCGATTCCTACCGCGCGGCGATGGACGAGCTGTTCGGCATCTACTCGAAGGGCCTCGCGGCGGTGCGGGCGTGGGCGGAGGAGCGCTGGCCGCGGGGCGAGGAGCCCGAAACGGCATGGCGCCGTTCGATCCGGGCGAAGGCACTCGACCTCATGCGGGGCCTTTTGCCCGCGTCGACGCTCAGTCACGTGGGCGTCTTCGCTTCGGGCCAGGCATACGAGCAGCTCCTGCTCCGCCTGGGGGCGTCGCCCCTTCCCGAGGCCCGCGCCTACGGCGAGATGATCCACGCCGAGCTGGCGAAGGTGATCCCGAGCTTCGTCGCGCGCGTCAAGCGGCCCGACCGCGGAGGCGAATGGATCGACTACCTGCGCACGCGCCGCGAGGCGACCGAACGGGCGGTGGCGCGGCTCGGGCTTGATCGACCGGCGGTGAGCGACGCGCCGTCCGTCGAGCTGATCGGCGTGGAGGGAGACGAAGAGGACCTGCTCGCCGCCTGTCTGTTCGAGTCAGCGGCGGTGGGCGAGGCCGACGTCCGCCGCCGGATCTGCGCGCTCGACCCGCTCGAGCGCGCGGAGCTGATCGCGGCGCTCGCCGGCGAGCGGCCGAACCGGCGCCACCGCCCGGGACGCGGCTGGGAGGCGGTTCGCTACCGCTTCGAGATCGTCTCCGACTACGGTGGCTTCCGCGACCTCCAGCGACATCGCCTGCTGACCTGCCAGTGGCAGCGTCTCGGCCCACACCTCGGTGCGGGCGTTCCGGAGGAGGTGCGCGAGGCGGGGGCCGGCGACGACTATGAACGTGCCCTCGACCTGTCGCGCCGGGAGTTCGAGCGCATCCAGGAGGCGGGGCTCGAGGAGGCGGCGCCGTATGCACTGTGCCTGGGCTACCGGATCAGGTACGTCCTGGACCTGAACGCCCGCGAGGCGATGCACTTGATCGAGCTCCGGTCGGCGCGCGAGGGGCATCCCACTTACCGCGCCGTCGCGCAGGCGATGTACGAGCGGATCGCGGCGACCCATCCGGCGATCGCGCGCGCCATGAGCCACGTGGATTCCTCACGGGAGCCGCGCCTCGAGCGGATCCTCAGCGAGATCCGCACGCACCGCAAGCGTCTCGCCGCCGCGCGGGGGTGAACTCAGGGCCACCGGGCGCCGTATCCCGGACAACTTGGCACGGGGGCGCCGGTCAACTAGGGTCTTCGCATGAGGGCACGAGCGATCGTGCCGGCCGTGGTCATGATCGCGCTGGTCGGGGGGCCCGCCGCACTGGCGGCGGGAGACGACTCTCAAGCCGGCCCGCGGAGCGGCGCGACGGGGCCGACGGGCGCAAGTGGGCCGACGGGCCCGACTGATCCGACCGGCGCGACGGGCGTCACGGCTTCGACCGGCGCGACGGGTGCCACCGGCGCGACCGGCGTCACGGGTTCGACCGGCGCGACGGGTGCCACCGGCGCGACCGGCGTCACCGGCGTCACCGGCGCGACTGGACCAACCGGACCGACCGGTGTCATCGGCGCGCAGCACAGCGTGCGCAAGGCGGCGAAGACCGGGGTCGACATCGTCGGCGCCAGACCACAGCAGTACGCGTTCTCCCCGAAGGCGATCTCCATAAGCGTCGGCGACAGCGTCACCTGGGACAACACCTCCAAGGCCGTTGAGGGCCACACCGTCGTGGGCGACGGCCTCCACTCCAAGGTGCTCAAGAAGGGCGACAGCTACACGTTCACGTTCAACAAGGCCGGGAACTACAGCTACGAGTGCTCGATCCACCCCTATATGAAGGGCACCGTGAAGGTGGGGAAGTCATCGGGCGGTGGATCGGGCGACGATTCGGGGAACAGCAACAGCGGCGGAACCTCGTCCGGGTCCGGCAGCACCGGTGGCACCTCGTCGGCGACCGGCTCGACGGGGATCGGCTCGGAATCCGCGGCCGGTTCGTCTCCGGACGCCGCCGGGTCGTCCTCGACGCTGCCCTTCACCGGATTCGGCGTGTCGCCGCTCGCCGCGGTGGGCGGGATCCTCCTGCTGCTGGGGCTGATTCTGCGACTCCCGGCGGTGCGGGACCGCCTCAGCCTGCTGTAACCGGCTCCGCCTCTCCGACCGCGACCGCCAGCACCGCGCGCATGAACGCCGGCAGGTCCGGCGGGCGCCGCGACGAGACGAAGTTGCCGTCGACCACGACCTCCGAGTCCTCCCACTCCGCGCCGGCGTTGCGCAGGTCGTCGGCGATGGCAGGAACCGAGGTGACTCGCCGGCCCTCGACGATGCCTGCCGAGACGGGCACCCAGCCCGCGTGGCAGATGAAGGCGATGAGCTTCCCCGCCTCGTGCATACCCCGCACGAGCTCCTGGACGCCATCGTCGATTCGCAGCTTGTCGGGCCCGAAGCCGCCCGCGATGACGAGGATGTCGAGGTCGTCGGGGATGAGGTCCGCTGAGGCCTGATCCGTCGTCAGCTCGATGCCCTGCTTTCCCTTCAGGGTCGCGCCCCCCTCGATGCCGATCAGCTCGACGGTCGCGCCCGCCTCCTGGAGCCGGTAGTACGGATACACGGCTTCGGCATCCTCGAACAGCGGGCCGATCATCACCGCCGCCCGCTTGCCCGCGAGTGGCTCCTCATCGTGGTGCGTCATCTCCACCTCCAGCCTCGACTCGGATCGTTCGAGACCGAGGGTAGAGAACCCGTCCTCCGGTCGCCGTCGGATTCACCGGGCGGCTCTCCGACATCGCGCCGGACCGCTAGTTTCGGCGCTTTCGCTTGCGCTTCGGGCGCCCGGCCGCCGGCTGCTCAGTGTCTGGGCTCCCCTCACCATCGGCCTCGACCTCGGTGGCGTCGCCCTCGATCGTCTCGCCGCCGCGCCGGGTCGCGGGGCCCTGACCCGGCCGCTGCAACGGGACCGCCTCGCCCGCGTCCCATGCGGGCGGACGGCCGCCCGGCACCCTCCCCACGAACACGAGCCCCAGGAACCCCGTCCACGCGAGCATCGCGATGATGGCGATCGGCAGGATCAGGATCATCGACGCGCCCAACGCGATTCCCAGGCTCCCGAGGAACCTCGAGAGCAGCCCCGCTCGCAGGGACTGGAGCGGGATGTAGACCATCATCACGATGAGCCCGAGCACGGCCGGAAGCAGCAGGCCCTGCGAGGCCTGGAGCACGCCGTTGTCGTCGGTGGTCTTCGAGGCGAGCGCGTCCGGGGGGCCGGCGCCGGTGTCGGTGTTGGACTCGTTGTCGACGCCGTTGGCGTCCAGATCGCTCAGGATCCTGCCCTCGTCCTTGCTCGGGTACTCCTTCACGGCGTAGAAGTCGCCATTCGTCTGCTCGACCTCCACCGCGTTCTCTGCCGTGTAGACCGTCACCTTCTCGATCTGCGACGGGCTCTGGTCCACCTGCTCCCGGTAGGCGGCATAGCTCTGGTGGGTCTCGGCCGGGAGCTGAACGAACTTGTCCGCCGCCTGGCCGGCGCCGACCGCCTGCACCACTCCCTGGATGCCGAAGAGGATCGGCCCCAGGAAGACGAACCCCACCATCGCCGCCTGCACCCGGGGATTCCTGGCCTTGGCCGCGAGAAAGAGGTACAGGATCGGAAGCGGCAGGAGCAGGAAGCCGAGTCCCCTGACGATCGCCGAGACCAGAACGGTCCCCGCATGGTCATGGAGCGACGTCAGCTGCGCCGCCTCGCTGTTGCCTCCCGAGATGTGTGCCCCCTGGACGATGATGATCGATGCGATGTAGAGGACCAGCGGCGCAAGCGCCAGGAGCCCCGCCGGAACCGCCCAGCGCCGCTCGCGCTCGAGGATGCGCTCTCGTTCCACGAGGACCTGGGCCTCAGTCGACCGGAGCCGGGCGGCTTCCCTGGCGCCCCTCGCCGCGAGACCGGTTGAGCTCGAA
>DATAOX010000034.1:0-15029 GCA_036265555.1 Solirubrobacterales bacterium
GGCGTCTCGAGCTGACCGGGCTCTGGACCCACTTCGCCACCGCCGACGAGCGTGACTCCGATTTCTTCGACCGCCAGCTCGAGCGCTTCACCGCGCTCGTCGGGCGGGCGCGCGCGGAGCATCCCGGCCTACTGGTCCACGGCGCCAACAGCGCCGCGGCGCTGCGCGATCCCGCCGCGCACTTCGACATGGTTCGTTGCGGGATCGCGATCTACGGCCTCGACCCGTTCCACGCCGACCCGTACGAGCACGGGTTGCAGCCGGCGCTCGAGCTGGGCTCCTACGTCGCCGACATCAAGCGCTTCGCCCCCGGGGACAGCGCCGGGTACGGGCAGCTCTGGCGCGCGTCCGTCGAGACCTACGTGGCCGTTCTCCCAATCGGCTATGGGGACGGCGTCCGGCGCGGATTGACGAACAACGCCGACGTGCTCGTGAACGGCCAGCGGTACCCGCTCGTGGGCACGGTCTCGATGGACAACGTGACCGTCGAGCTCGGGCCGGCGACCCGGGTCAGCACGGGAGCTGCCGCGACGCTGATCGGGAGCCAGGGCGGCGAGCGGATCCTGTGCGAAGAGGTCGCGCGCCGCCTCGCGACCATCAACTACGAGGTCACGTCTGGGATCTCGTCGCGCGTTCCGCGCGTGTACGTTCGGTCGGCGTGAACGCTCCGGCCGCTGATTCGCTCGCCGCCGCACCCGCCCTGCGCGCCGCCCGCCGGGCCCTGGGGACCCGAGACGACGTCTGGATCGTGGGCGGTGCGGTGCGGGACGCCGCGATCGGCGGGGAGGTCGTCGAGCCCGACCTCGCGGTCGCGGGCGACGCCGCCTCGGTGGCGCGCGAGATCTCCCATGCCGCGGGCGGGACAGCGTTCAGTCTCTCCGAGGAATTCGGCACCTGGCGAGCGCTTGGCCCCGGCTGGCACACCGACGTCACGCCGGTACGTGGGGGCTCGATCGAGGCCGATCTCGCGCTCAGGGACTTCACCATCAACTCGATCGCGGTGCCGCTGGCGGATCCCGGCGCCACGCCGATCGATCCGCGCGGTGGGCTCGCCGATCTGGGCGCACGGGTCCTGCGCGCGACCTCGAAGCGCAGCTTCACGGACGACCCCCTCCGGCTGCTTCGGGCGGCCCGCCTCGCCTCGACCCTGGGACTCGAGCTCGACCTGGAGACCGTCGCGCTCGCCCGCGCAGCCGCCGGGCGCGCCGCCGAGCCCGCGGGCGAGCGGCAGCTCGCGGAGCTTCGATTGCTGGTCACCGGCTCCGATCCGATTCGCGGACTCGCCCTCCTGGACGAGCTCGGGGCGACGCCGGCGGTGCTGCCCGAGCTCGAAGCGCTTCGCGGCGTCGAACAGAACCCGAACCACCACCTCGACGTCCACAGTCACACCATGGAGGTCCTGCGGCAGCTGCTCGAGGTCGAGTCCGACCTGGAGCGGTATGCGGGTGACCGGGCGCCGGAGGTCGCGGCCCTCCTCGCCGAGCCCCTGGCCGACGAGCTCACACGCGGCGGGGCACTGCGCTTCGGCGCCGTGGTTCACGACTTCGGGAAGCCCGTCACCAGGGGCCGCCACGGCGACTACGTCACGTTCATCGGCCACGACCGCGAGGGGGCTGGGATCGTGCGCGGGCTCTGTGAGCGGCTGAAGGCGAGCCGGCGGCTCGCCCGCCACCTCCAGGGCCTCACGATTCACCACCTGAAGCTCGGCTTCCTCGCGCGGGAGCGCCCGCTTCCGCGCCGGCGCGAGTACGAGTACCTTCGCGACACCGATCCGGTCGGCGCCGACGTGACACTACTCAGCGTCGCCGACCGGCTCGCCGCCCGCGGGCAGGGCCCGATCGCGGGGCCGGACATGGTTCGCGCCCACCTGGAGCTCGCACGCGAGATGCTCGCCGCCACCCTCGACTGGCGCCGCGACGGGCCGCCGCGGTCGCCGATCCCGGGGGATGAACTCGCGGCCCAGCTCGGCATCGAGCCCGGGCCGGACCTCGGCCGGATCATCGGCGAGATCGAAGCCGCGGTTTACGCGGGCGAGGTCGAGGGCCGCGACGACGCCGTGGCGCTCGCCCGCAGAGTGGGCGGGCGCTCAGGCGCCGAGAGATAAGCTGCGCCGCCGTGGAGAAGGGCGAGTGCCTCTTCTGCGGGATCGTCGCCGGCGAGGTGCCGGCGCAGATCGTCGATTCCGACGAGCACACGGTCGCCTTCATGGACATCAACCCGGCGACTCCGGGGCATGCGCTCGTCGTGCCGCGAAACCACTCCGCCGACCTCCTCGACATCTCCGAGGAGGACCTGGCGCACGTCGTGGTCGCGGCGCAGCGGCTCGGGCGCAGGATGGAGGAGGCGCTTCACCCAGCGGGCTTCAACGTCCTGCACGCCACTCGGCCTGCTGCATGGCAGACCGTGTTCCACTTTCACGTCCACGTGATCCCGCGCTACGAGGACGATCCGCTCGAGCTGCCATACGTCCCTCGCGAGGGCGACCCGGACGAGATCGCGGCGGTCGCCGAAAGGATTCGAGGCGACGATGAGTGAGGCGCCGGTGCGGCTCGAGCGCGACGGGGCGGTGGCGGCGATGGTCCTCCACGACCCGCCCCTGAACCTCTTCGGGCCACACACGTACGAGGCGCTGGTGGCGTGTCTGGAGGAGGTCGAGGAATCCGACGCCCGGGCGCTCGTCTGGCGTGCCGAGGGCGACGCGTTCACGGGGGGAGCGGACGTGAACGTGTTCCAGCGGGTGGTCGATGCCCTGGACCGTGGAGACGGAACACACGAGATCGCGGGCTTCGGACAGCTTCTGACCGCCGTGAAGCGGATCGAGGTACTGCCGATCCCGACCCTTGCGCTGGTCCACGGGTTGTGCTTGACCGCCGGGCTCGAGGTGTCGCTCGGCTGCGACATGATCTGGGCATCGGAGTCGGCGCGCTTCGGCCTGGTCGAGGCCGTCGTCGGCCTGACGCCGGGCGCGGGCGGGACACAGCGGATGGCCGAGCGTGCCGGGCCCGCGCGGGCCCGGGAGTTCGTGATGACGCGGGGGCTCTACGACGCTGCGACGCTCGAGCGCTGGAACGTGATCAACCGCGTGGTGGGCGACGATGAGCTGCTCGAGAAGGGGATGCGCTTCGCCCATCGGCTGGCCGAGGGCCCGACCAAGGCACACGCTGCGACGAAGCGGATCGTGCGCGCATACCTCGAAGGCGGGATCGAGGAGGCCGATCGCGTGACGCCCGAGGTGGCGGGCGGCCTGTTCGAGACCGAGGACCTGCAGCAGGCCGTGCGCTCTTTCTTGAGCGAGGGCCCCGGAAGAGCGACATTCAGGGGTCAGTAACCGGCTCGTGACGTTCGCTACCCTCTTGCCGCCGATGGCGAAGGAGGAGAAGATCGAGATGGAGGGCGAGGTCACCGAGGCCCTCCCGAACACGATGTTCAAGGTCAAGCTCGACAACGACCACGAAGTCCTAGGCCACATCTCCGGCAAGATGCGCCGCCACTACATCCGCATCTTGCCCGGCGACCGCGTGAAGATCGAGCTCTCGCCGTACGACCTCGACCGAGGTCGCATCACTTACCGGTACAAGTAGGAAGCGGCGCATACACCCCACCCAGCCGGGTACGGTCCCTTCGGAGGCGATGTTTTCCACGCTCAGGGGCAAAGCGTTGGGAGGACTGCTTGCGCTCGCGCTGGCGGTGGGCGTCCTCGTGCCCGCAGCGGCCTCAGCGAGTCTGGATGCTCACGGAAACGTCATCAAGCTCGTGAAGCCGAGCCTCAGGGCGAACGCGAACGAGAGCAGCAACTGGTTCGGCTACAACCAGGGCATGCTGGAGCGGGGCGGCAAGCGGTTCCATTCGATCGCGGGTGACTGGAACGTCCCCAGGGCCACGCAGCACAAGCGCGGGCGCGCGGAGTCGTCGTCCACGTGGATCGGAATCGGCGGAGGCTGCGTCGACGCAAGGTGCAACATCGGCGACAACACGCTCATCCAGACGGGCACCGAGCAGGACGTCTCGAGCTCGGGTAAGGGGTCTTACTCGGCGTGGTGGGAGGTGATCCCCGGCCCATCGGTCACCATCGGCAAGCTCAAGGTACGGCCGGGCGATCACATGCATGCGAACATCGCCGAGGTCAGGCCGAACGTCTGGCGGATCACGCTCCGGAACGTCACCCGCGATCAGACGTTCCGGACGACCGTCCCCTACACCTCGACGCATGCGACGGCCGAATGGATCGAGGAGACTCCGGTCGTCGTCGGCACCAATGCCGGCATCGCCGACCTCCCGAACCTATCCAGGACGATCTTCAACGGGGGCCGGACGAATGGCGCCCCGGCGGGACTGAGGTCCTCGGAGCGCATCCTCCTGACGAGCAACAACAAGGTCGTCGGAACCCCCTCGGCGCCCGACCGACAGCACGACGGCTTCGCGCTCTGCGCGTGGTCGAACCGGTGCTGGACGCGCTAGATCCGGGACCGAGCCTCAGCGGGCCGCCGACGGCGCCGGGGCCGGGTCCTCGAGCGCCTCGACCTCACTGAGCCGCTGGCGCCCGGCCCGGCTCCTCGAGCGCCTCGACCTCACTGAGCCCGCTGGCGCCCGGGCCGGCTCCTCGAGCGCCTCGACGTCACTGAGCCGCCGGCGAAGGGCACCCACGGGGCCGGCCCCGGCCGCGCCTCTTGCCACATTCCAGCCGCTCTTTCGTGACAACTCGCGTCCCACGCGTGACGTTTTCACCGCCACCATCGCCCCCTGTCCCGCGATGGTCAAAAAACCGCACCCAGGTTTCGGGAATTCGCCCATCGCTCGGGTCGTGGATTAATCGACCGCGCCATCGTCGCTTTGGCTGCCCGCCAGCATGGCGTTATCTCGCTCGCCCAACTCCTGGCTCTCGGTCTCAGTGAGCGAGCGGTGCACGCCCGTGTCGCCGCGGGGCGGCTGCACCGGATCCACCAAGGTGTCTACGCGGTCGGGCGACCTGACGTGACGATCAGGGGCAAGTGGATGGCCGCCGTGCTCGCCTGCGGTGAGGGAGCGCTCCTGTCCCACCGATCCGCGGCCACACTGCATGGGCTCCTGAACGCGCGGGGCGGCCGGATCCACGTGACTGTTCCGCGGAGGACCTCAGTCGCCCGTGCCGGCATTCATGCTCATCGCTCCACGTGCCTGGAGCCTCGAGACCGTGTCGAGGTGGAAGGCATCCCTTCGACCAGCGTCCCGGCGACTCTCCTCACCCTCGCTGCCACTGCCCCTCGCACAGTTCTTGACAGCGCCTGCAACCGAGCGGAGCTGGAGGGCGTACTCGACATGCGTGCGATTGGTGAGCTCCTGAAGCGGCGACGAGCGCACCCAGGCGTCTCTCGTCTGCGCGCCGCGGTCGATGTCGACGGTTTGGGGCTTGATCGAACGAAGAGCCGACTCGAGCGGCGCTTCCTCCACCTCGCCCGCGAGACGGGACTACCCCCACCTGCGATCAACGCCTGGATGCCGATCTCCGGCGAGGAGATGCAGTGCGACTTCGTTTGGCATCGCGAGCGATTGGTCGTCGAGATCGACGCGTGGGAAACCCATCGGACCAGAAAGGCCTTTCGGGGCGACCGTCGTCGGGATCGATTGCTCCGTCTGGCGGGGTGGGACGTGGTGCGGGTCACGGGTCACGACCTCGCGCATCACGCCGGCGAGGTCGTCGGCGAGGTCAGGACGCTGCTCGAACGGACTACATCGCAAGCGATGGTCGGATAACCGCACCTATGGGTGGGTTATTCGACCATTGGCGAGTAGGCGCCGTAACTACACCGCCGCTCGTCGCATGCCTCGCAGGGCCAGAGCGGCGAGGAGCGCCAGCAGCCCCGCGAGCGCCAACAGGCCCGGCCAGGTATCGCCCCACGTGACGCCGCCGACAAACCCCTGCCGGGCAGCCTCGACCACCTGCGTCACCGGGTTGTAGCGCGCGACCGTATGGAGCCATCCCGTGAGCAGGTCAAGCGGCGCGTAGGCGGTGGTCGTGAGGATGATGAGCAGCATGCCCGCCTGCATGAGCGGCGCCGCCGATTGCGAGCGGTAGCGCAGCGCCAGGGTCGTCCCCCAGCACGCGGCGATCGTCCCCATGCACATCACGCAGAAGACGGCGATCAGCAAGCCGCCGAAACCGGGCCACTGCACGCCGATGGCGAAGCCCACCGCCAACAGCACCGCCGCCGGAATCAGCGACCGCAGCGCCGCCGACAGCACGAGGCCCGCGAGGATCACCGGTCTCGGGGCAGGGGAGACCAGCAGTCGGTCGAACCAGCCCTGTTCGATGTCACGCGCAAGGTTCACTCCCGTAGCAGCCCCGGTGAAGCCGGCGCCCTGGAGCATGGAGATGGGAATCAGGAAGCTCTGATACGAGGCGGTCGTGAAGCCCGGCAGCAGCGACAGCTTGCCGAACACCGAGGTCAGCCCGAGGAAGAAGATCGTCGGCGCGAGCACTCCGGGGATCGCCGCACCCGGGACGCGCAGCAGCTCGTTAGCGGCTCTGCGGACGAGGGCCGCGACGGACTCGAACTGTGCCCGCCAGCCCATCAGCCACCCATCCTGAGCCGCCGCCTCAGCGCCAGCGCGCTGAGCCCGATGCCGATGGCTCCCACGAGCGCGAGCGACGCCATCGCCTTGCCGAAGACGCTCCACGTGACCGACGAGATCACGGGGTCGCGGATCCCCTCGACGATGAAGCTCAACGGGTTGTACTCGGCCACGGTGGCCGCGGGCTCCAGCATCAGGTTGTCGGGGAAGAACGCGGACGAGAGGAACAGGATCACGAAGACGAGCGGGAACAGCCCCTGCACCACCGACGCGCGTCCCGTCCGCAGCGCGACGGACGCGCCGATCCCCCCGAACGCCACCCCAGACAGCACGACGAAGAAGATCATGAGCAGCGCGCCGGGGACGCCCTCCTGAATGCTGGCGCCGAAGATCAGCCCGACGACGATGAACCAGACGGCCGCGAGGCCCGCCAGGGCCGCCGTCCCCGCCAGTCGGCCGAGAACAATCGCGAACCGGGAGATCGGCGCCGCCAGCAGACGGTCGGTGAACCCCATTTCGATGTCGACCGCGAGGGCGATCCCGCCGCTGTTGCCGGCGAGCATCGTCGATTGGATCATCGCTCCGGCGAGCATGAAGGAGAGGAAGTTGTCGACCGGCGGGAAGCCCGGAAGGTCCACGGCACGGCCCGCCCCGGCCGTCTGGATCGCCAGGAGGATGGAGGGGAAGATGATGATCGGCGCCATCAGCTGCGGGCGCCGGAACGTCTGTTTCACCGACCGCGCACCGAGCGCGGCGATCACTCGCAGGTCGGTCGCCGTCACTCGCCCTCGGTGGAGTCGGGCTCGTCCGGCTCCAGGTGATGCCCGGTCTTCTCGAGAAAGACGTCGTCGAGCGTGGGCTCGACCAGATCGAGGGCCTCGACGCTGAGGCCGGCGTCGTCAAGGGCCCGAACCACCGGCGCGATCGCCGCCGCCCCGCGCTCCACCTCGACCAGCACGGCCCCGTCCTTGCTCGGCAGCGGCATGCCGAAGCGGGCGACGATCCCCTGCGCCCGTTCCGTTCCATCTTCGCCCAGCCTGATCTCCAGATGGGGGTGCCCGATCCCGGCCTTCAGCCGGGCCGGCGTGTCCTCGGCGACGATCCGTCCCACGTCGATGATGCCGACCCGACCAGCGAGCTGGTCAGCCTCCTCCAGGTACTGCGTGGTGAGGAAGACCGTCGTGCCCTCGCCGTTGAGCTGTTCGACCTCCTCCCAGATCGTTCGCCGGCTGACGGGGTCGAGCCCGGTGGTCGGCTCGTCGAGGAACAGGACCTTCGGCTCGTGGACCAGGGCGGAGGCGAGGTCGAGCCGCCGCCGCATGCCGCCGGAGTAAGTCCCGACCTGCCGATCGGCCGCGTCGAGAAGATCCACGCGAGCGAGCAACGCCTCCGCCCTCTCTCGCCCGGTCTGGCGCCCGAGTCCGTGAAGCGTCGCCTGCAGGCGAATCAGCTCACGGCCCGTCATCAGCGGGTCGAGCGCGGCCTCCTGAAGCGCGACACCGATCGCCCGGCGCACTCCGGCGGCCTCGGCGGCGACGTCGAAGCCGGCGACTCGTGCGCTCCCGCCGGTGGGGCGCAGCAGCGTTGTGAGCATCCGGACCGTCGTCGTCTTGCCCGCGCCATTCGGGCCGAGGAACGCGTAGATCTGGCCGTCCGCGACCTCCAGGTCCACGCCGGCCACCGCCTGAACGCCGCCCTCGAACGTGCGCTCGAGCCCGTTTGCCTCGATCGCCGGCACGGCGCCAGGATAGGAGGTGGGGGCACGCGGAAATCGATCGCCGCTCGCCGATCGGTTGGCGCTACGCGGAGACGAGGCTCGGCATGGCATCGACCCATCTGCGATCGGTTGCCTGCTCGAGCTTCTCCGCGGCGTCAAGCAGGAGCTCGTCGCGTCCCCACGCCGCGATGAGCTGCAGCGCGACCGGGAGGCCCTCCGGGCTCAGGCCGACGGGGAGGCTGATGGCGGGCACCCCCGCGAGATTGGCGATTCCGGCTTGGCGCGGGTTGACGTAGTCGGCCGGGTAGACGCCCGATGGCAGCTCGACCGACGGGTCGTCGAGGCGCGGAGCGGGTGCGGCCACCGTCGGCCAGGCGAGCACATCGACGTGCTCGAACAGCTCCGCCAGCGAGCGCCTGACCAGCGTGCGGACCTGCTGCGCCTTGGCGATCGCGACCGCGGGGATCAGCATCCGGTAGCGAAGAAGGGCTCGCGCGATCAGGCTCACGTCATTCCCCAACGCCTCGACCCGCTGCGGCGTCACGTGGGCCAGGTCCTCGGTCTGGCCGATCAGGACGGAGGCGATGAGCACGTGCTCACGGCCGTCGACATTCACGTCCTCGACCTCCGAGCCGGTCGCCTCTCGGAGCGTCTCGACCGCGCGTCCGCACGCCTCGCGCACCGCCGGCTGGGTGTCGTCCCACAGCTCTCCCGGAACGATGCCGATCCGCATTTCGCTCGCGCCGCCGTCTCCCAGGACCTCGCCGAACAACACCCCGCCCAGCAGGCGGCAGTCGGCTGCATCTCGGCACAGCGGCCCCGAGACGATGGTCGTGGTCTGCGGGAGATGGTGGCCTTGCATCACCGAGCGGCCGAAAGTGGGCTTCAGCCCCGTGAGCCCGCAGTAGGCGGCCGGATAGCGAATCGACCCAACGCCGTCGGCGCCGACGGCCCCGGCGACCATGCGAGCCGCCACCGCGGCCGCCGGCCCGCTCGACGAGCCGCCGGGCGAGCGCTCGTTGTCCCAGGGATTGCGGGCCGGGCCGAAGACGGAGATGTGGCCGGTGCTCCCGGAGCCGTACTCGTGCATGTTCGCGACGCCGACGATCACCGCGCCGGCATCCCTCAGCGCGCGGTAGGGGCCCGACTCGCCACGCTCCGGCGCCGGGCCGATGTGTTGCGCCGCGCCGAGCCGCTCCGCGCGCCACGGAAGCGGCCACTCGTCCTTGATCGCGACGGGCACGCCGTAGAGCGGTCCGCGAGGTGCCTCGGCGAGCATCGCGCGGGACTCCTCGGGGAAGATCTCGACGATCGCATTGACGGCTGGATCCCGCTCCTCGATGCGCCGGAGCGCGGCCTCCAGCACCTCCTCCGGATCCGCCTCCCCCGCCGCGATCGCGGCGGCCTGGTCGCGCAGGGAGCGGTCGAGCAGCTCCACGGTGCTCAGCGCTCGGTCGCGCCCCGTGGAGGCCTCGACATGTCGTCGCCGAGCTCGTGTGGGATTCCGTCGAACCCCTCGGCCATCAGCGCCCGGAGATTGGGCCCGTAGACCGCGTCGACGACCTCGATCACCGCGATCTCCTCCTGGCTCGCCTCCAGTCCCATGAGAGCGAGCCCCGACTCGACGTACGCTCGGCGAGAGGCCGATTCGGCGGGATGACCACTTCCCGGCTCTGACGGGCCGCTCACGGCGAGGACCCTAATCGATCAGCTCGCGCGGCCGGATGGGCCGGAGCGCCCGACCGGCGCTGCTGTGGCCCGTAAGCTATGCGGTCGACGCGGCTCTGGACTGGTGGAAGGGCGATGACCGCAACCCGGCGGGGCCGCGGGTGTTTCACAAGGCCGATGGGCGATACGAGGACAGGTACCCCGAACCCCGGGCGCCGCGCGGCGTACGCGCTGGCGTTCGTCGCACTCTGCGCGGCACTCATCGCGGCGGCGATCGCCATACCGTCTGCGGGCGCCTCGCGAGCGAAGGTCATCGGGCACACCAAGCACACGCCTGGAGCCACGTGCCCGAAGCGCTGCAAGGTCGTTGGACGGGTCACCGCGTTCATGACCGTGGCCGACGGCAAGAAGCAGCCCTTCCGCGTCCCGCAGGACGGCAAGCTGGTCGCCTGGGCGGTCGATCTCGGGAAGCCCACGAACACGAAGCAGGACCCACAGCGGGACACCCTCGGCGACCTCTTCGGAAACAAGCAGTTCGGGAAGCAGCCCACCGGCCGCATCGCCGTGCTGAAGCACAAGAAGAAGCGGAAGTACAAGCTCCTTCGCGAGAGCCCGACCCAGGAGCTCGGCCGGGTCTTGGGCCGGAAGCAGCTCTTCACCCTCAACAAGCCCCTCACCGTGCGGGAGGGCAACATCGTCGCCTTCACATCGCCGACCTGGACGCCCAATTTCCACCAGCGGCACCTCGATGCGAAGGACGACAAGTGGCGTGCGAGCAGGAGAAAGGACAACTGCGCGCCCAAGAGTGGTGACCCCGAAGACGTACGCCGGTTTGCGAGGGCGAGCCACGCCCAGCAAAAAGTCGGAACAGTGCACAACTACGAGTGCCATTACACCCACGCGCGCGTCCTGTACTGGGCGTACTTGGCGCCCAGCAAGTAACCGCAGCCGGACGTTCAGCTAGTCGCAGGCGCTCCCTGGGCAGAAGTTCGAGCCCGGCTTGCCGCCGTTGTTCTGGCCGGAGCCGCCCGGCGAGGTGCCCCCGCTCGAGCCTCCGCCGGTGCCGCCGGCCGAGGTTCCGCCTGACCCCGAGCTCCCGCCGCCTCCGGAGCTGGGCTGCGTCGAAGTGCTCGTGCTGCTGCTGGTGGTGGTTGCCGGAGTCGTCGTCGTAGTCGACGAGGTCGGCGACTGAGTGCTCGTGGTCGTCGTGGGCTGCGTCGGCTTCTGCGTGCGCGTGGTGTTCGGTGCCTGAGGCACGGAGACGCTCGTCGTGTCCTCGCCGCTCCCGCCGCCGCAGCCGGCGGCGGCCAGGGCGGTGACCACGATTGCGATGAGGGCGGCCGCCGGCCGGCGCCGAAGGGCGCCTGTCCTTCGGGTCGAATGGCTCATGATGCGCCGTCGAGGGCCGGTTGCCGCAGGCCGCAGTAGGGGCAGTCGCTGATGTCCACACCGATGAGCTGGTCGCACCGGCGGCAGATCCTCAGCTTCTCAGGCGTACGCAGGAACGCGGAGTCGGAGGGCGCCAGAGGCAGCGTGCGCGTGACGGGGAGAAGTTCCTCGCCGGTCTCGCGGTCTGTGTAGACGGCGCCCGGCTCGAGCGTCGTGAGCGCCTCGCGACCGGAGGCCGGCGCGCGCAGCCGGAAGATCTGGAGTGGGTTGTTCATCGCGAGCGCGACACGATAGCCGACGTGCGAGGCGGTCCCGGGCGTTCGGTGGCGAATAGCCTGCCGCCGGGTGAAGGTCCTCGTCTTCCACGGCTACCTGCTGCGCGGGACCGGCAGCAACGTCTACAACGCGAGCGTCGCCACCGCCCTGGCGAGGATGGGGCACGAGGTCCACCTCCTCTGCCAGGATCGCCGCGCGGCGGAGCTGCCGTGGGTGAATCGTGTCGGCAGCTGGGCCGGCGGCACCCTCCAGATCGATTCGTCGACCGGCGGGGGCGGTGCCGGTGCCGGGACCGTCACGGCCTACGTCCCGGACATCGGCGACCTGCTCCCCGTGTACGTGGCCGATGAGTACGAGGGCTTTCGCGTGAAGACGTTCCCTCAACTGAGCGAGGATGAGCTCGGGGCCTATCTCGACGCGAACGTCTCCGCAGTGCGGGATGTGGTCGTCGCGCTCGGGGGCGTCGACGCCGCGCTCGCCAACCATCTGGTCATGGGACCGGCGATCCTGGCCCGCGCCGGCCTGCGGTTCGCGGTGAAGATCCACGGCTCGGCGCTCGAGTACACCGTCAAGCCGCATCCCGAGCGCTTTCTCCCAATCGCGCGCGAGGGCATTGCGGCGGCGGCGGGGGTGCTGGTCGGTTCCGGACACAGCGCCGCCAGCCTGTGGCGCGCGCTCGACGATCCAGCCCTTCCCGGCAAGACGCGCCTGGGCCCGCCAGGGGTCGATACAGAGCTCTTCGCCCCGATCCCGCGCGCGCGGGCGGAGGGGCGGCTTCGGCAGCTCGCCGCCGACCTGCGGGCCGCGCCCGCGGAGTACTCGAGCTGGGAGCGGGACCCGGAGGCGGCAGCCGGTGCGGTCGAGCGAGTGGCCGACGCAAGCGGACCGCGCGCTGTCTTCGTCGGAAAGCTGATCGTCTCGAAGGGCATCGATCTGCTGCTCGCCGCCTGGCCGCTGGTTCACTCCGAACACCCCGGCGCGCACCTCCTGGTGGTCGGCTTCGGAGAGTACGAGGAGGCGTCGATGCGTCTGTGGTCGGCAATCGAGCGCGGGGATCTCGCGCAGGTCCGCGAGATCGCGGCGCGTGGCCGCGTACTCGAGGGTGGACCGGAGGCGCCGCTCGAGATGCTGACCGCATTCCTGTCTGCGCTCCCGAGCGACTACGCCGAGTCCGCGCGCGCGGCGGCCGGCACCGTGGCCTTCGCCGGTCGCTTGGAGCACGATGAGGTGGGGCGGCTGGTTCCCGCCACGGACGCGCTCGTCGTCCCGAGCACCTTCCCGGAATCCTTCGGGATGGTCGCCGCGGAGGCCGCTGCGGCTGGGGTCCCGCCGGTATGCGCCCGTCACTCGGGGCTCGCCGAGGTGAGCGGTGCCCTGGCGGGTCGTCTGCCTCCCGAGGTCGCGAGCCTCGTGTCGTTCGAGCTCGACCGGAGCGCCGTGCGCT
The DNA here is from genome assembly GCA_036265555.1 of Solirubrobacterales bacterium. Lineage (GTDB taxonomy): Bacteria > Actinomycetota > Thermoleophilia > Solirubrobacterales > 70-9 > AC-56. The sequence goes on from DATAOX010000034.1 coordinate 13,044, forward strand.
CGCTGGCCGATCGCATCCAGGGGTGGCTGGACCTGGATGCGGAGACCCGCGAGCGCGCCCGGACCGCGCTACGGGATGCCGCGAGGGGGCGATGGAGCTGGGAGGGGGTTGCGCGTACCGTCCTCGCTGCGTCGGCGGGCCGGCTGGACGATCTGCCCGAGCCGCAAGTGCCGCCTGTCACCAGGTCGAGTTCGAGCGTCTGAGGGCGCTCGGACGAGGAATAGAATGCCGCGCGGTGACCCGCGCCACGCTTGCCAGGATCATCGCCGCGATCCTCGTCCTGACCGTCGTGATGGCGGTTCCGATGACGCAGATTCATTGGAACGGAACGGAGGCATCGACCCAGGCGCACGACATCGACACGCTCCTGAACGTGATGATCATCCTGTCGTGTTTCGTGTTCTCGATCGTGCTCGTGATGCTCGGGTACTGCGTGTTGAAGTACCGGGCGAAGCCGGGCGATGAGTCAGATGGCGAGCCGATCCACGGGAACACGAAGCTCGAGATCACCTGGACGGTGATCCCCACGGTGATCGTGCTCTTCGGGGCGATCTACAGCTGGATCGTCCTCGGGGACATCGAGAGCCAGGCATCCGACAGCCTGCACATCGACGTCACCGCGCAGCAGTACGAGTGGACTTTCAACTATCCCGAGCAGGGCGGCAAGGTGGTGAGCTCCAAGGTCCTCGTCGTGCCCGTCGACAGGCAGCTCGATCTCAAGCTCACCGCCCTGGACGTTCTCCACTCGTTCTGGGTCCCGGAGTGGCGGATCAAGCGCGATCTCGTCCCGAAGGGGCCGGGCGGCAACGACGTCGACGACACCGTCGTCGTGACGCCGGACAAGGTCGGGACCTACAACGTCGTCTGCACCGAGCTCTGCGGCTTCGGCCACTCGACGATGAGGGCGCTCGTGAAGGTGGTGCCGAAGCCCCAGTTCGAGAGCTGGCTCCGCAGGCAGCCGCTCGTGAAGCCGACGCCCGGGAGCCCGAACAGCGCGTCGACCGGGACGTCCGGCCAGGACCAGTCGGTGGACCCTTCGCAGTCCGGTTCGGCACCTGACAATTCGTCCGGGAGCTCGTGAGCAATGGGTAGGCTTCCCCGCCTGAGGTAGGACTTGGCAGCGGCACTCAAGAGACCGGGATGGTGGCGAGCGGGCCTCGGGACCCTGCTGGGAGCGGCGTTCGGGTTCGCCCTTGTCGTCGCGCTCCGCAAGGCGTCCGGGCTGCCCGCCTTCCAGACCGAGCAGACCGGCTATCCGCAGGTGATCGTCCCGCTGATCACGGGGCCGCTCGGCTTCCTGGTCGGCCTCGGCGCGTTCGACTACTGGTTCCGCTGGGCCTCCGGCGCGCCGACGATCCCCGAGGACCACTCCAACCACGGCGCCTACTCGTGGAGGGACTACTTCAAGTTCAACACCGATCACAAGGTGATCGGCATCCAGTACATCGTCACCACCTTCATCTTCTTCTTCATCGGCGGGGCGATGGCGATGGTCATGCGCGCCGAGCTCGCGCAGCCCGGAACGCAGATCGTGGAGCCGGGCACCTTCAACGGGCTGTTCTCGGCGCACGCGGCGATCATGATCTTCGTCTTCGTCATCCCGGTCTTCGCCGGGATCGCGAACTATGTCCTGCCACTCATGATCGGGGCGCCGGACATGGCGTTCCCGCGCCTGAACGCGCTGAGCTTCTGGATGCTGCCGATCGCCGGGCTCATGTTCGTGGGGAGCTTCCTGTGCCCAGGCGGCGCGTTTGACGCCGGATGGACCGGCTACGCGCCGCTCTCCACCGGCGCGCCGTTAGGCCAGTCCTTCTTCAACCTGGGGGTGCAGTTCGCCGGCGCCTCATCGGTGGCCACGGCGCTCAACTTCCTGGTCACGATCATCACCATGCGCGCGCCGGGAATGAACTTCTGGCGCATGCCGCTCCTGGTCTGGGCGAACATGTCGACCTCGCTCCTGGTCGTCGCGGCGACGCCCTTCATCGC
>DATAOX010000035.1:0-7772 GCA_036265555.1 Solirubrobacterales bacterium
CTCGGCGGATCAGTCGCCGACGCCGCAGTCGTCGTCGAGGTCCGATAGGCGGCCGAGGAGCTTGCTCAGGACTTCGACCTCCTCGTCGCCGAGGCGCTCACCGATCAGCCGCTCGACCGCCGCGAGGTGATCGGGCGCGCACTCGCGAAGCTTCCGCATCCCCGCGTCCGTGAGCACGGCGTAGGTGACTCGCGCGTCCTGGGCGCATGCGCCCTTCTCGACCAAGCCGGTCGTCTGGAGACGGTCGAGCATGCGGGTGATGCCGGAGGGAGAGAGCCTCACCTCGCGCGAGAGGTCGATACGTCGCATCGCGTGATCGGTCTCCCGGGAGAGCAGGAACAGCACCTCGTACTCGCTCAGCGTGAGCCCGTGTTCCTCCACGAGGCGGGCACTGAGCTGGCCAGTGAGCGTCGCGTGGGCGCCCAGCAGGTGCCCCAGGGCCTCCACGGCCGGCTGAGTTTGTTTAGGAGTCAAATGTTGCACGTGCAAGTATCTCTGCTATCGTCTTAGTTGACGAGTCAAGCATAGTTGGCTGGAGGAGGAATTTCATGGATCTGGCACTACTTGTACTGCGACTGGTGGTCGGCCTCACGTTCGCCGCCCACGGCGCGCAGAAGCTGTTCGGCGCGTTCGGCGGCCACGGAATCGAGGGCACGGCAGGCTTCTTCGAGCAGATCGGCCTTCGGCCGGGCAAGCTGCACGGCTGGGCGGCCGCGATCACCGAGTTCTTCGGGGGTCTCGCCATTGCGCTGGGCATCGTGACACCGATTCCGGCCGCAGCGCTCATCGGCGTGATGACGGCGGCGGTGCTGACGGTTCACGTCAAGAACGGGTTCTTCAACACGAATCAGGGCTTCGAGTTCAACCTGACGCTCGCGGCGGCGCTCTTTGCGCTGGCTGGCATCGGCGCCGGTGGTTGGTCGCTCGACAATGCGCTCGGCATCGACATGACCGGCGCGGCCTGGGCTCTCGGCGCCCTCGGGGCCGGCCTCCTTGGCGGCGTCGGCGCCGTTCTCGGCGGGCGCTTCGCCTCCCGACATTCGCGCGAGCACGGCCACCCGAGCCCGGCATAGTCGAGGGCGGACGTGTTCCCTAAACCTTGAGGCGGCGTTTCGCGCGCAAGGCGCGAACGCCGTCTCTCGGCTTTCGTTACGGGACCCGGTGGACCTCGAACATGTTGGTCCCGAGCTCCTGCTGGGGCAGGCCCGCCGTGATCCCGATCAGGTCGCCGTGCCGGGCGATGCCGGCGTCCTTGGCGAGCAGCGCGCAGTCGGACAGCAGCGCGCGCAGGCTGGTCCAATCCTCGGCGAGCATGCAGCCCACGCCGAACAGGAGCTGCAGACGCCGGACGGTCTCGATCCGTGGGGAGACCGCGAGCACCGGGACCCGCGGCCGGTGTGACGAGACCAGGCGGGCGGTCCGGCCGCTGCGAGTCGGCACCACCAGGGCGGCCAGCCCGAGCGTGTAGGTGGACCCGACGGCGGCGCGCGCGACCGAGCTCGCGACGTCGTTCGTGTCGCCGGCGGCGCGATTGAAGACCCAATCGCCGTAGGGAAGCTCGGGCTCGGCCTCCCGGGCGATGCGGTCCATGACGCGGACCGCCTCAATGGGGTGCGCGCCCACCGCGGTCTCCTCGGAGAGCATCACCGCATCGGTGCCCTGGTAGATGGCGGCGGTGACGTCGGAGACCTCCGCGCGGGTCGGTCGCGGCGAGGAGACCATCGAGGCGAGCATCTGCGTCGCGGTGATCGAGGGCCGCGAAAGCTTGCCGGCGAGCTCGAGGAGCCGCCGCTGGACCATCGGCACCCGCTCGATGGGGAGCTCGATGCCCAGGTCCCCGCGCGCGACCATGATCCCACCGAACGCGGCGCGGATGATCGCCTCGGCGTTCTGCGCGGCCTCCGGCTTTTCGATCTTCGCGATCAGGGGGATGTCGGCGCCGGCGACTCGGACCCGCCGTTCCACGGGCTGCAGGTCCTCGGCACGGCGCACGAACGAGACTGCGAGCAGGTCGAGCCGCTGCTCGACGGCAAAGTCCACCCAATCGAGGTCCGTTCTGCTCGCCGCCGGCAGCGGCACGTCGGTGCCCGGCACGTTCAGCCCCTGGTGCGAGGCGACCGGGCCGCCGACCTCGACCTCGCAGACGATCTGGTCCGACTGAGTCTGCACGGCGCGGAGCCGGATCCTGCCGTCGGCGAGGTAGATCTCCTCGCCCTCGTGGACCGCCAACGGGAGCCCCTCCCACGACACGGGGAGGTGGTCCGCGGCCCCGACCTCCTCGCCCGTCGTCAAGGTCACGTGCGAGCCGGTCGGCAGCTCGACGACGCCGCCCTCGACCTCGTCGATTCGAAGCTTCGGTCCCGGCAGGTCACCGAGCAGCCCGATCTCGCGGCCGGCGATCTCGGATGCCTCCCGTGCCGCCGCGACGACCTCGGTGTGCTCGTCGCGGGTTCCGTGGGAGAAGTTCAGGCGCAGGATGTCGGCCCCGGCGCGGATCAGCTCTGTCATGACCTCCACCGAACGCGTCGCAGGCCCGACCGTGGCGACGATCTTCGTTCGGCGACCCCAGTGCGCCGCCGTGGCGGGGTCCGATCTCGAGGAGCTGCTCATGTGCCCGGCTCGGGCTGGGGCTCGGCGGCATCGGGCGCCTCGAGCATCTGGATATAGGGGAGGCGCCAGGCAAGCGCCGCCAGCACCAGCCCGGCGGCGACGTTCACCAGGCACAGGAACCACTGCCCCGCGGACAGGAGCTCCAGGTCGAAGAACGACCGCACCGGGCCCGCGGCGAGGATCAGGGCGTAGAGCGCCCCCAGGCCGGCCACCATCGCAAGCATGTAGCTCTGAATTGTGATGTGCTCGCGCCCCGGGCCGCGCTCCAAGAGGAGGATGAAGCAGAGCCCCAGCACGATGAGCGTCGTGGTCGCAGCCGTTCGCGCTTCCTCGAGCGAGCCGCCGAAGATGTCGTCCACGAGGAAGTAGCAGAGCAGGGAGCCCACGGCGATGCCCGCGCCCGCCGGGATGGCGAACGCCGCCAGTGCCCGCAGCAACCGCCCGCGATACAGGGGCCCCTCGCTCGGGGCGAGTGCAAGGACGAATGAGGGGATCCCGATGGTGAACAGCGACGCGATCGTGAGCTGGCGCGGCAGGAAGGGGAACGCGAAGCCGAAGATCGCGGTGAGGAGGATGAGGATTCCGGCGTAGATCGTCTTGGTCGCGTAGAGGCGCGCGAGGCGATGGATGTTGCGGGCGATGCGCCGGCCCTCCTCGACGCCGCGGGGCAGCATCGAGAACTGGTCACGAAGCAGGACGATGTCCGCGATGCCCTTCGTGATCTGGCTTCCCGAGCCCATCGCGACGGCCAGGCGGGCCTGCTTGAGCGCCGGCACGTCGTTGACCCCATCGCCGATCATCGCCGTGAATCGCCCCCGCTCGGCGAGGGCGGCGACGAGCGCCTTCTTCTGGTCCGGGGTGATGCGACAGAAGATCGTGTTTCGCGTGGCCGCGTCCGCCAGGCCGGCGGCGTCGGCGGGAAGGTCCGGCCCCTCGATGACGCCCGCATCGCTCGGCACGCCCACGGCGTGCGCGACGGCCGTCACCGTCTGCCTCGCGTCGCCCGAGATCAGCTTCAGGTCGACGTTCTGGCCGCGCATGAACTCGATGGTGTCGGGGGCGTCGGAACGAAGCTGCTCCTCCAGCACAACCAGCGCGCGCGGCTCGAGCCGCGGCGGGGGCTGCGTCTCGGGATGGCCTGGGAGCGGCCCCTGCGCCTCGCCGAACACGACCACGCGGCGGCCGGCGGCCGTGTGCCGGTCGAGGGTTCGCTCGAGCGTCGGTGGGAGCTCCAGCGCGCCGGATTGCACCAACACGTCCGGCGCACCCAGCACATAGCTCGCTCGTGCGCCGAGCTGACCGTCGAGCGTCACGCCGCTCCACTTCCAGGATGAGGAGAACGGGACCTCGGCCAGCACCCGCTCGGGTTTGCCGGGGTACCGCTCGGCGATCGTCTGGAGCGTGCGGTTCCGCTCACCCGCGGAATGGGCGAAGCGCGCGAGCGCCTCGTGGGCGAGCGCCGGCTGCGTCGTGTCCGCGACCTCCACCGAGACCAGGTCGAGGGTGCCGTCGGTGAGCGTGCCGGTCTTGTCGACGCATACCGTGTCGACCGCGGCGAGGGCCTCGGTGGCGGCCATCTGCTGGACGAGCGTGTTCATGCGGGCGAGGCGCACCGCCGCAACCGCCAGCGTCACGCTCATCAGGAGGACGAGGCCCTCCGGGATCAGCGTGATCAGCCCGGCCGTCGCGGTCTGGGCGGCGTCGTGAAAGGGGACGCTTCGGATCGCGAAGGCCAGGAGGAGCAGGACCGCGAGCGGCGCCAACAGGATCGTGGTCGCGCGCAGGATGCGGTTGACCTCGAGCTGAAGGGGGGACGGGGGGTGGCGAAACGTCCGGGCCTCGCCGGCGATCTTGGCCGCGTGACTCTGATCGCGGACGGCGTCGAGCTCGTAGTAGCCGGAGCCGGCGATGCCGAAGGAGCCGGAGAGCAGGCGGTCGCCGTCCCGCTTCAGGACTCCGTCGGACTCACCGGTGAGGACGGACTCATCCATCATCAACCCTCGCGACGACATGGCCACGCCGTCCGCGACGAGCTGGTCCCCCGGCTCGACCCTGACGACGTCGCCGGGGACGACCTCGTCGCCGGTCACCTCCAGGATCGCGCCGTCGCGGATCACCTTGGCCCTCGGCGCCACCAGGAGAGCGAGCTGATCGAGGGTCTCCTTCGCATTCAGCTCCTGGCGGATCCCGATCGCCGAGTTGACGATCGCGATCACCCCGAACAGCGCGTCGGCGAACAGCCCCAGCGCCAGCATGATCACGAAGAAGACGGCGAGGATCGCATTGAAGAGCGTGAAGACGTTCCCGCTGATGATGCTCGCGACGGAGCGACTGGTCGTCTGCTCGGGAAGGCCGAGCCGCTTCAGTCGCTGCTCCGCCTCGGCGCTGCTCAGGCCGCGCGGGTGCACTTCGACGCTCATACGACCCATCTATACAGCGTCGGGGGTAGCATCGCCGGCGGATTGGGACCCGCTGATCCATCCAGGGCCGAGGGGGCCGCCGATGGCGCGGCCGCAAATGGGGCTCCGCCCGTCGAATTCAGGCGGGTGACGAAGCGCTACGCCGGCGCCGATGCACCGGCGATCGCGGAGCTCGAGCTGGCCGTGGCCGGCGGCGAGATCTGCGTCTTCGTCGGACCCTCCGGGTCCGGGAAGACGACGGCCATGCGGATGGTCAACCGGATGGTCGAGATCACGGAGGGCGACATCACCGTGGGGGGAACGTCCGTCCGCCAGCGCTCGCCGGCCGAGCTGCGGCGCGAGATCGGCTACGTGATCCAGCAGATCGGGTTGTTCCCCCACCGGACCGTCGGCGACAACATCGCGACCGTCCCGCGGCTGGTGGGATGGGACCGCGACCGGATCGAGGCGCGTGTCGAGGAGCTGCTCGAGCTCGTCCGGATCGATCCCGCCCTGCGTGAGCGCTACCCGGCCCAGCTCTCGGGCGGGCAGCAGCAGCGGGTCGGCGTCGCCAGGGCGCTGGCCGCCGACCCTGGCGTGATGCTCATGGACGAGCCCTTCGGCGCCGTCGATCCGATCAACCGCGAACGTCTCCAGAACGAGTTCCTGCGGCTGCAGGCCGAGGTACGGAAGACGATCCTCTTCGTCACGCACGACATCGACGAGGCGATCAAGATGGGCGATCGGGTCGCCGTGCTCCGCGAGGGCGGCCGGCTCGCCCAGTACGCCACGCCGGCGGAGCTGCTGATGGCTCCGGCGGACGACTTCGTCGAGGACTTCGTGGGCGCCGACCGGGCGCTGAAGCGGCTGGCGCTGATGCGGGTCGCGGACATCGACCTCTGGGAGGCGCCCCTTGCGCACATCGGCCAGTCGATGGGCGAGGTGCGCGAGAAGCTCCCGGCGGCCGAGGTTCCGCACGCGCTCGTGATCGATCCCGACCGCCGCCCGGTGGGCTGGCTGTCGGACGAGGACCTTGCGCGCGAGATCGTCCCGGCGAAGCCGGACACGAGCCCGGACCCGATCGTGGAGCTCGACGACGTCCTGCGCGACGCGCTTTCCGACCTGCTCCAGGCCGAGACCCGCTATGCGCCCGTTGTGGACGCCGAGGGCCGGATCGCCGGCGTCCTCTCGGTCGAGATCGTCTCCGAGTTCCTGACCTCGCCGGAAGCGCTCACAGAGGAGCACGCAGCGGCCGAGCGCCCGGTCTCCGAATGAGCACACTCGCCGTCAATACGCTCGCCGCCGCCGACGCAGCGAACAAGTGCGCGCCGGGCCTGCCCGCGGGCTTCTGCCACGAGCACGCGGAGACCGGATGCGTCGCCGGCAACGGGCTCTTCTGCTTCGGGTGGGCCGCCGACAACTTCGATCGCTACGTCGATCCGTTCTTCCGCCAGCTCGAGATCGCCGTGATCTCGGTGGCGATCGGGTTCGTGATCGCACTCGGGCTCGCGCTGCTCTCGCATCGCCGCCGGTTCCTGGTTCCGCCGTTCATCGGGATCACCGGCGTGCTGTACACGATCCCCAGCGTTGCGTTCTTCTTCCTGCTCCTGCCGATAACCGGGTTCGGATTCTGGACCGCTGTGATCCCGCTCTCCGCCTACACGCTGCAGATCATCTACCGCAACGCGGTGGTCGGATTTGCGAACGTGCCCGCTGACGCCAGGGACGCCGGACGCGGCATGGGAATGTCGGAGGGCGAGCTCTTGCTCAAGGTCGAGTTACCGCTCGCCACGCCAGAGATCATCGCAGGCCTGCGAATCGCCATCGTCTCGACGGTGGCGGTCGCAACGCTCGCATTCCTCGCCGGCGCTGGTGGTCTCGGTCAGCTCCTCTCAGAGCAGAACAACTTCAAGACCAACATCATCATGATCGGTGTCCTCACCATCGTGATGGCGCTCATCCTGGACCTGATCGTCCTTCTTTGCCAGCGCTTGCTCACCCCCTGGCTGCGAGTGAGAGCGGCGCAATGATCCTGTTGGCAAACGTCATCGACTCCTTCGTCGGCGCGTTCGACTTCATCTTTCATCAGCGTGAGGCGCTGACGCACGGCGGGGTTCAAGTTGGTGGACTCGACTACATCTGGCCGTTCGCGCGCACCCAGCTCGAGGTGACCGCGGTGGGGTTGGGCGGCGCCCTGGCAATCGCGTTGCCAATCGGTCTCGTGCTCGGCCACATCGGCAAGGGCGAGTACTTCGCCGTGGGCTTTGGTAACGCCGGCCGGGCGGTGCCCGAGATCGCCGTCGTGTTCCTGCTCGCCGCGATCATCGGCATCGGCCTCGGGAACGTGGCCATTGCACTCGGGATCCTCGGACTCCCACCGATCCTGACCAACACATTCGTGGCTATTCGGCAGGTCGATCGGACGGCAGTTCAGGCGGGCGAAGCGATGGGCATGCGCCCCTGGCAGGTGTTGCTTCGGGTCGAGCTTCCGCTGGCCGCCCCCACGATCATGGCCGGCGTCCGGACAGCCGCGATCAACATCTACGCGACTGCGACGATCGCGACATTCGTAGGACTTTCGACGCTGGGCGACTTCATCGCGAGCGAGAGCGTCTACGGGCGGGACGGCGTCGTCGCCGGCGCGATTCTCATCGCCTTCTTCGCGATGTTGATCGAGGCGGGGCTCGCGGGGCTGCAGTGGCTGGTGACGCCGCGCGGCGTAAAGCTGCAGCGCGCGGCCCGCTCCGCATAGGATTCCCGCAG
>DATAOX010000036.1:0-56875 GCA_036265555.1 Solirubrobacterales bacterium
TTCCGGCTCCGTTGTCGGTTCCACCGCCGACGCCGGCGACCACCAGCCAGGTTCCCACGGCAAGCAGGCCGAGCGTCGCCACGCAGGCGAGCACCTGCAAAAGCCGCCGGCGACGCTGCGACGGTGGGCTGCCGAACACCCTCGGCGGAAGTGGCGGTCCCTCGTGCGACGGCGCTCTCATCGGCGCAGTGGGCTGGTGGATCTGGGCCGCGACCTTCTTTGACCCGTCGGCCACAGCGGCCTCGAGATCGCGCACCAGGGCACCCGCGGAGGCCTGTCTTCGGTCCGCGTCGGCGTCCATACCCTGCGCGAGTACGCGGCCGAGTCGAGGCGGCGCGCTGGGCCACGCGTCATTGATGTCCGGCGGCGGGTCGTGGAGTACTCGGTGCAGAAGCTCGCCCGGCGTGTCTGCGCGGTAAGGGGGGCTCCCGGTCAACGCCTCGAATGTCAGCACGGCCAGGGAGTAGACGTCGGATGAGGGCTCGCCCACCGACTCCCCGGCGAGGCGCTCGGGAGCGATGTAAGCGAGCGTTCCCATGACCTCGTTCTCCGCCGTGATCTGCGTCATGTGCCCGGCGGTCGCGGTGCCGAGGTCGACGAGCTTGACCACGCGGCTCTCCGCGATCAGGACGTTCGCCGGCTTTACGTCGCGGTGAACGACCCCGTGCTGATGGGCATGGTCCAACGCGGCGGCCACCGGAGTCACGATCTCGAGCAGCCGCCGGGCATCCATGCCGTCCTCGCGGATGAGGCCCGAGAGTGGGCGCCCCCGGACGTACTCCATGACGATCAGGACACCATCGCTGCTCGACACCGTGTCGAAGACCGTGACCAGGTTCGGGTGGACGAGCGCCGCGCCGAGGCGCGCCTCACGGCGGAACCGCCGAATAGCAGCCTCGGAGCCCTCGGGATGCAGGCGCTTGATCGCGACGTCCCGGCACAGCACACAGTCCTCGGCCAGGAACACCGTGGCCGTGCCGCCCGCCCCCAGCCTCCTACGGATGCGAAACCGCTCGGCGAGCACATCCCCAGGCTGAATCCCTCCCGCGACGACACTCATAACGGGCTAGTACCCGAACCCACCGGTGTCACAAACGCGCCGCCATCGTCAAGCGGATCCGACGCGGCGGATAGAGAGAGGCCCCGGCCGACACAGGATCCAGGCGGTAGCCACGGAACCCGAGCAGGACCGACCGGGGCCAGGAGCCCCATTCTATCCCTCGGCTCACTCCCCAACCCGGGTTCGAGGCGGCGGACGCCCGGCGTCCAAGCTTGGCAAACGGCGCAACTTCCTCGGAGGCGTTGTGTTCCAAGTGTCATGTGAGGCACTCCCCTCCGGAGTCCGAGGGACCTCCCCATCAGGGGCTGCCCTCACTCGCAGCCAGATCGACAGGAGCCCCCGCGGTGGGATATAGGGCGGGGGCTCTTGTCAGCGGCTGTAATGAAGTGCGGTGCGCTGTGTACTTCTTGTTGTGACGAGTGACCAGAAAGCGCGGGAGTTCGTGGAGATGCTGGCGGTCCCCGAGGATGCGGAGCCGCCGCCCTGCCCCATCTGCGGGTGCGAGCACCCGCTTGAAACCAGATGCGCGCGTTCGACTGACCGCCGTCTCGAAGCCCCCTCTTCGCGGGACTAGCCCGAGCAAGCCCGCCCGCTCAGCTGGGGAGCATCCTCCGGATGGCGGCGGATCCGGCGACGATTTGCACCCGATCCGCCGCGTCCCGAGAGTGCTGCTGCGCCCAGAGCACCGTCCGCAGCCCGGCCGCGTCGATGAACCTCACCTCGCTGAGGTCGAGAACGATCGACGATGCGCCGCTCTCAAAGGCGCGGAGCAGCGAGCGCTCCAGGGCGGGGGCGCTGGCGATGTCGAGTTCGCCCTCGGCCCGAATCGCCCGCGAATGGTCCTGGTCCTCGATTCGAATGGTTAGCGACCCTTGCTGTCGGGCGGAAGAAACCAATCGAGTTCTCCTTCCTCGTCCCCATCGAGCGTGAGTGAGCCCGGTCACAACGCCGGCCCGGTTTCGGCGATGTGGCGGTCCGGCCCGGGAGCGGCGGGTGCGGCGGTAGCATCGCCGGTCGAGCCAAGCTGATGCCCGCTCGACGCTGACCTGCAATCGCTGGTCAGATCGCCCTGGTACGGGCGACCGACGCGCTGCTCCGGGGTCTTTGATCACGGTGCCCTTCCGTGCACGCGCTTGGTTTGACGGACTACCCATCGTGGCACCCCAGGAACCCGGTGCCCCCGGTTGTTTCCTGACAGTCATCGTCATCCGCTCTTAGAGCTAGATGTGGTACATCCCCGCGCCGGCCTCCTCCGCCTCGCGGCGGGCGATGTCGCCGATGGTGGTCGAGCGGAACACCTCGCGCAGCGCCTCAACCCCCTCGGCCCAGATGCCGCCTGCCTCCTTGCCCTCTTCGCCGAGGCGACCGTCGAGCGACTGGACCACCTCCAGCACGGTGATCTCCTCCGGTGGGCTCGCAAGCGTGTAGCCGCCCTTGACCCCGCGGTGGCTCTGGAGGAGGCCGTCCCGGCGAAGCGTCGTGAACAGCTGCTCGAGGAACTGAACGGGCATCGCCCGTCGCTCGGCGATCTGCGCGATCGGGACCGGCCGATCGCCGGACCGCGCCAGCTCCGCCATCGCGACCACGGCGTACCGTGACTTCGAGGTGACCGAGATCATCTGTGGTTGTTCTATCGGAACTGCCGGCAGGGGAAAAGGCTCGCTTTTTCCGGCGAGGCTCGATGACACGCCCGGCGCTCGCCGTTAGGATGACCCGCGGGGCCGCTGCTCGGGGTCGTGTGGTTGATTCGCGCCGCGTCTACGGCGATGCTGGGCTCGGTCCGAGTGAGGACCGTGAACGACGACCGCCGCTGCCTGGTCATAGATCCACAACCGACCATCCGCCTTGGGGTGCGAGAGGCGCTCGCGGATCGCTATGACGTGGAGGAGGCCGAAACGGGGTCGACGGCCCTGGAGCTGTTGACGTCCATTGGCGACTTCGACGTGGCGATCGTCGATCTCTGCCGCTCGAACGGGGCGCAGGCGGACGACGACCTCATGGGCACGGCCGCGATCCGGGCGCTCCGCAAGGCCCAGCCAAGCCTCGGGATCGTCGCCCACGGTCCCCACCGGGAGCATTACGCCGCTACCGAGGCGATCCGAGCGGGCGCAACGGCCTATGTCGTGAAAAGCTCGTCAGTGGAGTCGCTGAGCGACGCCGTCGACGCGGCGGCCGAGGCCGAGCGGTTCGTGGACCCAGTCACGAAGGGGACGCGTGGGCGTCCCGTCCTCACCCGCCGCCAGCGCCAGATCCTCCAGCACTACGCGGACGGCCACTCAACCGCTCAAGTGGCGAAGCGCCTGGGCCTGAGCGCCGAAACGGTCCGTACGCACACCAAGGCGATCCTCGCCCGTCTTCGGGCACGCGATCGCGCTCACGCGGTCGCCGTCGCCCTGCGGGCGTCGCTGATCGAGTAGGGCCCAGCCATCCCTGGCCGGCCAGGGCGGTCCGTCGACGGGTCCGGTCAGCCAGCCCCGAGCCTGCGCAATGCCGCATCGATCCGGCGCAGCGACTCCTCGCGGCCGAGCGCCGAAAGCGACTCGAAGATCCCCGGCGAGACGGTGGTGCCCGTGATCGCCACGCGGATCGGCTGGTAGACGTCCCTCGGCTTTCGGCCCGAGCGCTCGACGATCGGGCTCAGAACCCCCTCGACGGACTTCGCGGAAAAGCCGTCCGCCGACCGCAGGGCGTCGCGGGCCCCGATCAGAGGATCGCGCGCGTCAGGCGTCATAACCTTCTCCCAGGCGCCGGGATCCTCGACCGGATCCGCGAAGAGGAAGCGGATCAGCAGCCACACCTCGTCGAGCGTCTGGGCCTTGTCGCGGACGATCTCGCAGGCGGTCCGCCTCAGCTCGGCCGGAGCAGCAAGGAAGGCTGCCGCTGCGTCCTTCGACCGCGCCCGCAGGTGCTCGCCGAGGCGGCGCTCGTACTCCTCGAGCGGCAGCTCCCGCATGTAGCGCCCGTTCATCCAGCGCAGCTTGCGCGCGTCGAATATCGCGGGCGAGCGCCCGACGCGCTCGATCTCAAAGCGCTCGACCAGCTCCTCGGTCGACATCAGCGTCGTGTCGTCCTCGGTCCCCCACCCCAGCAGGGCCAGGTAGTTGCGGACCGCGGCGGGGAGATAACCGGCATCGCGAAGGTCCTGCACGGAAGCGGCGGCCTCGCGCTTCGAGAGCTTGCCCCCGCTGGGGGAGTGAAGCAGCGGGAGGTGCGCGTAGCGCGGCGGATCGGAGCCCAGCGCCCTCAGCACCAGGAGCTGCTTCGGCGTGTTCGAGAGGTGGTCGTCGCCGCGCACGACGTCGGTGATCCCCATATCGGCGTCGTCCACGGCCACAGCGAGGTTGTAAAGCGGCGTCCCGTCCCCGCGAGCGATGACGAAGTCGTCCTGGCTGCGGTTCTCGAAGCGGACCTCGCCCCGGATGGCGTCGTCGACGACGGTCTCACCCTCGTCCGGTACCCGCAGGCGTATGGCCGCGCCCGGCGCCGAACGCGCCTCCCCACGGTACCCGGCACCGCCGTGTGCCTTCTTCCACGTCCGCACGTCCGCCGATGTGGCGGGGTCGTAGTAGGCGTGACCCTCGTCCACGAGGCGCGCGATGACGTCGCGGTGACGATCGCGGCGCTCGTACTGGCTGAGGGGCCCCTCATCCCAGTCGAGCTCGAGGTAGCGCAGAGCGTCCAGGATCTGCTCCGTGTTCTCCGGCGTCGAGCGCTCGCGGTCGGTGTCCTCGATCCGCAGGACGAGGGTCCCACCCGATCCCCGCGCCAGGAGCCAGTTGTAAAGGGCGGTCCGGGCTCCGCCGATGTGCAGCCAGCCCGTCGGGGATGGGGCGAAGCGAAAGCGGCTCTCAGGGCTAGTCTGGCGGCTCGACATGCTGATCGGCGCGCATGTTTCCACAGCGGGTGGGCTTCCCAAGACGATCGAGCGCGGGGTCGAACGCGACTGCGACGCGATCCAGATTTTTCACCAGAGCCCGCGGATGTGGCGGCCGACCGCCTACGGCGACGACGACTTCGCCGCGTTCCGGAAGGCGATGGAGGAGTCTTCCATCCAGGCCGTTGTCATCCACGCCGTCTATCTCATCAACGCGGCCAGCAAGGAGCGGGGGATTCGCCGCAAGTCGCTCGCCTCGTTGAAGCAAGCCCTGGACGTGGGCGACGGGATCGGCGCGATCGGCGTGGTCCTGCACGCGGGCGCCAGGAAGGGTGAGCCCCACCGGCCGTCGGTGAAGCGCGCGGGCAAGCTGATCCGCGAGGCGCTCGAGAGCTCCGAGAGCTGTCCGGTGCTGCTGGAGAACACCGCAGGAACGCAGGGACCGTTGGGCAAGAACTTCGACGAGCTGGCGGAGTTGATCGAGGCCGCGGGGGCGGGGCCTCGTCTGGGGACCTGCCTCGACTGCTGCCATCTGTTCGCCGCCGGCTTCGATATCTCCACCCCGCAGGCGCTCGCGCACGTCACGGAGGAGCACGATGCCAAGGTGGGTGCCGAGCGCCTCGTATGCGTCCACGTGAACGACTCCAAGGTCGCTTTCGGGGCCAACCGGGATCACCACGCGAACCTGGGGGATGGCGAGCTCGGCCGAACGGGCCTGCGCGTGTTCCTGTCGGAGCCCCGCTTCGAGAAGCTGCCGGCGCTCATCGAGACGCCCGGGCCGGACGGACACGGACCGGACCGCAAGGAGGTGCGCACGGCCAAGCGCCTGCGGCGGGAGGGCCTCAGGCGGCGCAGGTCGCGCCGCTAGGCGATCGCGTCTCGCAGGTCGAAGTGACTGCCCACGCCGGCGTCGCAGTCGAAGAAGCCCGGGTTGACGCACTCGTGCGCGGGACCACCGCCCTCGTAGGCGGGCTCAACGCGAAACTGGCACTGCGGGAGCGGATCGCCCGTCATCTTGATGCCGCCGTACCCGCCGCCCCGCTCAGCGGCCTCGAACTGGCTCATGTCGATCTCCGCTCGGAATACCTTGCGCATGCAACCCATGTAGCGGGCACCACTCAATGGGTCCAGGTAGCTGTAGAGGTAACGGCAACGGAGCTCCAGGCAGCCGCGAGGCTCGACCATCCGATCGCAGAAGGTGCGGCACTGCCGGCACTCACCGGCGGTAGTGCGCTGCTCGGACGGTTGGGTCAGCGGCATGAGTATCGGTGGTGAGGAGCTTTAGCTCCGAAACTGGCTGGTGCCGTTCATTGGTTGGTGGTGAGGAGCTTTAGCTCCGAAACTGGCTGGTGCCGTTCATTCGCGTCGCAGTCTAGACCTGTAAGCGCTCGCCGATTGGTCAAGCGGCCAGTGCTCGAGGGCCCAGGAGCTGGTCGAGCTCCGCGCGGAGCGCCGGCGACGGGGCGACGCAGTAGTCGCTGCCGAACCGGAGGCGGCGCGTCCCCTCGCGCGTCTGCATCTCGAGCTGGACCTCGCAACTGCCGGGGAAGGCGCTGAAGATGGACTTCAGGTCCTCGAGGAGCTGCGGCCCGAACGAGCCGGAGTTCACGCGCAGCACGATCCGCTCGGGGTCCCGGGCCCTGGCCTTCGCGCGGGCGGCCGCGAGCTCGTCCTCGCCCGGTTCGAACGGCTCGGCTTCCGCGACCACCAGGCTCATCTCCCCGCGGCCCTTGTGGTCGACACGGCCCCGCGCCAGGATCACGCGGTCGAGCTCGATCTGCTCCGCGGCCTCACTCGTCGCATCGCGGACGAACAGCTCGACCCGGCCCTCGAGGTCGTCCAGCGTCGCGAACATGACGTAGGCCCCGCTGCGCGTGCGAACCTTCTTCGCCTCGCTGACGATCCCGCCGACCGTCACCCAGGCGCCGTCCTCCTTGCCGCCGACGTCCGTGAGGCTGCAGTCCACGCGCTCCCGCAGGGCGTCGCGGACGTCCGCCAGCGGATGCGCCGAAAGGAAGGTTCCCAACGTGTCCTTTTCGAGGCGCAGGAGCTCGCGCTGGTCGAACTCCTCCGTTGGCACCGGAGGGCGTTGGCTCACGAGGCCGCCGTCCAGTGGCGACGCCTGCTCCGCACCGCCCCCCAGGTCGAAGATCGAGGACTGCCCGCGGCGCGCGTCCTCCTGGGACTTCTGCGCGCTGCCGAGCGCCGGCCCGAGGACGTCGAGCATTCCCCTCCGGGGATCGCCGGTGGAGTCGAGCGCTCCGCACTTGATCAGGCACTCCACGGCGCGCTTGTTGACCGCCCGCGCGTCGACGCGCTCGCAGAAATCCCAGATCGACTCGAAGCCCCCACCCCGCTCGCGGGCGTTCAGGATGGCCTCGACCGCCGCGTGGCCGACGTTCTTCACGGCGTCGAGCCCGAAGCGGATCGACTTCCCGCTGACGACGAACCCGTGATCCGACGAGTTGACGTCAGGCGGCAGCACCTCGATCCCCATCTCCTCACAGCGGTTGACGAAGAACGGGACCTTGTCCTTGGTCGTCATGACCGAGGAGATGACGGCCGCCATGTACTCGGCCGGATAGTTCGCCTTCAGGTAGGCGGTGTGGTAGGCGATCAGGGCATAGCAGGCGGCGTGGCTGCGGTTGAAGCTGTAGTCGGCGGCAGCCGTCATCAGCGACCACAGGTCCTGCGCGACCTTGCGATCGGTCCCCGACTCCGCCAGCCCGGCGAGGAACTTGTCCTTCATCTGCGCCATCAGGTCACGCTTCTTCTTGCCCACGGCCTTGCGGAGGTCGTCCGCCTCGGCGGGGCTGAACCCCGCCATCTGCTTGGCGATCTCCATGAGCTGCTCCTGATAGATGCAGCAGCCGTACGTGGAGGCGGCGATCGACTGAAGCCGCTCGTCCGCGTACCGAACCGATGACGGGTCGCGCTTGCCGCGCGCGTAGTCGTCGATGAACCGCATCGCGCCGGGCCGGTAGAGGGCCACGAGCGCGACGATGTCGTTGAAGCGAGTGGGCCGCACTCGGCGGAGCGCGTCGCGCATGCCATCGGACTCCAGCTGGAACACTCCGACCGAGTCTCCGCGGGAGAGCATCCCGAAGGTCTCGGGGTCGTCGAGCGGAATCTCCTCGATGTCGATCCTCGTTCCCCGAGATCGCTCGATGATCTCGACGGCGTCCTCGATCACATCCAGGTTCCGAAGCCCGAGGAAGTCCATCTTCAGCAGGCCGATCTCCTCGATGGGGCCCATCGAGTACTGGGTCACGATCTTGTAGGAGCGCTCCGGCCGGCCATTCGAACGCGCCGCTCCATTGCCGTTCCCAGCCGGGCCGCTGCGGTCCTCGGCGAGCTGGAGCGGCACGATGTCGTCGAGGGGGCGGTCGGCGATCACGACGGCCGCCGCGTGGATCGAGTTGTTGCGAACGATGCCCTCGAGCCCCTGCGCCACGTCGAGTATCCGCCGGGCGTCGGCGTCGGCGTCGTAGGTCCGCCGGAGCTCCGTGCCCTCGGCCAGGCACTCGGCGAAGCTCGGGTTCCTGCCCAGAACGGGCTCGGGGATCTGCTTGGCGACGCGATCGCCGGTCCCGTAGTCGAAACCGAGGACGCGCGCGGCGTCGCGGGTGGCGGCGCGCGGCGCCATCTTGCCGAAGGTGATGATCTGTGCGACCGACTCCCGCCCGTACTTCTCGGCCACGTAGCGGATCACGCGCTCGCGCCCGCGCACCGAGAAATCGATGTCGATGTCAGGCATGGACTTTCGCGCCGGGTTCAGAAAGCGCTCGAAGAGGAGCTCGTTCGCGATCGGGTCGAGATCCGTGATGTTCAGCGCGTAGGCGACGATCGAGCCCGCTGCGGAGCCGCGGCCGGGCCCGACCGCGATGCCGTTCTCCTTCGCGAACCGGACGAAGTCCCAGACCATCAGGAAGTAGGAGTCGAAGCCCATCTCGCCGATGACGCCGAGCTCGAACTCGAGGCGCTCAGCGGCCTCGGCGGGCCGCGGATCGCCATAGCGGCGCGCGAGGCCGTCGGTCGCCAGCCGGCGGAGCATCGCCGCGGGGGTTTCGCCGTCCTGAGTGGGAAAGCGCGGCAGGAGCAGGCGTCCGAGCTCCATCTCCACGTTGCAGCGCTCCGCCACCTCGAGCGTCGTGGGCACCGCCTCGGGCCAGCGGGCGAAGGACTCCGCCATCTCCTGCGGGCTCTTGAGGTAGTACTCGTTGGTGTCGAAGGTCAGCTTGGGGTGCTCGATCGTCGACTTGGTTTGCACGCACAGGAGCGCCGCATGATTTGAGTGGTCCTCGCGCCGCAGGTAGTGGACGTCGCCCGTGGCGACGAGCGGGCGACTGAGCTCGCGCGCAGTGCGCACGATCCCCTCGTTTGCCTTCTCCTGCTCGGGGACGCCGTTCGACTGGATCTCGAAGTAGACGTTCTCGGCGCCGAATATCCCGACCAGGTCGTCGACGTGCGCGCGCGCGTCCCGGGCCTGCTCGTGCACCAGCCGCTGGCAGAACCGGGACTGGAGACACCCGGTCAGGACGATCACGCCCTTCGCATGCCGACCCAACAGCTCGGTGTCGAGGCTCGGCTTCCCCCGACGAAATCCGTCGAGGAACCCGCCCGACGTCAGCTTCACGAGGTTCCGGAAGCCCTGGTCGTCCGCGGCGAGCAGGGTGAGGTGGTTTCGCTCCCCGCGCCCTTCGGCGCGCCGGTCGTCGACGAGGTAGGCCTCCAGCCCCAGGATGGGCTTGATCCCGTGGGCGCGGCATGCCTTGTAGTGCTCGATCGCGCCGTTCATGACGCCGTGATCGGTGAGGCCGAGCGCGGGCATGCCCAGATCGGCGGCGCGGGCCGCAAGCTGATCGATCTTGCAGGCACCGTCCAGCAGCGAGTACTCGCTGTGGACGTGCAGGTGAACGGCCTCGGTCGGCGTCACGGAATGATCATGCCAATCGACTCAGATGCCACCGGCCGGCGTTCCCGCAACTACCGGCAACGTCCGGGTAGATTGCGCCGCCATGCGCGCCCTGGTCACCGGTGGCGCGGGCTTCATCGGCTCGCACGTTGTCGACGCGCTCCTGGAACGCGGCGACGAGGTCGCGGTCCTCGACGACCTATCCACCGGACGCCGCGAGAACCTCGCCGACGCGCTTGGGTCGGGCGCCGAGCTCATCGAGGCCGACGTAACGGACGCCGCTGCCGTCGCGGGGCTGATCGAGAGCCGCCGGCCGCAGGTGATCTTCCACCTGGCCGGGCAGATGGACGTCAGGGTCTCGATCTCCGATCCCATCTTCGACATGCGCGTGAACGTGGGCGGAACCATCAACCTGCTCGAGGCCACCCGGCGCTTGGAGGGCGCCCGCATCGTCTTCACCTCAACCGGCGGCGCCATCTACGGCGAGGGAAGCTGGCGCGACCCACCGCTCGACGAGACCGCCGCCGTCCTCCCGGACGCCCCATACGGGCAGTCCAAGTACGCGGCCGAGGGTTACCTCTCGCTCTATCACCGGTTGTATGACCTGTCGACGATCTCCCTGCGCCTCGGGAACGTCTACGGGCCGCGACAGGACCCGCTCGGCGAGGCGGGCGTCGTCGCGATCTTCTGCGGCGCGCTTCTGGACGGCCGTACGCCGCGGGTGTTCGGCGATGGACGGCAGACCCGCGACTACGTCTACGTAGCCGACGTCGTCGAGGCGATGCTGACCGCTGGCGGGTCAGACGTCGTCGGCACCTTCAACATCGGCACCGGCGTCGAGACGAGCGTCCTGGCGTTGGGGCGCATGCTCGGAGAGGCCCTCGACCGCCCGTTCGGCCCCGAGATGGCGCCTTCGCGGCCCGGTGAGGTCCAGCGCATCGCGATCGACAGCTCGCAGGCCGCGGGGCAGCTCGGGTGGAGTGCGCAGACGAGCCTCGCCGAGGGGCTGAGCAGGACGGCCGAGGCGTTCGCGGCCCGGCAGTGACCGATGGCTGGATTCCCGCACCATGGGTGCGGTTTTCCGACCATCGCAGCTACGCGGGGTCGGAGGGCGGCGCGGCGCCGAGGACCCTACTGCGCGCAGGCCCAGGCGCTTGGGCCCGAGTCGCGCCAGATCTGGGCCGCGATCTGGCTCTGCAGGGACGCGGACGCGTCCTGCGGGGCGCCGCTGCCGCCGTAGAGCCTCCAGGTGGATGGAAGGATCTGGTACGCGCCGCCGGCGCCGGATGAGGAGTTGACGGCGTTGAAGTTGCCACCCGACTCGCACATCACGATCGCCTCGGGTATCGCCCAGTTGCCGACCCAGTCCGCGACGGTCTGCTGGGCCGACGCGGCCGATGCCTGCTGGGCCTGCTGGGCCTGCTCGGCCGCAGCCGCGGCCTGAGCGGCCTGGATCTGCTGGACCTGGTTCTCCCAGCTCGAGACGTTCGACTGCAGCGTCTGGATGGCCGCGGCCTCCTGCTGGCGCGCCGCCTCGAGCTTCGCAGCCTGCGCCTCCGCGTTCGCCCTCACCGCCGCGATCTGATCGCGCGCGTCGGCGACGCGCGCGTTGTAGGCGTCCTGCTCGGCCTTCGCCTGACGGACCGCGGCGAGCGCGGTCTTGACCTCGGCGCGGAGCGTGCGCACACGTCCCGCGAGGTCGGCGTCGGCCTTCTCGATCCGGCCCACCATCTCGGCTCGGTTCGCCAGGTCCTCGAAACCGCGAGAGTTGAGGAGGATCGCCGCGGAATCCGGCGCGTTGCCCTCGTAGATCGAAACCAGCCTGCGCTGAAGCGCTATGACCGCGCGATGCAGGCGCGCACGGACTCGCTCGAGGTGTGCCTGAGTTTGGTCGACCTTGACCGCGAGCTCAGCCGAGCGCTGCTGTCCCGCCGCCAGGAGGCTGCTCAGCTCGGCCTCGCGCTGCGCCGCGGCGGCCGCCTGCTGCTGGGCGGCGGCGACCTGGTCGGCCTTGGCCTGCACGTCCGCGCTCAGACTCTGCGCCTGCTGCTGCGCGGAGGCGATCTTGGAATTCAGGTCGCTGATGCTCTGCGCGTGCGCCATCGCTGCGCCGGCGGTGAGCGCCACGCCGCAGGCCACAGCGGCCGCCGCCGCGCGCAGGCGCGGGATGCCCGCGAGCCGGGGCGTGCGAATCAGGCTGTGGGTCTTGGACTTCATCCTTCCGGCGCCTACGGGGTTAGCTGGCGGGCTCGCGCCGAAGGACTGGCGCTACGCGGACTGTGTCGCGATTCGCCCCCGGGACCTTGCCGATGCGGCTCCGTCCCAGTGGTTCCCCCGCTCCCCCGGAAAGTCCCCCGGGGAACTCGGCGGTGTCGGCGCGGCATAGTAGCGAATTGTTAGGAATGCATGAGCGAGCACCGTCGCGCTCGGGGCCGCAATTCCCCTTGCTGCAACGGGCCTTGCAGTTCCCGTGCCTAGCCCTCGGGCGGCTGCCTCGTGGCGATCAGGTAGCCGGCGGCCGCCAGGAGCAGGGCGCCCACGCCTGTGGCGGCTTGGATCTGGCGCCGGTACCGAACCAGCCAGTACCGAAGCATGAGCTTGCCGATGAGTCGGTAGATGGTCGTCATCACTCTCGGCGCTCATTTTGCCGCGGATGCGACCGCGCCCGCCTGGCCATCCGGGTCTGCAGCGTAAACAGCTCGATGAAGCCCGGGCTCGCGTCCTGGCTGAACTGGGCTCCCGACTCTCCGAACGAGGCGAGCGAGCGGTCGTACAGCGCATATGGCGAGCGCCGCGCGACCGGGGTCACGGACCCCTTGTACAGCTTCAACGTGACCTCGCCGGTCACCGTCTCGTTGGCCGACTCCATGTAGGCGTCGAGGTCTGACCGCAGAGGGTCGTGCCACAGCCCCGCGTAGCACAGGTAGGCCCACTTGTCCTCGAGGATGCGCTTGAAGTTGTTCTGGTGGATCGTTGAGACGAGCGCCTCGAGCTCCCGGTGCGCGGCGAGGACGATCGCCGCGGCCGGCACCTCATAGATGTCGCGGATCTTCAGGCCGACGATTCGGTCCTCGATGTGGTCGACGATCCCAACGCCGTGCCGCCGGCCGAGCTCCGCCGCGCGCCCGAGCATCTCCACCAGCCCCATCCGCTCGCCGTCGATGGCGACCGGGCAACCCCGCTCGAACTCCACCCGCACGAGCGCGGGCTCGTCCGGCGCCTCCTCGGGCCGCGTCACCAGCTGGAAGACCTCGTCCCGCGGCGCCTCCTCGAGGTCCTCGATCTCGCCGCCTTCGGACGACCGACCCCAGAGGTTGTCGTCGATCGAGTACGGCGGCACCTCCGTGCCGCCCTTCACCGGTATCGCATTCTCGCTGGCGTAGGCGATCTCTTGGTCGCGGCTCATGCTCCACTCCCTGACCGGGGCGATCACGTTCAGGTCCGGGTCGAGCGCGGCCACGGTCGCCTCGATCCGTACCTGATCGTTCCCCTTGCCGGTGCAACCATGCGCCACCGTGTCGCAGCCGGTCCGGCGCGCGTGCTCGACCGCGAGCTTCGCGATGAGCGGTCGGCCGAGCGCGGTGAACAACGGGTAGCCGTTTCCGTAGACCGCGTTCGCCCTGATCGCCGGGAGGACGTAGTCGCGGGCGAACTCCTCCCGGGCATCCGCGAGGATCGCGTCGACCGCTCCGAGGCGGCGAGCCTTGCCGACGACGACGTCGAAGTCCTCCCCAGGCTGCCCCAGGTTCACGGTCAGTGCGACGATCTCCGCGCCGTACTGCTCCTGAATCCACCGCAGCATGACCGACGTGTCCAGCCCGCCCGAGTAGAGGAGCAGGGCCCGTCCGACCGCGTCCCTGTCGGCGTCGGCGGCGGGTGTCGGCTGTTCGGCTGGAGCCGCCATGGGGTCGGGAAGTCTGGCATGGCGGGCGCGCTCGCCGCGCACTAGCGTTGGCCGTCGCATGTACCGCGATCGGGCGATCTACATCCTGTCGGTCGCGCTGATCACGGCCGGAGTCGTGATCCTCGCCGACGTCGCCGCCACCCTCCTCTGGAGGGAGCCGACCTCGAGCATCTACGCGTCGGTGCGCCAGCACGACGCCGACAGCGCCCTCGACGACCTGGAGCGCGGGTTCCCGACCCAGGCGGATCGACGGGCCATCCGCGGCATCCACGGCGAGGCGCAAAAGGTCGATGCGCTGGCGTCTGCCTTCGCCAAGCGGGTGAACGACGGCGACCCGATCGGCCGCATCGTGATCCCCAGCATCGACCTCGACATCGTGGTCGTCCAGGGAACGAGCACGGGAGACCTCACGAAGGGACCGGGGCACTACCAGTCGACGCCGTTTCCAGGGCAGCCGGGTACGACCGCCGTCGCCGGCCACCGGACCACCTATCTCGCGCCGTTCAGGCACCTGGACTCGCTGCATGGCGGCGACCGGATCGAGCTGCGGATGCCGTACGCCACCCTCCAGTACCGGGTCGAGCGGACCAAGGTGGTCGAGCCGACGGACGTTCAGATCCTTCACCCCACCGGCTACCAGCGCCTCGTGCTCACGGCCTGCCACCCGCTCTACAGCGCGTCGCAGCGCATCGTGGCGTTCGCACGCCTCGACCGCATCCGCTCCGTGGCCGGCTAGAGCGCTACGGGGAGGTGCCCCCACCGGCGTTGCCCTTGGTGGAGGTCGACGTGGTGCTGGTGGAGGTCGTGGTCGTCGAGACCGTGCTCGTGGTCGTGCTGGTCGGTGGCGGCGCGGTCGACGTGGTGGTCGTCGTGGGCGGGGCTGTCGTCGTGGTGGTGGTCGACGGAGTCGAGGTCGTGCTGCTGGTGCTGCTCGTCGTGTCGTTGCCCCCGGAGTCCGCGGCGATCACGACCACCGCGACGATCAGCCCGAGGACCACGGCGACGAGGATCGCGAGCGCCCACTTGGCGCCGCGGCTCATCCCCCCGCCCGGAGGCTGTCCGGGCGGGGGCGGCGGCTCCGGCGGTCCCATGCGACGCGTGGGATCCTCGTGCATCGCGAGCGAGTGTAGGCAGCGCTCAGGTCGGAGCCGGGCCTAGCCCTGATTGCCTCCGCCTCCCCCTCCCTGGGGGGCGGGCGCCTGCTCGGTCACGGTCTTCGTCTCCGTCGCCGTGCTGGTCACGGTCGAGGCCGGGCTCGTTGCGGTCACGGTCGCGGTGACCGTCGAGAAAACCGTCGAGACCGCAGTCTTCGTGCTGGTGAGCGACTTGGTGTTCGTCGTCGTGGACGTCTTCGTGTGCGTCACCTTCTTCGGACCCGCCGCAACGACCACGGCGACGGCCACGCCCATGCCGAGAGCTAGCGCGGCCAGCGCGATCAGGGCAATGGTCTTCCGGTCGAAGCGGCGCCCGCGCTCCTCGGGCTCCGGCGGAACGAACGACCCATGCGAGGACTGCCCGCCCTCCGCGAGCACCCGGCGCGGGTCCGGAGGAGGTGGGCCTTGTTCAGCTGAGGACATTTCGCATGACGTTCATCGCGGCGTCGACGTCGTCTTCGTCGATCACGAGCGGGGGCAGGAAGCGCAGCATGCCCGAGCCGGGAACGTTTATCACCAGCCCAGCCTCGAGCGCTCGCCTGGCGACGTCGACGGCGTCGATGCCATCGGCCAGCGTGACCCCCACCATCAACCCGCGCCCGCGGACATCGCGAACGCCCTCGAGCTCGGCGAGCTCGTGCATGAACCGCGCGCCGAGCTCGCGCACCCTTCCCAGGAGCGCGGCATCGTCGATCACGTCGAAGGCGGCGCGCGCGGCGGCGGAGGTCACGGGGGCGCCCGCGAACGTGGAGCCGTGGTCGCCACGTTCGAACACGTCACCCACCTCCGGACCCGTGACGCACGCGCCTACCGGCAACCCGCCGCCGAGCGCCTTCGCGGCCGTCATCACATCGGGACGCACCGGCAGCTGCTCGTACGCCCATAGCGAGCCCGTGCGCCCCATCCCGGTCTGGATCTCGTCGAAGACGAGGAGCGCGCCCGCCTCGTCGCATGCCGAGCGAGCCGCGAGCAGTACTTCCTCCCCGATCGGATAGACGCCCGCCTCGCCCTGGATCGGCTCGATCATCACCGCCGCGGTCCGCTCCCCGACGGCGCGCCGCAGGTCATCGGCATCGTCGCGGCTCGCCACGACGAAGCCGCCCGGCAGCGGGCCGAAGAGGTCCTCGCGCGCAAGGCGCGGCGTCGCCGCCAGCGTGCCGAGCGACCGGCCGTGAAAGGCGCCGTCGAGGACGACGACCTCGGGCGCTTCGATGCCTCGCCGGTGCGCGTGCTTGCGGGCCAGCTTGATCGCGCACTCGTTGGCCTCCAGGCCCGAGTTGCAGAGAAAGACCTTCCCTCCCAGGCTCGACTCGGAAAGCCGCTGGGCGAGTCGCGGGCCAGGTTCCGTGTGGTACAGGTTCGAGACGCCACCGAGCCGGCCTGCCTGGTCGGCGATCGCCTGCACGATGGCGGGGTGGCAGTGCCCGGCATTGTGGACCGCGAGCCCGGCGAAGAAGTCCAGGTACTCGCGGCCATCGGCGTCCCACAGGCACGCCCCCTCCCCGCGCACGAACTCCACGGGGGAGCGGCCGTACGTCGGCATCGCGTATCGAGCGTCGAGCTCCCTCAGCTCGGAGACGGTCACGGCACGATCTTCGTGCCGATGCCAGCGTCGGTGAACAGCTCCAGGAGGAGCGAGTGCGGCATCGAGCCGTCGATGATGTGTGTCGAGGCGACCCCTCCGCGGATCGCTTCCACGCACGCGCCGAGCTTGGGGCGCATGCCCCCGGAGACGCCTCCGAGGGCCCGCTCGACGTCCTCGAGGGTCGCCGTCGAGATCAGCGAATCGGGGGCATGCGGATCCGCGAGCCACCCGGCGATGTCGGTGAGGAAGATCGCCTTGTGGGCCGTAAGCGCGGCCGCAACCTTACCGGCCGCGGTGTCGGCGTTCACGTTGTATGAGTTGCCGGCGCCGTCCGTTCCGGCCGACGCGACCACGGGGATGTAGTCCTCGGCGATGTGGGTGAGGACGTCAACGTCGACGCGCTCGACCTCGCCCACGAAGCCCACCCGCTCCGCGTCGGGGTGCGGCCGGACATGCAACAGCCTGCCGTCCTCGCCCGAGAGCCCGACCGCGGGCTGGCCGTGGCGGTTCAGCCGGCTCACGATGTCGGAGTTCACCTTGCCCAGGAGGACCATCTTTGCCACCTCGACCGTCTCCGGATCGGAGACGCGCATTCCCTCGACGAACCGGACCTCCATCCCAAGGCGCTCCATATAGGTCGTGATGTCCGGCCCGCCGCCGTGCACGATCACCGGGTTCAACCCGACATATTTAAGGAGCACGATGTCGGTCGCGAAGCCCTCCCTGAGCTCCTCGTCCCGCATCGCGGCCCCACCGTACTTGATGACGACCGTGCGGCCGTGGAACTCCCGGATGTAGGGGAGCGCCTCGAGCAGAGTTTGAACGCTCGGGCCGGCTGTCATGGCGTCCGTCACGTCGAGTACTCCGAGTTGATCCGGACATACTCGGCCGTCAGGTCCGAGAAATAGACACGCGCGGCCCCGTCTCCCCGCTCGAGGCGCAACGCGACGTCGGCCTCGCGGGAATCCGTGGCGAGATCTCCGGCTTCGACCGACGCGCGCCCGAGCCCGTACAGGTCGCTGCCGGCGAGCGCCATCCCGGCCGCCTGGACGATCCGCCCCCAGTTCGGGTCGTGACCGTGGAGAGCGGCCTTCACCAGCGGGGAGTTGGCAATCGCCCTGGCCACCCGCTCCGCCTCCCGGTCGTCAGCCGCCCCGGTGACCTCGATCCGACACACGCGCGTCGCGCCCTCGCCGTCCGCCAGGACCTCGATCGCGAGCTGCAGCAGCACGGCGTCGAGCAGGCCGTCGGGAAGCGGGCGGCCCGAGGCGCCGGTCGCCTGGAGCAGCACGGTGTCATTCGTGCTCATCTGCCCGTCGACGGTGATCCGCTCGAAGGAGCGCGCGACCGCGGCACGCAGGACCGCATCGGCCTCGGGGACGGTTGCGTCCGTCTGGACGAAGCACAGCATGGTCGCCAACCCCGGCTCGATCATCCCGGCACCCTTGGCCTGGGCCGAGACGGTCACGCCGTCGCAGCGGACCGCGCACAGCTTCGGCGCGGCATCCGTGGTCATGATCGCCTCGGCGAAGCGCCGGCCGCCCCACCCGTCGAGCCGCGCGGCCGCACCGGTCACGCCGCCCTCCACCTGGCCGATCGGCAGCGGCACCCCGATGACCCCGGTCTCGGCGATCGCAACCGAGAGGGAATCGACGTGGAGTTCCCGTGCCGCGGCGTCGCGCATCGCGACGGCGTCCCGGTAGCCCTGCTCGCCGGTGGCGGCGTTGGCGTTCCCGGAGTTGACGACCGCGGCCTTGATCGCGGCGCGGTCGCACGCCTCGCGGCACACGCGCACCGGGGCGGCCGCGACGGCGTTCCGAGTCAGGAGCAGAGCCGAGGCGACCTCGTCCGCGTCGCAGAGGAGCAGGGCGACATCCATCTCACCGCTCGGCTTCAGGCCGCAGGCGGCGGCGCCCGCCCGGAATCCCGGCGCGAGCTCGGCCGGGTCGACCTCATCCACCCCTGCCGGTGCCTTGACCCACCTCGAGCGAAAGAAGGTGGCCGACACCGCGCTCACAGCAATCCCTCGGTCTCGTCCAGGCCAAGCATCAGGTTCAGGTTCTGGACCGCCTGCCCGGCGGCGCCCTTCCAGAGGTTGTCGATCGCCGCGAAGACCATGAGCCTGCCCGTGCCCTGGTCGGTTGCGGTGTGGATCCGGCACACGTTGGTCTCGCGGACGTCGCGCACGCCGGGCGGCTCCGGGGCCATCTCCACGAATCGTTCGTCGTCGTAGCTCGCGGCGTAGAGCTCGGCCACCTCCCGGGCCTCGATGTCTCGCACGGGCGTCACGAAGCAGCTCGCCATGAGGCCCTGATCGAGCGGGAGCAGGTGTGGAACGAACGTAATCCGCCGCCTCCTCCGCTCCCGCTCGCTCGCCCTTGAACCATTCGAATCTCGCTCCCTCGCTCCCGCGTCCGGGGGCGGCGGGGTTCCTACATCCTCGGCAAGCGCATCCAACTCCTGCGTGATCTCGGGCAGGTGACGATGGCCATCGACGCCGTAAGCCGAGAAGTTCTCGTCGACCGCGACGAAGTGCAGCCGGTCGCCTGCGCCGCGCCCGGCACCCGAGACCCCCGACGCGGCGCTGATCACGACGTCGCTGATCAACCCCTCGCGGCATAGGGGGGCGAGGGCCAGCAGAGCCGCGGTCGGATAGCAGCCCGGGTTCGCTATGAGGCGTGCGCCGCGGATCTCATCCCGGTGGAGCTCGGTGAGCCCGTACACCGGCTCGTTCATCAGCTCAGGCGCCCCGTGCTCGCCGTACGTCGCCTCATAGGCGGACAGCTCGTGGAGCCGGAAGTCGGCCGAGACGTCCACCACGTACTGCTCAGCCTCCAACAGCCGTTCCACGAGGGGGGCGGCGGCGCCGTGCGGGTAGGCGATGATCGCCGCGTCGGCGTCGGGTGGGTCGTCGGGGTCGAGCTCGGTCAGCTCCATCGGCACGCGGTAGCGCGGATACAGGCGATCGAGCCGCGCCCCGACATCGGATCTGGCCGTCGCCGCAACCAGGTTCAGGCGCGGGTGGCGATGGATCAGGTGGGCGGCGAGCGCCCCGGTGAAACCGGATGCCCCCGCGACCAGGACGCGGGCGTCAGCCACGGAGCGACCCGCCCAGCTCGGCGATCGCCGTCTCGATCGCGCTGCGACGCTCGGCGACCTCGGCGTCGGTCAGGGTCCGGTCGGGCACCCGGAACTCCAGCCGCAGGGCCAGGCTCTTTCTGCCCTCACCGACCTGCTCGCCGCGATACACGTCGAAGACGCCGGCGCTTCGCAGGAGCTCTCCGCCCCCCTCCATCACGGCCGAACGGACGCGCGCCGCGGGGACGTCCTCGTCGACCACGATCGCCAAATCCTGGTAGACGGCCGGATAGGTGGTGACGTCCTCGTAGGTCTCACGGCCCAACGGCGAGCCGGCCACGAGCTCCGCCAGCCCGATGTCGAACGCCGCCGCGCCCTCGAGGTCCCATTGACGGCAGACGAGCGGATGGACTTCGCCGAGCCAGCCGGCCTCGCGCCCCCCGATGACAACCTTCGCCGAGCGCCCCGGATGCAGGAAGGGGAGCGCCTCCGGCTCGAGCTCGAGACCGGCCCTGAAGTGCTCCGCGAGCGCCTCCAGAACGCCCTTCATCGCGAAGAAGTCGACCGCGCGCGGCTCGGCGGTCCAGCTCGTCGGCACCAGCGGGCCCACGGCGAGGGCCGCGAGGCGCTGTGCCTCGAAGGCCGGGGCCGATCGCTCTCCGGCGAACTGGCCGCCGAGAACTCCGCCGGCCGGCGACCCGCCCCTGGCGAGATAGGCGCGCCCCGCCTCGGCGAGCGCCACGCGATCGGCACCGCGCGCGAAGTTGTACCTGGCGGCGTCCAGCAGCGATCCGAGCAGCATCGTGCGGAGCTCGGAGTGGTCCAGGGAGAGCGGATTGGAGACGCGAATCGGCGCTGCGCGCGCATCGCCTTGGCGCAGGCGCAGCCGATTCGGCATCTCCGGGTCGGTGAGGCTCAGGCTGACGATCCCGTCGAAACCGAGGTCGCGCATCACGTCCTCGGCGCGCCGCCGCAGCGCCTGCTCGCGCGTCAGGCGGCCGCCCTGCCCCGGCGCCTGCGGCAGCGTCGCGGGCAGGTGCTCGTCGTAGCCGTGGATGCGCCCGACCTCCTCGATCAGGTCCGCCTCACGGCTCACGTCGTAGTAGCGATGCGCGGGTACGTCGGCGACGATGTCTCCCCCCTCCCGTTGCACCTTGAAGCCGAGCCGCTCCAGGTAGAGCGCGCAATCGTCAGGTTCGATCCGCATCCCGAGCAGCGCCTCGGCCCGCCCGGCGCGCAACACCGGCCGACGCGGCGGCGGCTGCTCGGCGGCGACGTCGATCGTGCCCGGGACGAGTCGCGCCCCACACACCTCGACGAAGAGCCGCGCGGCGATCCGCTGGGCGCGCATCGCAAGTTCGGGATGAAGCTGCTTCTCGAACCGGGTCGACGCCTCCGAGCGCAGCGCTAGCCGCCGCGAGGTCCGCAGGATGTTCACGCCGTTCCACGTCGCGACCTCGAGCAGGACACGAGTGGTGGAGTCGGAGACCTCCGAGGCGGCGCCGCCCATGATCCCCGCGAGCCCGGAGGGCCCGTCGCGGTCGCACACCAGCACGGCCTTCGAGTCGAATGTCCGCTCGACCCCATCGAGCGTGGTCATCCGCTCCGCCTCCTCCGCGGTGCGGACGATCAGCACACCGCCCGGCACGCGGTCGAGGTCGAATGCGTGAAGCGGCTGCGCGGTCATGAGCATCACGTAGTTGGTGATGTCGACGACGTTGTTGACGGGTCGCTGCCCGGCGGCGATCAACCGGGCCTTGAGCCAGAGCGGCGAGGGCCCGATCTGAACGTCCGTGAAGACCCGGGCCGTGAAGCGCGGGCAGAGCTCCGGGACCTTCACCGTGACGGAGGCGTAGTCGGTGGCCTCCCCCTCGCCCTCCGCATCGGCGTCGCCCTCCCACGGCGGGGTGGCGAGCCGGGCGCCGGTGAACGCGTGGACCTCGCGGGCGACGCCGTAGACGCCGAGGCAGTCCACCCGGTTGGAGTTGACCTCCAGCTCCAGGACGGGTTCCGCGACCGGCAGGACGTCGGCGAGCGGCGTCCCCGGGGCGGCGTCACCGTCGAGCACCACGATCCCGTCGGCGTTCTCACCGAGCTCGAGCTCCGCCTCCGAGAGGATCATGCCGTCGGAGGTGACGCCGCGAAGCTTCGCCCGGCCGAGCTTCCGCCCGCCCGGCAACGTAGCGCCGGGCAGCGCGACCGGCACGAGCTGGCCCGCCGCGACGTTCGGTGCCCCGCAGACGATCGTGCGCACCTCGTCGCCGGCATCGACCGTGCATACGCTCAGGCGATCGGCGTTCGGATGCTGATCGACGGAGACGACGCGCGCGACCACGAACCCGTCGGGCGAGGGCGCCCCCACGTGACTGATCCGCTCCACCTCCGTGGTCCGCAACGCGAGCCGCTCCGCGAGCTCGTCCGCGGAAAGCCCCGGATCGCAGTATTCGGTGACCCAGCTGAAGGGGATCCTCATGGAAACTGCTCCAGGACGCGGATGTCGTTCTCGAAGAACTTACGAAGGTCCGGGACGCCGTGCTTCAGCATCGCGATCCGCTCGATCCCCATGCCGAACGCGAACCCCTGCACGCGCTCGGGGTCGTAGCCGTTCGCCTCGACGAATCCGAAGACGTTTGGGTCCACCATCCCCGAGCCGAGAATCTCGATCCAGCCGGATCCCTTACAGATCGAGTCCCGCGAGCCGTCGGGCAGCGTGCCCGAGCCCCCGCACCGGAAGCACGAGACGTCGACCTCGACGCTGGGCTCGGTGAAGGGAAAGAATCCGGGCCGAAAGCGGGTGCTGCGCTCAGGCCCGAAGATCGCCCGGGCGAACTCGTCGAGCGTGCCCTTGAGGTCCGCCAGCGTGATGCTCTCCGAGACCGCGAGACCCTCGACCTGGTGGAAGATCGGGCTGTGAGTGGCGTCGAACGGATCGCTGCGGTAGCAGCGCCCAGGGACGACGATGAGGATCGGCGGCGACTGGGCCTCCATCGAGCGGACCTGCATCGGCGACGTGTGGGTGCGGAGGACCACGTCCTCCGGGCCGGGCGGGAGCGGATCCTGCTCCGCCGGCTCGCGGGGAGCGCTCGGCGCCGGCCCGAGGCGGAGCTCCGGGTCGAGCGTCGCCGGATCCACGTAGAAGGTGTCCTGCGCCATCCTGGCCGGATGCCCGGGCGGGTGGTTGAGCGCCGTGAAGTTGTAGTAGTCGAGCTCGACCTCGGGCCCCTCCATCACCCGATACCCGAGGCCGCAGAAGACGTCCTCGATCTCGCGTAGCGTGCGAATGAGGAGGTTCCGCGACCCGACCGGCACCGCGGGCGATCCTGGCAGCGTGACGTCGACGGCCTCGGCGGCCAGTCCGCGCTCGAGCTCGCCGGCCTCGAGCTCGCCGCGGCGTCGCTCGAGCACCGCCTCCAGCGCCCGACGCGCGACGTTGGCGGCCTGGCCGACGGGCCCGCGCTCCTCGGCGGGAAGATCGCCGATCCCGCGGAGGATCCGCGTCAGGTCCGCCTTGCGGCCGAGGTAGCGCACTCGGAGCTCCTCGAGGGCGGCGGGATCGGGGGCCACTCCGATCGCCGCCTCGGCCTCAGCCCGGAGCACCTCTATTTCCGCCCGCAGGTCAGGCACGGCCGGGCATCCTAGTCGCGAGCTCGTACAGCGCCACGGCGGCGGCAGCTGCAACGTTCAGGGACTCCGGGCCGTCGGAGCGCATCGGGATCCGGACGGTCGCATCCGTCTGCGATCCCTTCGGGGGGCCCTCCCGCTCCGCCCCCAGACAGAGGACGACCGGGGCCTCGAGCTCCACCTCCCGCAGATCGGCGGAAGCGTGCGCGTCCAGGCCGACCTTGAAGCCCTGGACCTCGGTGATGTCGCCCCTCGCGGGCGGGCGCGAGAACACCGACCCCATGCTCGCCCGCACGGCCTTGGGCGAGTACGGGTCGGCGCATCCCGGCCCCAGGATCACGGGCCCATCGGCGAGGGCGTGGGCACTGCGGATGATGGTTCCAATGTTGCCGGGGTCGCGGACGTGGTCCAGGTGCACCTGCACCTCGCCCCCGGGGCGGTCCCAGCGCTGGCGGTAGACGCCCATGACGCGCGTTCCCGAGCCCAGCTCGCTCACTCCGTCCAGGAGCGCCGGCTCGACGTCGCGGCCGGCGACGAGCACGAGCTCCGCCTCCGCTCCCGCGGCGCGGGCGGCCTCCACCAGGTCCTCACCCTCGGCCACGAAGAGCCCCGAGCGCTCGCGGTGCTTTCGCGCCTGGAGCTTTCGGATGAGCTTGAGCTTGTCGTTGTGGGGGCTGGTGATCATTGTCGAACGAAAAAGGGCGGCCCGCATGTCGCAAGCCGCCCGGGAATCGTCGATGGAGCCGTCGCCGCTAAGCCGCGTCGGCCTCCCGGGCTCGCTCGGCAAATCGGCGGAACGCCTCAGGATCGTGCACGGCGACGTCCGCGAGGAGCTTGCGGTTGACCTCGATGCCGGCCGCGTTCAGGCCGTGGATCAGCTGCGAGTAGCTCATGCCCTCGCGGCGCGCGGCGGCGTTGATCCGGATGATCCAGAGCCGGCGGAAGTCACGCTTGCGGTTTCGCCGGTCGCGGTACGCGTAGCTGCCCGAGCGCATGACCTGCTCGTTGGCGAGCCGATAGCTCGAGTGCTTGCGGCCCCAGTAGCCCCTCGCCTGTCGGAGGACCTTCTTCTTGCGCCGCTTGCGGGCGACGGCGTTGGTCGCACGGGCCATGTCCTAGCGCCCCTTCCCGGCCAGCAGCGTGCGCACCCGCTTGCGATCCGGGCGCGCGACCTCGGTCGGCATCGACATGCGGCGCTTCCGCTTCGGGGACTTCTTCTCCAGGATGTGGCTGGAGTTGGCACGCCGGCCGCGGAGCTTGCCGCCGCCGGTCTTTCGGAAGCGCTTCTTGGCGCCCGAGTGTGTCTTCATCTTCGGCACGGGACGGCTTATTGAAGCAGACGGTGGGCGTCAGGCCGCCGAGCGCTGGGCGTCGCCTTCGCTCGCCTTCGCCCGCACGGGCGCGAGCAGCATGCTCATGTTGCGACCCTCCTGCAGGGGCTCCTGCTCGATGGTCGCTAGGTCCTCGATGTCCTCGTAGAGACGGCGAAGCAGCGTGCGCCCGCGCTCGGGATGCGCCTGCTCGCGGCCGCGGAACATGATCGTGACCTTCACCTTGTCCTGGTTGCGCAGGAAGCGCTCGACGTGACCCCTCTTCGTCTCGTAGTCGTGGGTCGCGATCTTCGGCCTCAGCTTGATCTCGCGGACGTTGATCTGCTGCTGGTGCTTGCGCGCGGCCTTGGCCTTCTGTTCCTGCTCGTAGCGGTACTTGGAGTAGTCGAGCAGGCGAGCGACGGGGGGGCGCGCGTCGGCCGCGACCTCGACGAGGTCGAGGTCCTTCTCGCCGGCGAGCTGAAGCGCCTGGTCGGTGGGGACGATCCCCACCTGGTTTCCGTCCTCGTCGATCAGCCTGACCTCGGACACGCGAATCCGCTCGTTGATCCGCGTCGGGTCACGCTCGGGAGGCGACCGGTCGAAGCGCGGGTTCGCCACTAGAACTGGCTGAGAAGGCGCGTCAAGCTAGCGATGCTCGGACGGAATCGGGAGACGAGACGTGACGGCAGAGGGCACGGGCGCTCAGCGACGGCGCGTGGTGTGGGTGCCCTCCATCGCGCGCCAGTATAGACGCCTATCGCTCCGACGCCTCGCGCTGTACCCGGGCGGCGAAGTTCTCGACGGACTCCGCCCCGAGGTCGCCCTCGACGTGTGAGCGCACCGACACCGCGTCGTCCGCCTGCTCCCGGTCCCCGACCACGAGCATGTACGGGAGCTTCGCCACCTCCGCGTCGTGGATCTTCTTGCCGACCGACTCGGACCGATCGTCGACGCGGCAGCGGACCCCCCCTTCCCTGAGCCGCTCCGCGACGTGGGTGGCGTAGCCGCTGTGGCGGTCGGCCACCGGAAGGACCGCGGCCTGCACGGGAGCCAGCCAGGTGGGAAAGCGCCCGGCGTGGTGCTCGATCAGGATCCCGGCGAATCGCTCCATGGCTCCCAGCAACGCCCGGTGGATCATCACCGGCCGGTGGTCGGCGTTGTCGTCCCCCTGGTAGGTCAGGTCGAAGCGCTCCGGCATCTGAAAGTCGAGCTGGCAGGTCCCGCACTGCCACGAGCGTCCGAGGGCGTCGGTGATGTGGAAGTCGATCTTCGGCCCGTAGAACGTGCCCTCCCCTGGGCTCACCTCGTAGTCGCGGCCCTGACGCTCGAGCGCCTCGCGGAGCGCCGCCTCGGCCTGCTGCCACTGCTCGTCGGTTCCGATCGACTTGTCCGGGCGGGTCGAAAGCTCCACCCGGTAATCGTCGAACCCGAACCGCTCATAAAGCTGGTCGATCGACGAGCAGATCGCGTCGACCTCGTCAGCGACCTGGTCGAGCGTGCAATAGACGTGCCCGTCGTCCTGGGTGAAGGCTCGCACCCGGAGGAGTCCGTGGAGCACGCCCTCACGCTCGTTTCGCGTGACCAACCCGAACTCGGCCAGCCGGAGCGGGAGCTCACGATAGGAGTGGCGCTCGGAGGCATAGACGAGGCAGGCGCCGGGGCAGTTCATCGGCTTCAGCGCGAACCGCCGGTTCTCAACCTCGGTGAAAAACATGTTCTCGGCGTAGTTGTCCCAATGGCCGGAGCGATGCCACAGCTCCTCGTCGAGTACGTGCGGCGTCTTGATCTCCTCGTAGCCTCCGGCCGCGAGCTGTCTTCGGACCTCGCGCTCGATCAACCGCAGGAGCACCGTCCCCTGCGGAAGCCAGAACGGCATTCCCGGCGCGTCGGGAAGCAGCGTGAACAGCCCGAGCTGGGGCCCCAGCCGGCGGTGATCGCGGGCGCGCGCCTGCTCGAGGCGCTCGAGATGCTCGGCCAGCTCGCGCTGCGAGAAGAATGCTGTCCCATAGATGCGCGTCAGCATCTGGCGGTTCTCGTCGCCACGCCAATAGGCCCCGGCGACCGAATTGAGCTTGAGGGCCTTGATGCGGCCGGTGCTCGGCCCGTGCGGTCCGCGGCAGAGATCCAGGAACGGGCCGTTGCGGTAGAGCGACACGGTCTCGGTGCCCTCGTCGCGCACGAGGTCCTCGATCAGCTCGACCTTGTAGGGCTGGTCCTCATCGCGGAAGCGCTCGATCGCCTCGGCGGCGGAGATCTCCGAGCGCTCGAACGGCTCGTCGGCCTGGATGTGAGTGGCCATTTGCTGCTCGATTCGCTCGAGGTCGGACTCCGACGGCCGGAACCCGTCGGGGAATTCGAAGTCGTAGTAGAAGCCGCCCTCGATGGGCGGCCCGATCGAGACCTTCGTTCCCGGCCACAGGTCCAGCACGGCGGTCGCCAGCACGTGAGCGGCGTCGTGCCGCAATACCTCGAGCGCGTCCGGGCGGCCCGGAGTGACGATCTCGACCCGCTCCCCGTCGTCGAGCGGCCGTGCGAGGTCGCGGACCTCGCCGTTCACGCGTACGGCGAGCGCGTCCTTCGCCAGCCGCGGCCCGATGGCAGCGGCCGCATCGGCGCCGGTCGCCCCCTCCTCGAGCTCCAGCGGCGAGCCGTCGGGGAGCCTGACGGTGATGGAGGCCATACGCGGGCCATGCTACCCGCGCGATACGGGCCCTCAAGGACGCCCAAACTCGCATTGACGGGGTTAAGGGTGCTATAGCCCACCTAACCCCGTCAATGCGCGCAAGATCTAGTCGCCCGCGGGGTTGGCGCGCGCGCCCACGGCGATCAGCGGGCACGGGCCGGGGCCCTTTGGCGCGGGATGGCGCACCCAGAGCGTGTACGGGCCGGAGCGCTGCTCGAGCCGAAAGCCCGCGTAAGGCGCCCGCTGCTGGTCGCCGGCGACGACGTGAGCGATCCCGGCAGGTGGGTGTCCCCCCTGGGTGCCTTCCGCCTGGACGCAGACGCGCCCGCCGCGAAGCTCCCAAACCACGTAGTCGCGCCCGTGCTCGTCGGCGAGCAGGTTCTGAGAGACGAGCGCAAGCGTCGAACCCTGTCGCAGCTGCGGCCGCAGCTCGGTGAGAGCCGGCGAGTAGGTGGCCGGACCAACCGGGCCGTTCACCAGCGCGAGCACGCTGCAGGCAGCCGCCGCCCCGCAGAACGCGACCGCCAGCAGCGCGCCGACAGGTGACTGCCACCGCAGGAGGGCCCCGCTCGGTCCGGTCCTGGTGCGGCCCACCGCACCCCGGACCGTCCCGAGCTCGACGATCGGCTGCGGGGAGAGCAGGGCTCTGGCCGCGATCAGCGCCGCGAGCGGCGCCATCATCACCGTGGCCTTCGCGGCCTGGTAGGGCGTTCCGGCGACATGCGCATAGGCGTAGAGGGCGACGGCGGCCGCGAGCGCCGAGGGGACGGCCCACTCGCGTCGCCTGATCCACCAGGCGAGCCCGTACGCCAGTGCCGCCAGCCCCAGCAGCTCCCCCAGGTAGTAGCCGATCGCCGGCATCGCTCCGTCGCCCGGGTCGAGCCGGAAATCGCCGGAGGGCCAGATACCGAGCGCCTCGAGGGGGGAGATCGGGTTGAAGAGGTTCCCGAGCCCGGCACCTGACGGGTCGAACGTCTCGAAGCTCGCGAAGTCGACCATGCGCCCGATCTCCGGCGCCGCCGCTGCCGCCAGGAGCGCGAGCGCGACCGCTGCGCCCGGCGCGGCGGCCCTGGCCATCGCCGCGGCGGCCGCCGCGCCGCGACGCCTGCGCACGGTCACGAGCTCGACGAGCGCCCAGATCCCGGCTACACCCGCAAGCCATAGGAGGCCGGGAAAGCTGTACGCGTAGACGCTCCCGATGGCGAGGACGGCGAGGGGTGCCGCAACCAGGCACCGGCGCGCGCCGGGCGCGATGAGCGCCCCCCGCGCGAGCTGATGAAGGGAGATCGCGAATGCCAGAACGAACAGGGCCTCCATCGTCTCCTTGAACGCGCCCTGGATGAGGTAGGAGGCGACCAGGTACGGCAGCCCGACGAGGGCCGCGGCGAGCGTCCGCCGCCACCACGCGAGCGGGCCGAGCAGCTCGAGGGGTGTGAGGACCGCGCTCACGGCGATCGCCAGCGCCAGCCCATCGAACGCCTCAACGAGGCTTGCACCGGTCGCCTTCGAGGCGGACGCCACGAGAGCGTGCGGCCCAAGCGGATATCCCTGCGCGATCAGCCTCGAGCCCTCGCCGTGCGTGAGCCGGTCCGCAGCGAACAGGTGCTGAGACATGTCCGGATTGAGGCCGGTGCCGAGAATCCCGAAGCGGCCCTCGACGATGAACGGCAGCGATGCAAGCACCAGCGCCGCAATCAGAGCTGGGGCTCCGCCCGCGAGCACTTTCCCGGCGCCCACGACGCGTCCACGGGCGACGGCGAGCGCGATCAGGGCGAGCAGGCCGATCGCGATCGCGGCGGCCGTGCCCTCGCCGGGGAGCCGCACGGTCGCCCACGCGACCGCCGTGGTCGCCGCCAGGCCGACCGCGGGAGCGAGCCAGGTCCAGCTCCGCCGTCCACAGGCGCAGAAGACCGCCTGGCCGATCAAGCCCGACGCAACGAGGATCGCCGCGAAGCTCGCATAGGTCCCGAGCATTGGCCGGCGAGCATAAGACCGCGCCCCGACCGCCGGTTTCGCGCTACCTGACGCGGGTATTGCGCAGCACCGACTTGGCAGTCCGGCCGGCCGCAGACATAATGTCGTTCAGATGACCCCCGGAGCGGACCCTGCAACAACGACGGGGACGGAGTCGGAGTTCCGGCTGGCACTCCCGAGCCGACCCGAGAACGTCGCGGTCGTGCGCCAGGCGCTGGGCGGTGCGATCGAGGTCCTCGGGTTGAGCGAGTCGCGACTTCTGGACATCAACACAGCGGTCAGCGAGGCCTGCAACAACGTCGTTGTTCACGCGTACGAAGGGGACGAGGGCCCGCTCGAGGTCAACCTGTGCGTTCAGGATGCCGAGCTCGAGGTGATCGTCCGCGATCAGGGGGTGGGCATCCGCCCGCGCGCGCCGGAGCCGGGCCTTGAGGTCCAGGGCCTGGGCCTGTCGCTGATCCAGACCCTGAGCGACCGCGTCGAGTTCATGGGCGGAATGAGTGAGGGAACCGAGGTCAGGATGGCGTTCTCGCTCAACGGAGAGAGCGACGGTTGGATTCGGGCCGATTCACCGGCCGACGGCGAGGTCCCCCAACCCCCGGGGGAGCTTGTGATCGGAGTCACCGCCGGGCCACTGGCGGCGCCGGTCCTGGGCCGCGTGATCGCGATGTTGGCGGCGCGCGCGGACTTCTCGCTCGAGGGCGTCTCCGAGGCCCAGCTCGTGACGGATTCGCTCGCGGCCAACGTCCCCCGGGTCCTGGTGGGCAGCAAGATCCAGCTCGGGATCGATGCGCCCCCCGATGAGCTGGTCGTTCGGGTGGGACCGCTTCAGGAGGGCGGCGCGCACAAGATCATGGACGCCTCGGCGCTGGCCGAGCTCCCGCCTGTGCTGGAGCAGCTGACCAAGGACCATCGCGTCGAAGGCTTGCCGGACGGCGAGCTCCTCTGCCTCACCCTCGTGAACCCCCACTAGGGGTTCGCGTCACACGGTCTCGGGGTCGTCCACGATCTCCAGCCGCTGGTCGAGCTGGGTCACGCTGAACACGCGCTCCACCGCAGCGGGTCCGCGGATGATCACGAATCGGCGCCCTGCGGCCCGGGCGCGCTCGTCGGCGGCGATCACCGCTCGCAGCCCCGTCGAGTCGATGAAATCCACGCGCCGCAGGTCGACGACGAGGACGCCGGGGGTGTCCCGCTCGACCTCCGCAAGGCCCTCCTCGAATCGGGGCGCGCTCGCGATGTCGAGCTCACCGACCAGCGCCATCCGGGTCTGGCCGTCGTGCTTCTCTGTGACGATCTCGAGGGGGGACATCAGAACGACGGCGCACGATACACGCCGCACCGCTCAGTCTTCGGATAGAACCGCCTCGATCGCCGAGTCCAGCGACTCGAATACCGGGATCGTCCTGTCGATCGCCGTGAGCTCCAGAAGCTTCCTCACCTCACCACCCGCGGATACCAGGGCGACGTTCGACTCGCCGTTCTGCGCCGGCTTCGCCCCATGCAGGAGCGTCGCCAAACCGGTCGAGTCGACGAACATGCAGCGCGTCAAGTCGATGACGAGCGGCCGGTCCCGGTCCCGCGCGGCTTCGCTCAAAAGCTCGCGGACCCTGGGGCTCGTCGCGATATCGAGCTCGCCGGCGATCGTGATCACCAAAGCGCCCCGCACGACCTGCTCCGTCGCCTCGAACGTCTTTTCGTTCATCTCATCGTCAGTCATTCTTGACAGCATCAGCCAGGGCGCGGCCTAGGCCACCGCCTTGGCTTGCGCGATCGACATCCGGATGGCGAATCCGCGCCTACCGCTGACCCACGCTGA
Source organism: Solirubrobacterales bacterium (assembly GCA_036265555.1). Lineage (GTDB taxonomy): Bacteria > Actinomycetota > Thermoleophilia > Solirubrobacterales > 70-9 > AC-56. The sequence goes on from DATAOX010000036.1 coordinate 30,981, forward strand.
TCCTAACCACAAACGCATGCCCGGTGCGATTCGCGCCACTAGGCTCCAGGTCCCGCGTCGGTCCTTTGGGGGTCTCGTCTCAGGCGTGCTGCACTGAGCTCGTCGCCCATCGCACGACATACTGGGTGGCGATGCCGGAGGAGAACCTCGAGATCGTCCGTCGGATCTACTGCCGGACGCTGAAGCTCGACCCCGACCTGCTGGCCGGGCTGGAGGAGTTTGCGACATCGGACACGGTCTTCGATTTCACGGACACCTATCCCGATGGCGACGTGGTGACAGGGTTGGAGGGGGTCGGTGGGATCGCTTCGAACTGGCCCTGGGAGGCCCTGCACTTCGATCCGGAGCGATTCCTCGAGGTCGACGGGCGGCGGGTGCTCGTGTTCGTGCGAGCGACCGCTACGGCCAGGGGAAGCGGGGTTGCGGTCGAGCGCCGCACCGCCCACGAGTGCACATTCAGCGACGGCTCCCTTGTGCGCTTCAAGGTGTACTCCGACCGAGAACGGGCCCTCGAAGCCGCCGGTCTGCGGGAGTAGCGCTCGTCGCCTTGACCCGCCCTTGGCCTCGCTTTGAGGCTGCGGCCAGGCGCGAGATACTGCACAGTCGATGTCGCAGGAGAGCGCGGGGCCGGTGCGCACCCAAAAGCCGCTCGAGCTGATTCTGGCGCGAAACCTGATCGCCAACATCTCGGCCCCTGCGTTCCTCGCCGACTACCGAGCGACCCTGGTGTTCTACAACGAGGCTGCGGGGGCATTGCTGGGAATTCCGTTCGAGCACGCGGGCAACATGGACCGCGAGGAGTGGGCGGCGCGGTTTGGTCCCTTCGACGGTGCTGGGGAGCGGATTCCGTTCGAGGAAGTCCCGCTGACGATCGCGCTGAGAGAGGGCCGGCCCGTCCATGCACCGCTGTACATCCACAGCGCGAAGGGAAAGGTGCACCACATCGAGGTCACCGCGTTCCCGCTCGCCTCGAGCGTGGGAGTCACCGGCGCGATCGGAATCTTTTGGCCGACTGAGCAAGCACCGTCGGCCGGCGAGGGCCGAGCCGTAAAGGTGCCTCCCGAAGTCGCCGGGCTTTCGGAGTAGGCGACCGTTTCTAGATCGCGGACGCGTTCAGTCCGCCAACTAGCCCGACAGAATCTGCAGCTGGCGCACGTCGCTACTGGGCTCGAGGGAGGCCCGAAGGGCCGACCGGTGTGAGAGCCCGTCAACGGTCACACCGAGAAGTGGGCGCTGTCGGTGCAGTTTCGCCGCGGCACTCACGATTCGGCACTCCTGCTACCAGTCGCGCTACCAGTTCCGGCGTCGCTCCACTCGAAGGCACGTAGTAGCCGCCGCTTGGCCGCGTCGACCGACGGATGGCCGTAACGCTCCATGACCAGCGCACCGCCATCGGTATGCCCGAGCTGGATTGAGACCGCGAAGTGGTCCAGCCCAAGTTCGAGCAGCTGGGTGGCGCAGAAGTGGCGCAGGTCGTGCCACCGAGTCTCGATCCCGGCGCGGGCCTTCACCTTCTGCCACGACCAGCCGTGGGTGCCCTTGGCAAGCGGCCGACCGCGCGGTGAATGAAAGATGAACAGGTCGGGGCGACGGGGCACCGAATCCAGCACCTGCGCCGGCGGCAGAATCGGAATCGTCCGCTCCATGCCGTTCTTGGGAAGCCCGAGCGTCCCGTCCAGCTTCCGGGACCGGCGGACGGTGACTTCCTGGTCTCCAACGTCGTCCCACTGCAACGCGAACAGCTCGCCTTGGCGGATGCCGGTCGCGGTCAGCCGCTTGGCATCGCCGCCGGCTCAGACCTTCCAGTGGCGCCGGTTCCATCCGCCGGAGATCCCCCGGAGGACTCGGCACGGCCGCGGAGTGCCTGCACGGTCAGATATGCCACCACCACCCCCACGATGATCAGGGGTCCCGAGCCCAACCCCGTATGCACCGTGAAGAGCGTGGCGAGCACGACCGCGGACAGGGGCAATCTCAGCACGGCGACGACCGCGGCGCCCAGGCCCACCGCGACCGCGGGCGTCAGCTCGAATCCGGGCAGCTGGGCTGCCATCAGGCCACCGGCCGCGCCGAGGAACATGGCCGGAAAGGTCGGGCCGCCGCGGAAGGTGCCGAGGGAGACGCCGTAGGCGAGGCCCTTGAAGGCGATTAGCAGCGCGAGCGCCGACAGCGACCAAGCGCCGGGGTCCCCAACCAATGGGCCGATGGCGCTCTGACCTGAGAACAGCACCTGGTTTGCGCCGTGGTCGGTCGACTCAGTAAACGCGATCGCGAGCCCGGCTACGAGCAATCCGGCAGCGGGGAGGGAGACGAACGGTCGCGGCGTCGCGATGCGCTGGCCCTCTCGGGCGAAACGAAAGATGAGGAAGGTGACCACGGCGATCACGGCCGCGAACGGGATCGTCCAGAGGAAGTCGACGAGATCCGGTCGCGCAAAGGCCGGCAGGTTCAGCGGGCTGAGCGAGATGTCACTCGTGCTGAGTCCCGTCAGCGACCCCATCCCGATCGAGACCAGCGATCCGATCCCGGCGGCGAGGAGGCCCGGAATCAGGACCAGCGGCATGCGCGACCCTCCGAGCCCCGCCGCCTCGATCAGGATCACCGCCGCGATGAGCGGAGAGCCGAACAGGAACGACACCGCCGCGAAGGTGCCCGAACTGGCGATCAGCGTGCCCAGCTGCGGTGGCGCGTCTCGGCGGATCGACCTGACGGTGAGATAGCCGAGGCCGCCGCCCAGGGCGATCAGGGGTGCCTCCGGCCCGACCACGAGGCCGAGGCCGACCGAGGCGACGGCCGCGAGCATCACGCCGGGGAGGTCGATGGGCTGTGTGGGCGAGGCGTTGAGGCCCTCGGCGGGGACATGCCCCCCGCTGCCGGGCAGTCGGGCGATCGCAAACGCCGCCACCAGACCGGCGAAGGCGAGCACCGGGAGGTACCACCACAAGGGGGGGCCCTGATCGAAGCCGAGATCCTTGGGGATGTCGGTGAACACCCACTGCTGCATGTAGAAGATGAGCTCCAGGAAGCACCACGCCGCCAGGGAGGCGATCACCCCCACAACGGCCGCGAGCACGAGCACGGCCACGAACGCTCTGCTGCGCAGGGTGGACTCGGGACTCTGGACGTTCTCCTGAGACACCGCCCGCTCAGTATCCTGCGTCGGCTTCTACTCCGTCAGTGGGTCCGGCACGGTGCGAGCGAGTGTGCGGCTGCCATCCGGTCGGTGTCGGAACGATCCACTCACCGCAGTTTGAGCGGTGCTCCGGGCGGAACGGTGGATCGCCTACTCCCGCAGCCCGGCGGCTTCGAGGGCTTCACGCCGATCCATGTAGCCCTGGATGCCGACCACACGCCCGTAACGCACCTCGAAGAGCATCGCGGTGTCGGTTTCCATCTCTACCCCGCTCCCCTTCCCGCGCCGAAACTCGTGCAGGAGCACGGCGACGCAGTCGCCCGCATCGATGACCTGCTCCGCGTCCAGGCGGCGCTCATCCCAGGCGTCGCTGTCCTGCGCGAAGAAATCCCCGATCTGCTCGGGGCCACGCCAGAGACTGCCTTCGGTGAGCCCACCGACCGTGCCATGAAGCTCGGCGTCCGGCGCGAGCTGCCGCGTCGCTTCTTCGAAGTCCCCGCGGTTGAAGGCGTCGAACATTCGGCGCACGATCTCCACATTCTCCTGCGACATCGCCTACGCAGTATCTCGCTTCGTTCCAAGCGGATAATTGGCGCCGTGGTCGGTATTGGTCGGGTGAGCATTACTCCGGCATAGCCCCCCGGTTGGGCTGTCCCATGTGCCTCCCCAGGCCAAGTGACGATCGAGCCTCCGGCACCCTCTGGGTTCGCAGGTGGCGGGTTATCGCGCTGCTCGCGGGCTGTGACGCCTCCGCAAGACCCGACCGATTCCGCCTCCCGACGCGCCCATATGCCATCAAGGCTGCTCCACCCGCCGCCCTCCTGCGCGGGGAGGTTGTCGCTCGCGCTACCCGATCGCGGCTCCGGGTGGTAGCAAGGCCTCTGCTACCAGCCGGGCTGCTACCAGTCGGCTACCAGTTGCGGCGCTGAGACGAAGCTCTAGGCGTGGACGACGATCACCGCCACCGGCACCGTGGCGGTCCCGATCATCCCACCGCCAAGAGAGATTGACGGGACCTGACGGGACCTGACGGTGATCCCGAACCGATGGGCGCTACTGGGCTCGAACCAGTGACCTCCAGCTTGTCGAGCTGGCGCTCTCCCTACTGAGCTAAGCGCCCTGGGGGTCAACGAGTTTAACCGCCGGCCCGAGCTCGATTTGAGCGATCAGGCGACGGCCGGCGGCGCCGGACTGGGGACCGGCGGAGTCGCCACGAGCCCCTTCGCGTACATGGTCTCGACGAAGACCTCGCGCGTAGTCGCCGACGGCTGCCAGTCGATCTCGTCCTTGAGCTTCTCGTTCGAGACGATCCACGGGTAACGGATGAAGCTGAGGTTTCCCGGCGGAGACTCCACGCGCGGCGCATGGAGCGCCCACGCCGCCCCGTAAATCCGGCGCATGGCCCTCATCGACATCACGCGGGTCTTCAGCCCGACCATCTCGGCGGACTCTTTCCACGTCATCCTCCCGTCGCCGCCGACGTTGAACGCCCCTCCGCTCCTCTCGTCGAGGAGGCCGACGATCGCGCTGATCACGTCGTCCTCGTGGACCAGCTGGAACTCCTCCTCCACCCCGTCGAGGATCGGCATGAACGCGGAGGTCCTCCAGCTCCGGGAGATGTAGTTGTCGACGTTCGGCCCGAAGACGATGCTCGGGCGAACGATCGTCATCACTCGGTCGGAATTCTCGAGCGCCCACAACTGACAGATCCGGTCGACGTCCGCCTTGTGGCGAGCGTACGAGAAGTCCGGCTGGCCGCGAACCGGCCAGTCCTCGGCGATTGGCTTCGGATTGTCCGGAAAGGCCCCGTACGCGGTCGCCGACGACGTGACCAGAATCTGCTGGGTACCGGCGTCCGCCGCCGCCCTCAGGACGGCCGCGGTTCCGTTGACGTCGATGTCGTACATCCGTGCCTCATCGCGGATCGGGTTCAGCACGAAGGCCAGATGCACCAATGCGTCCGGCCGCTCTCGTTCGAGCAGGGTCCGGATCGACGCGTAGTCGCGCACGTCGCCGCGGACGAAGGTCGAGTTCCCGATTCGGCCCGCGGGTGGGCGGACGTCAAGGTTGACGATCGCGTCGACGTCGTCCCGGGCCGAGAGGATCTCCGTCAGGCGGGAGCCGATGTACCCTGAGCCGCCGGTGATCAGGTAGCGCACGCGCGCATCCTATTCGGCGGCGCGACGACCCGGCCCCGCCGTCTGCGAGCAAACGCTCACATTGTCCCATCTACACGGCGTTGCGGCGACCGATTGGACGATTCGTAAGAAACCAGCAAAATAACGAGGAAAACGGCCGAAAAACCGGATCGAGGGGAACCGCAACCTTCCTCGAAATCAGGTGTTAAGTTAAGGTGAGCCGTCGCCGAATGTGCGGGGCGGAGACTTAAGGACCGACGGGCCAGCGGTCGCATCGCTGGCGGCACGTCCTTCGGAAATCAAGGGCCCCTTCCAAGGGGCCCTTTTCCGTGGCCCGGGGAATCCCCGTCACCCGCTCCCGGCTCGCGGCCCGCTTCGACCTCGAGCGTCAGGCCATCGATCGCCTCGATCCGAACCGTCTCTCCCTCCCTGACGGGAGCCTTGGCGCGCGCGTTCCAGAACTCGCCGTCGAGGCGCACGCGGCCGACCGGGTCGCAGTCGTCGACCACCGTCGCCGTGCGCCCCACCAGGGTCTCCGGGCCGCTGCGCAGCCGGTAGCGACGCAGGAAGCGCTTCCACGCCAGATATTCCGCCACCTCGAGGCCGAGCGCGGCAGCGAGCGCGACGAGCCCCCACGGCAGGCCCAGAAGGAGCAGGGCGATGAATCCCGCGATCAGCAGCATGGGGGCCTCGCTCTAGCTCTCGTCGCCAGGGTCGACGCGCTCCACCAGCCGCCGCTCGGCGTCGTTGATCCGCTGCGCGAGGTCGGCCTCGGCGTCCACAGCCGCCACGATCCTCCCCTCCCACTCCGCGGCCCGCTCGGCCGAGTCGCCGAGCTCGGCGATGCGGCGAGCAACGGCGGCAACCCGGTCAGCGATCTCCACCACCCGCCGCTCGGCCTGCTCGACGCTCTCGATCGCCTGTTCGAGTTTGCCGTCCGCATCCGCGACGACCCCCGCCGTCGCCTGTTCGCGACGCTCGGTCTCCACGAGGCGCCGCTCCGTCTCCTGGAACCGTCGCTCGAGCTCGCCGGACGCCGAGACTGCGGCGGCGATGCGCTGGTCCACCTCGTCGAGAAGCGACTGCGACGCCAGCCGGACGGCGTCGACCTCGCCCTTGCGAGCCTCGGCCTGGCTCTCCAGACGCGCCAGGGCTCCCGCGATTCGCGCTGAATTTTCCTCCCGGATCAGCTTGAGCTCCTGGCGGCGCGCCCGGACCCCGAGCTTCTCGGTGGCGGCGTCGATCTGGGTTTCCGCCCGGCGGATCTGAGCGAGAGGCGCTTCGGCCGTCGCCTTGATCCGCGCCAGCTCGGCCGCCTGTTGTTCGTCGCCCTTGGCGCGAAGCTCGACGAGCGCGGCCTCCAGCCGCTCCTGAAGCCGTCCTTCGGTGGCGGCCAGGTCGCGCTCGAACTGCGCATGAAGGTCCTCGCTCGCCTGCCTGAGGATCTCCGCTACGCGACGTTCGAACTCCTCGACGGCGCCCTCGAACCAAGCCGTCTCCGTCGCGCTCCGCTCACCCGGTAGCCGCCGCCCGAGGGCCGCAGCCAGACGAGCCCCGAGTCCACCTGGCGGCGGCCGTCTTCGCCTTTCGCTCTCCACCCCTGAATGGTCCTACACGCGCCGGTTGCGCGCCCTGAGCGGGTCGCCCCGAACGCTAGCGACGGTCAGCGGATCGCGCCGACGAGGTGGACGCGCTCGCCGCCGGGCGCCTCCACCCGGAAACCCCAATCCTCGCCGCGGCGCGCTGACAGGAACCGGACACGGCCCGGGATGCGAAGGGGCGATTTGAACTCGACGTCGATCTCGAGGTCATCACCCGTCCTGCCCTCGAACGCGGCCAGGCAGCGCGCCTTGGTCCACATACCATGCGCGATGGCGGTCGGAAAGCCGAACACCCGGGCGGACAGCGAGTGCATGTGAATCGGATTGCGATCTCCAGAGACCGCCGCGTAGCGCCGACCGACGTCGCCGGGAACGCGCCACTCCGCGCGCACCTCGAGGTCCCCGTTTGCGCCTTCGTCGCGCTCGGGCCGATCCGCCGACGCACCGTCACCGCTCCCGCCCCGGTTTAGGTATGTGCTTCGCCCGCGCCACGCGAGCTCGCCCTCGAGCGCGGCCTCGGCCACGAGGTCGAACTGCCGGCCGCGCCGGTGTGGCCGGAGGTCCTCGACCCAGACCGAGAAGTCGAGGCGCGCGTCCACGGGGATCGGCTCGAGAACCTCGATCCGGTTCCCGATGTGGATGAGCCCAAGGACCGAGAACGGAAACGAGCGATCGGTCATGAGTGAGAGATGGAGGGGAAAGGCCATCACATGCGGATAGGTCCCCGGCACGGTGCTTCGGATCCGGAACCCGCAGACTCGGCAGTAGCCCGCCACGCGGTCGCGATCCACCTCGACGCCCCTCAGCCCGATCCTGCGATCGGGCAGCTCGGTCTCGCCCCCGGGAATGATCGGCGCGAGTGCCGCCCGCGCGTACAGGCGCGCGAGCGACGGAGCCGCTTCGAGCTCGATCGCCTCCGCGGTCCCCTGGGTCATGCGCCCAGGAGCTGCTGTCCGCAGACCCGCACGACGTTGCCGTTGAGACCGCCGGATGCCGGACTCACCAGCCAGGCGATTGTCTCGGCGACGTCGACCGGCTTCCCGCCCTGGAGGAGGCTGTTCATGCGGCGCCCGGCCTCGCGGGTGCCGACCGGCATCGCCGCCGTCATCTGCGTCTCGATGAACCCGGGCGCGACCGCATTGATGGTGGCCGAGCGCTCGCGCATCGCCGGCGCCCACGCCCGCACCATCCCGATCACGCCGGCCTTGCTCGTCGCGTAGTTGGTCTGGCCGCGATTGCCCGCGATCCCGCTGACCGACGAAACCGACACGATCCGCCCGCGCGCGCCGATCAACCCCCCCTCCAGAAGCGCCTCGGTCAGACGCTCCTGGCTCGAGAGGTTGACATCGACGACCATGTCCCAGTTCTCCGGCGGCATCCGAGCGATCGTCCGGTCCCGCGTGATTCCCGCGTTGTGGACGAACGCGTCGATTCGCCCGCCCCGCCCGCCAATGTGGTCTGCGAGCCGCTGCGGTGCACCCGCGTCGGTGATGTCGAGTGCGAGCGAAGTGCCCCCGATCCCGTTTGCGACTCGCGAGAGGGCCTCACCCGCCGGGGGGATGTCGATGCAGAGCACCTCGGCGCCCCGATCGGCGAGCGTCGCAGCGATGGACTCGCCGATGCCTCGAGCGGCGCCCGTGACGGCCGCCGAGACCCCCGCGAGCGGCCGCTCCCAGTCGGCCGGCGGGACGACCCGGTCTCCGTCGGCGGCCTGGATGTGGATCGCCTGACCATCGACGTACGCGGAGCGGGCCGACAACAGGAAGCGGATCGTCGACTCCATCGCGCCCTCACCTCCAGCCGCGACCTCGACCAGCTGCGCCGTCGACCCGTAGCGGCCGACCTCCTTCGCCACCGAGCGGACGAAGCCCTCGATCGCTCGCTGGGCCGTCGCCGCGGCGACGGATCCGGCCTCGATCGCCGGCGTCGTGAACACGACAACACGTCCGTTCCGGCCGAGCGACGCAATCACCGGGTGAAAGAAGTCATAGAGGGCGCGCAGGCGCGGGCTCGAGTCGATCCCGGTCGCGTCGAAGACGAGCGCCGCGGGACGGCCTCCCTCGTCCGCAGCGGTGGCGGCATCGAGAGTGCGGGCGCCGATCGAGCGAAGGATGTCGCGCACGGGCTCCGCGAGCCGGCCGCCCCGTGCCTGTCCGAAGACCACGGGGCCCGAGACCACCGGCATTCCCGGCTCGTGGCGCTCGAGGGGCGGCGGGGCCGGGAGGCCGAGCCGCTTGACGAATGCACTGCCCAGGGCCGAGTTCGCGAGCGCCTGATAACGGTCGCCGCTCATCCGCACCGTTCCAGGATCGCCGCAACCCCCATCCCGCCCGCGGCGCAGATCGAGATCAGCCCGCGCCCGGAACCGCGCTCCGCAAGCAGCTTCGCCAGCGTCGCGACGATTCGCGCGCCCGTTGCGCCGAACGGGTGCCCGGCGGCGAGCGAGGAGCCATTGACGTTCAGCTTGTCGCGGTCGATCGCGCCGAGCGGCTCATCCAGCCCCAGTCGGTCCTTGCAGAACGCCGGGTCCTGCCAGGCCTTCAGCGTCATCGCGACCTGCGAGGCGAAGGCCTCGTGGATCTCGTAGTAGTCGAAGTCCTGGAGGTCGAGGCCGTTTCGTTCGAGCAGACGCGGGACCGCGTACAGCGGCGCCTCGAGCAGTCCCGATTCGCCATGGACATAGTCGACGGCCCCGGTCTCGGCGTCGACGAAGTGGGCCAGCACCGGCAGGTCTTGTTCGGCGGCCCACTCGTCGCTGGCGAGCAGCGCCGCGGAAGCGCCGTCCGTGAGCGGCGTCGAGTTCCCGGCCGTCATCGACGCGTCCGGCCCTTCGCCGAAGACCGGCTTCATCCCGGCGAGCTTTTCGATCGAGGCATCGGGCCGCAGGTTGCCATCGCGCTCCAGGCCCAGGAACGGGGTGACGAGGTCGTCGAAGAACCCGCGGTCATACGCGGCGGCCAATCGGTGGTGGCTCTCGACCGCGATCTCGTCCTGCTCCTCCCGCGTGATTCCCCAGCGCCTGGTGGAGATCGCCTGGTGCTCCCCCATCGAAAGGCCCGTCCGCGGCTCCTCGTTGCGGGGAGTAGCCGGCACGACCTGACCCGGGCGCAGCCGTCCGAGCAGCGCCAGGCGGCCGGTGGTCGAGCGGGTTCGGTTGAGGTCGAGCAGCAGCCGGCGCAGATCGTCGTTCAGCTCGATCGGCGCGTCGCTCGTCGTGTCGTAGCCGCCTGCGATCCCGGACTCGATCTGGCCCAGCCGGATCTTGTTGGCGACGTGGATGGTCGTCTCCAGGCTGGTCCCGCAGGCCTGCTGGACGTCGTACGCGGGCGTCTCGGGGGCGAGGGCCGAGCCCAGCACGCACTCGCGCGTGAGGTTGAAGTCGCGGCTTCGTTTCAGGACGCCCCCGGCGGCGACCTCGCCCAGCCGCTGGCCCTGGAGCCCGAAGCGAGCGACCAGCCCATCGATGGCTGCGGTCAGCATGTCCTGGTCCGACGCGTGCGCGTATTCGCGGTCGCGCCGAGCGAAGGGGATGCGGTTGCCGCCCAGGACGGCCGCGTTTCGCCTGTCGGGACTCAATGGAGCGCCTCCTCGCCTACCCGCTCGAGGATCTCCCTCACGTTCGGGAGTTCATCGCCGACGTCGGCGCTCGAGGTGCGGCTCGCCTCCCCTCCCGGCAGGCCGATCGGCGCCGCGATGAGGCCGTCGGGGATGCCGAACGCGTCCACCAGCGCCTCGGCATGGGGGCGGATCTCGGCGCACAGGCCGTTGACGGTGCGGGTCAGCATCTTCGCCCGCGTCGATGAGATCCGCCCATGCTCCTGCAGCCAGGCGCGGTCGCGCTCGAGCTCGCCCAGAGCGTAGAGATCGCAGAGCCGCTCGAGCACGGCCCGCAGGTTCGTGTCCTCGGCCCGCTCGATCGCCTCGGAGAAGCTATCCAGGATCTCGCGGTGGACGTGCGCCCTCGCTGCCACCAGCACGTGGTCCTGGCAGTCGTTGAAGACCTCGAAGGGATCGGCGCCGTCGCTGCCCATACCGCGCCGCAGGCGCCGGGCGGCGCCGGAGAGCACATGCTCCTCTCGCCAGCGGAAGAGCCCGAGCTGGTACTCGCGGTCGAGTAGATCCTCGTCGCGCTCGCGGCCGGGAACCAGGTCGTCGGTCAGGCGCTGGATCAGCTCGCGCCCGGCGCTCCGCTCGACCACGGTCTCCCACGCCTGCGACGCCATGAAGCCGGCGGTCGCCATCGGCCCGAGCTCCGCGAACTCGTCGCGGTAGCCCGTGAGCAGGCTCTTCGCGACCAACTGCAACAGGATCGTGTTGTCCCCCTCGAACGTGGTGAACACGTCGGTGTCGGCCTTGAGCTCGCCGAGGCGGTTCTCCGACAGGTAGCCGGCCCCGCCGCAGGCCTCGCGGCAGGTCTGGATCGTCTCGGTCGCATGCCAGGTCGCGATGGCCTTCAGCCCCGCTGCGCGGGTCTCGAGCTCGCGGCGGTCGCGCTCGGCCTCCTCCTCCCCCCCGCCCAGCGACCCGAAGATCCGATCGAGCTCCGCGACCACGCGCTCCTGCGCGAAGTGAAGCGCGTAGGTGGTCGCGAGCGCCGGAAGCAGACGCCGCTGGTGGACTCGGAAGTCCAGGAGCGGGTACTCCTCCTCGGAGTCCGGCGGACCGAACTGCCGCCGCCGCGCGCCGTGCCGGATCGCGATCGCGAGCGCGGACTTCGTCGCGCTGATCGACGCTCCGCCCACGCTGACTCTCCCCTGGACGAGGGTGCCGAGCATCGTGAAGAAGCGACGGTTCTCGCTCTCGATCGGGCTGCGGTACTCGCCATCGGCGGTCACCTCCGCATAGCGGTCCAGCAGGGCAGTGCGGGCGACGCGGACCCCGTGGAACGCGAGGCGTCCGTTGTCGACTCCGTTCAGGCCGAGCTTCTCCCCGCAGTCCTCGATCTCCACGCCCGCGCAACGTGTGCCGTCCTCATCGCGGATCGGCACGAGCACCGCGTGGACGCCGCGCCCCTCGCCACCCACGATGAGCTGGCAGAACACGACGGCCATCCGCCCATCGAGCGCGGCGTTGCCGATGTAGTCCTTGCGGGCGGCCTCCGTCGGAGTCTCGACCACGAACTCCCCGGCGTCGCCGTCCCAGGTCGCGGTCGTCTCGACCCGCTGCACATTCGAGCCGTGGCCTGTCTCGCTCATGGCGAAGCAGCCCGGCAGCTCGAGCGAGGCGATCCGCTGCAGGTAGGCCTCGTGATGCTTTCTCGTGCCGAGGTGGTGCACGGCGCCGCCGAAGAGGCCGAACTGGACGCCGATCTTGACCAGCAGTGAGAGGTCGCTGTGGGCGAGGGTCTCGAACGCGGTGATCGCTGCGCCGACGCGCCCGAGCCCACCGAATTCCTCCGGGAAGAGGAGCGACGGCCCGCCCGTCGCCGCCAGGATCCTCGCGCGCTCCGAGACCTGCTCGCGGTAGCGCTCGGTCGGTGGCGGCGCGGGCGGTTTCTCGAACTCGGGCCGCAAGAGCACCGCCCGCACGTGCTCGCGAACGATCGCGTACTCCCCATCGAGAAGGCGGCGCAGCGCGACGGGGTCGACTGACATCTGGCCATCGTCCGGCACGGCGCGAGAAAACTACCCGCCTGCCGGGCTGCGAAGCGACACAACCTCGCATGTGTCCCATTCGCGGCACCGGGTACGGGCCAAGTGAGCGTTTCCGGAGGAGGATCAGCGATGGCGGACGTACATCAGCTGGATCGAGAGCAGCGCGAACCCCGCGTGCGAGCCAAGCACCATGCCGATCGCGCCCGGCGTGAGGCGAACGAGCGGCGCGACCGCGAGTCCGGGGTCCCCGGGTGGGTGGCCGACCGCGCGGGCGATTGGAGCCTGGACGAGCGCGACTGGACCTTCATCGAGCGCCAGAAGTACTTCTGGAATCCGCTCTTGGACTACTGGTTTCGAATGGAGGTATCCGGCTGGGATCGCATCCCGGAGCCACCGGCCCTGGTGGTGGGGATCCACTCCGGGGCGCCCTTTCCGTGGGACGCCTGGGCCGTCGGCATCCAGTGGTGGCGGCACTTCGGCACCGATCGGCCGCTCCACGGCACCGCCCACGACGCGCTCATGGCCTTCCCCGTGATCGGCGCATACTTCCGCAAGATGGGCGTGCTCCCCGCCGCGCCTGACAGCATCACCACCGCGCTCGCGGCCGAACGCGACGTCGTCCTGTACCCGGGCGGCGAGCGTGATTCCCTCCGCGAGTGGACGAAGCGGGACGAGGCCCACCTCGCGGGACGCACGGGGTTCGTGAAGCTCGCGATCGATACGGGCGTTCCGATCGTCCCCGTGGCCACGGTTGGCGGCCCGGACGCGATGCCGGTCCTGGCCAGCGGCCGGCGATTGGCGAAGCTCCTGCGGCTGGACCGCGTGGCGCGGTTGAAGATGTTCCCCGTCGCCCTCCAGGCCCCATGGGGCATCTCGCCCGCGCTGCTGCCCGAGATCCCGTTCCCGACGAAGATCCGCGCGGCGTTCCAGGAGCCGATCGAGGTGGGACGGGATCCGGCCCGCGTCGATGACCGGGAGTATGTCCAGGCGAAGTACGAGGAGGTTCGCCGAAGCATCCAGGGCGGAATGGACGCGCTCGCGCGACGGCGGCGGCTACCGCTGATGGGCTGAGCGCGGCCGGCGGCATCGCGAGCCGGGCCGGCTGACCTCGTGCGGTACTTTGCCCGCGATGGCCTCCAGCAACGGTCCCCGCGATGTCGCCCCGACGGCCCTGCCGCCGCTGGAGCCGCACGTCATCGGCCTCTTCGGCGCCGCGGGCGACCTCGCGAAGCGAAAGCTCCTGCCCGGCCTTCTCCACCTGACCCAGGCCGGTCTGATCCCGGACTGCCGGATCGTGGGAACCTCCCTCGAGGACCTGGACGATGACGCGTTTCGCGCGCTTGCGCGGGAGGCATGCAAGGACTTCGGCCGCAAGATCCACGGCGACGCCGCGCTCGACGACTTCACCTCCAGGCTGAGCTACGTGCCCACCGGCGCGGGGCCGGGGGCGCTCGCGGACGCCGTGTCGGCGGCGGAACATGAGCTCGGTGGAAAACCCCGGCGCTTGTACCACCTGAGCGTGCCGCCGGATGCCGCGGTCGACGTGATCCATGAGTTGGGCGAGGCCGGCCTCGCCGACCGCGCCCGCGTGATCATGGAGAAGCCGTTCGGGACGGATCTCGAGAGCGCCGAGGAGCTCAACGGCAAGGTGCACGAGGTCTTCGACGAATCCCAGATCTTCCGTATCGACCATTTCCTGGGCAAGGAGGCGGCGCAGAACATCCTCGCGCTGCGGTTCGCAAACGGGCTCTTCGAGCCGATCTGGAACCGCAATCACATCGACCACGTCCAGATCGATGTGCCGGAGACCCTCGACGTCGGCACGCGCGGCGCCTTCTACGACAAGACGGGCACCTACCGCGACATGGTCGTGACGCACCTGCTCCAGATCCTCGCCTTCGTGGCGATGGAGCCTCCGACCGCGCTTGCGCCGACGGCGATCACCGAGGAGAAGAACAAGGTGTTTCGCACGATGCGCCAAATCGATCCTGATCGCGTGGTGCGCGGCCAGTACGAGGGCTACCGATCCGTACGGGGCGTGGCCGCTGACTCACAGACGGAGACCTTCGTGGCACTCGAGTGCCAGATCGACAACTGGCGCTGGTCCGACGTGCCGTTCTTCCTGCGAACGGGCAAGCGCATGGCCGAGGATGCCCGGATCATCTCGATCGCCTTCCGCGAGCCCCCGCAGAGCATGTTTCCCGCCGGATCGGGCGTTGGCGATTTCGGCCCGGATCACCTGACGTTCGACCTCGACGAGTCATCACGGCTGTCGCTCTCCTTCTACGGCAAGCGGCCCGGGCCGTTCATGAACCTCGAGAAGGTGAGCATGCAGTTCTCGCTGCACGAGGTCCATCGCGAGGCCGACACGCTCGAGGCCTATGAGCGCCTGATCCGCGACGCCATGCTGGGCGATCACACCCTCTTCACGACCGCGGAGGGGATCGAGCGGCTCTGGGAGATCTCCGACCCCCTCCTCAAGCACCCGCCCGATGTCATCCCCTACGCGCCCAGCTCCTGGGGTCCCGGCCAGATCCGCGACCTGATCGCCCCCCGCCGCTGGCGGCTCCCGTTCGAGCGCCGCTGGCGCGACCTCGCGCCGGAGCCCACCGCCGAGCGCGCCTGAGCGGAGAGCGGGAGCTCAGCGCGGGCCCTCGGGCTCGAGTCGACGCAGCGAGCCGGAGGACACCGTGGTCGGATCGGATGCGGTCGGGTTCCGTGCCGGGGCATGCGTCCGGTCGCCCTTTCGCCTCACCCTGAACACCTCGACCCATCGGGACGGCGTATACCGGCGGTACTCGGGATCGTGGCTCCAGGACAGGTGCAGGTGGTTACCGCACCCGTGGTCCGCGTCGCCGTCGTAGCCGACCCATCGGAACGGCGGCAGCGGATCGTTCTGGCGCGGCTCGGCCCACCTCGCCAGTTTGGAGACCGACCGCCAGCGCTTGCTGCACTTGCCCGTGTAGTCGTCGTGCAGCGGGACGATGTCCACGGCGAGCCCGATCTTGTGCTCGGAGTGCCGGACATGACATTTGGGGCAGCCAACCTTCTCGCCGTTGGGCAGCCGCCCGGCGAAGCCCTCCGTCACGTAGATCCGGAAGTGGCGAGCGATCCAGGCGAGGTTCCGCTTGATGCGCTTGTCGATGTATGCGCCCTCGACGTGCGGAATGCTGTCGGGAATCGGAACGAAGCGGCCCGCCTTGTCGTTGATGTGGGTCCGGCCGGGCGTGTCGCGGAGCGCCGACGCGAGCGGCGACGCGCACAGGGCAGCGAGCGCCACGACCGCGATTGCGCAGGCGATCCATGCCGGGCGGCGCTCCCTCGTCCCCACCATCTGGGTTGCATGCTAAGGCGTCGAGGCCCTGCGTGGCGAGCCCCGCTGAGGCTCAGGCGGAGCGGCCGCGCTCTTCCTCTTCGACCGTTCGTTCCGCCAGCGGATAGGCCTCGAGCCGCTCGTCGGGAATCGGCTCCCCGCTATCGACCGAGAGCCCGTACGTCCCATCGGCGAGCCGTGCCTCCGCGCGCTCGAGCGCCGCGAGCTGCTCCTCGTAATCCTGTGCTCGGCCGGCGTCGAACTCATCCTGGTAGAGGCCCTCATCGTCCTCATCGCCCGGCTCGATCCGGTCATCGGCCTCCTCGGGAGCCTCTCCGCGAAGATCGGCGATCGCGTTCTCGATCCGCTCTCGCTCGCGTTCAAGGAGCTCTCGGGCGCGACCGGCGTCCATGAGGACACCGTACCGCGGCGTGACGCCGGGTGAACCGAGCCGCGGCCGGATCGGTAGTTCTCAGTGAGATGACCGATCAGCAGGCACGCGAGTTCGTGGAGGCCCTGGCCGTCCCGGAGCACGCCGACCCGCCGCCCTGCCCCCTCTGCGGACAGGCGCATCCGCTCGAGTCCCAATGCGCGTCAGCGGATCCCGAGGATCACGATCACGTGACCGCTTCCCGCGCCCCGCGCAAGTCGGTTTAGGATCGGAACCATGCGACGTATCCGACGGGCCGCGCTCCTCGCTTGCGTCGTGCTCGGTTGTCTTGGGCTCGGCGCAGTTGCCCTCGCCGCGAGGTCAACGCCGACGCAGGTCGTCCTCGACCGCCTCACCCAGACCGGCGAGGGTCCGGAGCTGGAGGGACATTTCGTCGGCCACCTCAGATCCCCGAGTGAGAAATGCCTCCGCGGGCGCACCGTCAAGCTGTTCCTTCGCAACGGGAACACCGGCCAGGAGAGGCTCGCGGACACCGACACGCCCGGGAGGCTCGGACACTGGCGCCTCGACGGCAACCTCTTCACGATCGATCGCGCTCGGATCAAGGTGACGAGGAAGAGCGTCGGATCCGGCGAGCACCGACGGATCTGCGAGCGGGACTCGATCTCGCGGTTCTTCGCCTAAGCGCCGCGGGCCCGACGAAGGCGCCTACTGGAATCGAACCGGTGTAAATCGTGGCGACCTGGAGACCGAAACAGCCCCGGCGCGGGAGTCTGATCCCACCGATCCCGCAGCCGGGGCTGTGAACCAATACGAAGTGCCTGTCATCTTCGCACCCTCAACACGCCGGCCCGGCGCGCGGCGTCGCCATCGACATACCATCCGCCCATGCCCGAGCCGGACTACGTGACCGTTGAGCTCGACCAGGTCGTCGATGCGGCACGCGCCGCAGGCGATCAGTGGCGCGAGTTCCTGCGCGCGGGGATGTTCAGCGCGGGCGTCTACCGCCTCTCCGCGGGGGAGATCGATCGTCAGATGCCGCACGCCGAGGACGAGATCTACTACGTGCTCGCGGGGCGTGCCGAGCTCGAAGTCGAGGGGAATCGGCGGACGGTCGAGCCCGGGTCGATCGCCTTCGTGCCCAAGCTTGCCGAGCACCGTTTCGTCGGCATCGTCGAGGACCTCGAGCTCCTGGTGATCTTTGCGCCGCCCGAGACAGCGCCGTGAGCCGTAGCCGGACAAGCGAAGGGCGCCTCTTTGCGCGAGAAGCAGAAGCGAGCCTGCTCCCCGATGTTCTGCCCCTTGGCCCGTTCGTTACAGTCGGTCTATGACCCGCAAAGAGGCCGAGCAACAATGTGCTCGTCTTGCCTCGGAGCATCCAGATCGCGAGACGTATCAATGGCGTCCGCGTCGAGAATCCAACGGGGATTGGTCGATCATCAAGATCGCGCTACCGCCCCTGGATCTCAAGCGTCAGGCCGAGCTGCGCGGGTAGGAACCGTCACCCGGCGCCGGTGGATGGCTCGCGCCGATCAGTTGCAAGCGATCTGCGTGCACTGGCGCGGGTCTCCGTTGTGGCGGGCGATGTTCGCGCCGCCGTCGGTCACGCCGCGCGCAGCCGCGATGCCGAGGTCGGCGTTGTGGTCGGCCTCGTTGCCGGTCAGGGTCGCGGATGCGCTGGGCACGTCGATCGGCGAGACGACCTCGCTGACGCTCTATCAGACGAAGCGGGAGGCCCTCGAAGCCGCCGGGCTGCGGGTGTAGGTCAGGCCGCAAACTCGGACGGCATCGGTCGGCTGCCCAATTAGAGCCCGCGCCGGGACACGTCAACGCGGGCATATCGCTCACTCAAGCAAAGGCGCCTACCGGAATCGAACCGGTGTAAACGGCTTTGCAGGCCGCTGCGTAACCACTCCGCCAAGGCGCCGTGCCCGGGCAAGCGTAGCGGTAGTCATGGGCACCCGAGCGAGGGTTGTGAGCGCGCGCTAGGGTCCCGCGCGTGCCCGACGTCGAGCTGAAGCGCGCGGGCGAGATCGCCTATCGCGAGGTCAGCGGGGAGGCTGGAGGAGCCCGGGAATCCCTCCCCGTCTTGCTCATCCACGGCTATCCCGAGACCTCTTTCATGTGGCGCGGTGTATTCCCCGCCCTCGCTGATTCCGGCCGGCGCGCGATCGCGCCCGATCTCGCGGGCTACGGGGATTCGCCGCTGTCCGGCGCCGGAACGTGGGAGAGCCATGTCGACGCGCTCGAGCGGTTTCGCCGTGACCTCGAACTGGAGCGGGTCGTGCTCGTCGTCCACGATTGGGGCGGATTGATCGGCATGCGCTGGGCCTGCGACCGCCCCGGGGTGGCCGGCGCGCTGGTTGCGAGCGGCACCGGCTTTTTCTCCGACGGCAAGTGGCACGGGCTGGCGGAGGCCCTTCGCACCGAGGGCGCCGGGGAGACCGTCGTCGATGCGATCGACCGGGACGGCTTCGCCGCGATGCTGCGCCAGACCGGCCGCGGCTTCGACGACGCCGCGATCGAGGAGTACTGGAAGGCGTATGCGACCGAGGAGCAACGGCACGCCCATCTGGCCCTCTATCGCTCCGGGGACTTCGGGAAGCTCGCCCCGTATGAGGGGCGTCTCGCGAAGCTGGGCATTCCGACGCTCATCCTCTGGGGCGAGGGTGACACGTTCGCGCCCGTCAGCGGCGCCCACCGGCTGCACCGCCAGATCCCGGGCTCGAAGCTCGTGCTGGTCGAGGACACGGGCCACTTCGTCTTCGACGACGACCCGGCGCGGTGCGCCCGGGAGCTCGTCGGCTTCCTCGACGAGAGCGGGATCTAGGGGGCTGGTCACGTGGAGCTGGTGCCGTACGCCGACGAGCACCTCGGGCTGACGGAAGCCCTCGAATGCGATCCCGAGATGATGCGGGAGCTGGGCGGGGCGACCGATCCGGCAGAGATCCCCCGACTCCACCGGATGCGAGTCGAATACGTGGCGAACGGCGAGTGGTGGTTCGTGATCGTCCCGGAGCCGTCCGGCCCCCCCGCCGGCACGATCGGGATCTGGGAGACGAAGTTCAGGGAGCGGCCCATCCACGAGGTGGGTTGGATGGTGCTCCCCGAGTTTCAGGGCCGTGGCATCGCCTCCGAGGCGCTGCGGATGCTCGTCGCTCGAGCCCGATCGGACCCGCGATACAGCTGCATCCACGCCTTCCCGGGCATTTCGAACGCTCCGTCGAACGCCCTATGTCGCCACGCCGGTTTCGTTCATACCGAGCAATGCGATGTCCGATTCCGCGACCGCCCGCTGCGGGTGAACCACTGGGAGCTGGAGCTCAGCCCCGAGTGACGTGCTCCGCGAGCCAGTCGGTGACCGCGTCGCGGACCGCCTGCGTGTCCTTGAGCGTGTGGTTGCCGGAAACGCGAATGACGGTGCGGCCCGGAGCCTCAGACGGCATCCCGAACGGATCGCTCTCCCCCTGAACCACCAGCGTCGGGACATCCACTGCGTCGAGCTCGCCCAGGCGGCTCTTCGTCGGGTCATCGCCCTTGCCGGGTGGATGGACGGGGAAGGCCAGGCAGAGCACGGCCACAGCGCCCAGGTCGGGCGCAGTGCGACACGCGACCCGTGCGCCCGCCGACCGCCCGCCGACGACGAGCGAGACCCCCTCGAGCGCGCCGCCCCGAAGCTGCTCGACTACCGACGTCCACGCCGCGTCGAGCTGTCGCGCGGGCGCCGGTGACCGGCGCCCCGCCACGACATATGGCTGCTCCACGAGCGCGACCGTGACGCCGACCTCGTTCGCCGCCTCGGCGGCCGCCACGAGGTCGGCCGTGCCCACGCCGCCCGCCGCCCCGTGCCCCAGCACAAGCCCAGCGGCCGGCCGCTCGACCGGACGCATGTAAACGCGCGCGAGTCCGTGAGGCGTATCGAGCTCGACGATGCGCCGATGCTAGCCGCGGATGGACCGGACCAGGCGCCCCCGTTGCTCCGTGGGGCGCAATCCATGGATACTCGTAGCGATGTCGCAGGTGAACATCGAGGTCGTGCGGGCTGCATATGACGCGGTCAACCGCGGTGATCTCGACGCCGCCATCTCGAACATCGCGCCGGAGATGGAGTACGTGGCCTCCGGCGCAGTCCCCGGCGCGACCGGGATCTACGTCGGTGCTGAGGGCGTCAAGCGGTTCATCGCGGCACTCTGGGAGGAGTTCGACGACGCGCGTGCGGATGTCACCGAATTGATCGCGGCAGACGACAAGGTGGTGGTCTCGGCGACCGCCCGAGGCCGCGGGAAGCTGAGCGGCGCCGAGGCGAGGTGGAACACGTGGCAGCTCTGGACGCTTCGACACGGAAAGCTCGTTCGCGGACAGGGGTTCACGAGCAGGGAAGGGGCCCTTCAAGCAGCCGGGTTAGGCGCAAGCGCCGCACCGGATTCGCCACCGAGCGCCTAATGTGACGGATCAGGGCTCGAATCGGGTATCCGGTCCGTGAGCGAAGCAAGCCAAGGAGAGGTCAAAATGGCTCGTGACAGCATGAATGAGGGCGACATCAGTGGCAACGAAACTGAGCGCTACAGGCAGGCTGCTGAGGATGCGCTACAGCAGCTCGACTGGTGCATCGGGTACCTGCATGGCATTCGCAAATCGCAGCTCTCGGCACAACTAGCGAAAAACCGGATGCAGATCAAGCAGAAACTGATGCAGGAGCCCACCAGCCAGCTGCCCTCCGCCACGACACGCGAGACCTGACCCGTCAGCGAAGCAGGTAGTCCATCACGCGACCCATGATCTCGTTGCGGGTCGAGGCGTCGGTGATGCCCTCGAACCCGTGGCCTAGATAGAGCGTGTCGTCGGTCGCCACGGCCGCCCCTTCCTTGATGCCGAGACCGCCTCGGGGGCGCCAGTCGTTGCGGTTGGGCCCCTCGATGCCGTCGGCGTCCTGTGGAGCACCGGGGACGGTCCACCCGTCCATCTGGTTTCCGTCGTCCTCGAACGACGTGTTGCCCTCGCCGGTCGACGTCTGAATGTCGTCGATGAAGACACCCGGGAACTGCTGGAAGCCCCAATCGCTCAGGGACGTGATCGAGATCTCGACCTGCGGCCCCAGTTCCTCTGGGATGTCGACCTGGAACTGTTGCCAGCCGCTGGAGCTGCCGTTCGCGGCATTCCACTCGCCCGTCGTGCCGGTCGAGCTGCACTCGCCGGTCGCCGCGTCGAACGTCTGGTAGTGGGTCAGGAACGGGTGCAGGACATTGGCGGCGTCGTCGGGATTGCTCCAGCCACCGGTGCACGACTGATCTTCGCCCAGATCGCTGCTGGTGAGACCGTTCTGGTCCGGCAGCGTCGTCCAGTTGTCCTGGCCGACGGTGTGCGCCTCGACGATCATGTAGTCGAAGTCCAGCTCGAGGTTGTAGCTCGTCCAGAACGACAGCGTCGCTCCGCCGGCCGGGACGTCGATCGTCCGGGTCAGACGCTTATACGCCTCGTCCGCCCGATCCGACCACATGAACGACTGTCCGGTGTGCGGGTCGAAGGGCCCGGAGAGGCCACTCTGGTACTCGGCCGCGGGCCAACTCTCGAACTGCGGGAAGCTGTCCGCCGGGTCGGTGACCTTGAGGAAGTCCCCGGTCGCGATGAACGACGAGTTCGACGCCTGGTTTTGAGCGCTGTCGGCGCCGTTCAACCCCCACGACAGTCCGTCGAGCGGCTGATCGATCCCGGCGACATCGAACGGGTCGCCGGTCTGCGGATCGCTGCCGCCGTCCGGGGTGGTGATTGCCGCGCCGAACATGTACTCGATCGGGTCACCCTGTGAGTCCCCCGACCCGGACAGCGCCAGGCAGCCCGCCTCCACGGCGGGGTCGGCACCGCACTGCTTGTTCGCAAACGGGTCGTAGAGCTGTGTGCCGCGACCGGTCGTGTACTGCTGTCCGGCGTTCTGACCGGTGTAGAGAACGCGCCCGCCCTCGTTGACGTAGTCACGTACCTCGAGCAATTCCTGCATCGCCAGCCGCGAGGCGTTGCCCGGGCCCCAGCCGGGCTCGCGGGTGATGACGTCGTCGCCCGTGTACCAGACGACCGCGTCGTAGTGGCTGAGCACGCCGAGGTTGTCCGGCGCCGTGCGGCCGTGGGCATCGACGTCATAGACGTCGTAGCCGACGGCGTTCGCCTCCAACGCATCCTTATAGAACGACAGGTAGTGCGGGCCCGGCTCCTGGGCGGGCGAGGCTCCCGTGTAGTCCTCGGCCGAGAGCACCAGCGCGCGGTTGCCGGTCTCGGAGACGGCGTCATAGGTGAACGAGTCGCTCGTCGCTCCACCGCCCTCGAACCACACCTTCACGCTGTCGCCCGGGTCGGTACCGGTCACCTCGCCTCGCACGACGTGGTAATAGGTCCCGTTGCCGACCCCGTAGCGCTCGCCGGTCTTCCATTCGGTCGTGTCCGCGCTTTGAACCGGGCCGTCGTTCACCTGATAGCGCAGCGTCACGTCCCCGAGGCTGCGCTTGGCCAGTACGCGCACCTCCTGCGGATCGCCGTACGACTCGTTGAACTTGAAGTCGAACAGCGACGTCTGCCCGTTCTGCGGATCGATGTCGTCGGCGTCGAGGTAGAACGGATCGACATCGATGCCGACCGGGGAATCCGGGTTCGCTGGATGCGCCGCGGACTTGGCCAGCCCCAGGTGGAAGTCGAGCGTCCTCTCGAACTCCTTTTGGATCAGCTGCTCGTTGTCGGGGAACACGAATCCCGATCCCGGAGTCCCCTCGCCGAGCTCCGGCGTGAACGCGATCGTCCCATCACGGACGTCGGCGTAGTCGGTGGTCTCGCCGTTGGTGACGTAGAGCGTGTCCGCTGACTGCCCCGGGTTGAACCCCGGGATGGCCGGCTCGCCGGTGCCGCCGGTGCTTGGGCCATCGGTGCCGCCCGTGGCCACGTAGATCGGATAGTCCGCGTCGAGGGTGCCGACCTGCCAACCCTGCGGATACAAGAGCCATTCGCCGAACGAGTGCAGGTTCGACTGGAACTTGGGCTCGATGCGGTCGATCAGCCCCTGCATGGCCTCGGTCTCGGGCTCCGAGGCGACGCTGGGACCTCTATAAGTCTCGTCCGCCGGGTCGGGCGACGATCCCTCGTTGTCGAAGCCCCAGTGCTCCGCGAAGTTGCGATTCGGATCCACGCCGTCGACAGCGGTGATCTGCCCGTCCCCGTTGTTGTCACGCAGGTTCTTGCGCCACAGCCGCTCGTGGTCGAACGTGTACTGGTATCCGTCGGGGTTCGCGGAGATCACGAACCAAAGCTCCGTCTTCTTCAACAGTCCCTTGATCTCCTTGTCGTTCGCCCGCCAGCGATCGATGAAGTAGTGCATGAGCCGGCGGTTCACCTCGAGGCTGATCCACTCGCGCGCATGCTGATTCGACGAGTAGAGGACCGCGGGGCGCGATCCGTCGGGTACGTCGCGGGCGCCCTGCGTGAGCTTCAGGGCGATCAGCTCGCGGCCCTCGTGCGTCTGCCCCAACACCTCGAGCTTTACGAGCTGAGGGTTGCGCCGGGCCACGCCATAGAGCTCGTCTCGGATTCCCCCCGGCTCGTCCCAGGACCGATATACGTTGTAGCCGCCAGCGGCCTGGGCCGCAGCCTGCTCGGTGACCGTCTGGCCCTTCTTGTTTCGCGTCAACTTGACCTTGACGCCGGACGCGGCGAGCTTTGCGCGTTGGCTCTGGGTCAGGACGGCGTCGGCTCTGATTCCCGATTGGGTTCGTCGCAGACCCGCGAGCTCGACGCCACCCACGGCCTTGGCGATGTCGTCCTCGCTGCCCTCGACCGTGTACTCCTCGAGCATCGGGGACTCTTGCGCTGAAGCCACAGGCGCCATGGCAAGAACGAGTGCGACCACGGCAAGACCGACACCACTAACCCTCGACCTCATGGACCTCCCCTTTCGGCGATGAGCCGATCGCCATTTCTTCTCTTACGACTCCCCTCGTCCGGCCGGACGCCGCATTTGCGACGAACGGGACAACCGATCGCGCCCCTACCCACTCAGGCGAACGATTAACTCACCTATTTCGGCCAAAGTTGGACGCCGCCCTACGCCGATCCGGCCTGCGGTCGCATGACGCCCCGGAGCCTCCGGGCGCGGCGCAGCCCGATCGCCTACTCGCGCAGCCCGGCGGCTTCGAGCGCGGCATTCCAGTCGCCGAAGTACTCGAGCCGGACGATGCGTCCGTCGCGGAACGTGGCGACCTGGTGGTACAGCTCCTCGTTGATCTCGGCCCCACTCTTGCTCCGCCCGTAGTGGCGGAGCCGGGTGGCCACGCGGTCACCGCCGTCGACGAACTCCTGCGGCAGTAGGCGAAGCTCGTCGAACGTCTCATCGATTCCCTCGAAGAAGCCGATCACGTGGGCTGGGCCGCGGCCGGAGTCGGCGCTCTGGCGCGCGGGAAGCACGAAGTCGATCTCGGGATCGAACCACTCGATGGCGGCGTCGAAGTCGCGCTCGTTGTAGGCGTCGATGAAGCCGCGAGCCTTGTCGACGTTCTCCTGCGACATCGCCTGCTCAGTATCTCGCGGGAGGGACGGGCCGCGACCTCTGAGCCTGACCGCGGTCATGCGATAGAACGCGGAGCATGACCATCAACAGGGCGGTGCCAAACATCAGGTCGGACCGGCCCGGCGAAACGCGCGACTTCTTTGTTGATCTGCTCGGGTTCGAGGTGGCGATGGACATGGATTGGGTCGTGACGCTTGCCTCACCAACCAATAGCTCGGCGCAGGTGACCATCATCGGGAACGACGACATGGCGGCACCGGGCATCTCGGTCGAGGTGGCTGACGTCGATGCCGTCCACGCCAAGGCCGTGGACCAGGGCTTCGACGTCGTTTACCCCCTCCGCGATGAGGAGTGGGGTGTCCGGCGCTTCATGCTCCGCGAGCCGAGCGGCACGGTCGTGAACGTGTTGTCGCATCGCTCGGACTGAGCGCCCGCGCGCCGCGGAAGTCCCCCGCCTAGAGCCCCGGCGGGCGGTAGGTCACCGCGCGGTCCGCTGCCTCGTCCACCTGTTCGGGGGTGAGCAGCACGGTCGTCTTCACCGTGGCGCCTCCGGCGGCGTTCTCGATCAGGGAAACGGCCGCGGCGGCCTCCTCGTCGGGGAGGTCGACGATCGCGAAGGCGTCGTGTTCACCGAACTCGAAGTAGAGGCACTCGAGCTTGCCCCCGACGCTCTCGACAGTGTCGGCCACCGCCTTGCGGCGATCGCTGCCGCCCTTGCTGCGCACGCCCTCCTCGCCTTGAACCGTGTATGAAGCCTGGAACAGGTACTTCGGCATCCTCTCCTCCTCCTCCATCGAGCTCCCGCGTAGAATTAGGCTTTCACTTCTTGCCCCGTCACGCGGCGACCACACGTCCTCATCGAAGAACCCCGGGGCGGGCCGTCGATAAACCGACGCCAGGCCTCGTGCCCGCGGAGGATCGGCCCATCGGGGTACATGGCCGAGAAGTCGAACTCGGCGTCGGGTGCGGCGAGTCCGGCGTTAACGATCTCGTCGATCACCGTCTGCGCCGACTCCCCCGCGAACTCGGTAAACGCCCGGCGAACGAACTCGACGTTCTCCTCCGACATCGCCTATGCAGTATCTCGAGGCGCAGACATTTCGCCGCGTCCGACCCGGACCCCGGCGTGTCTCCGATGTCAAGTCCTACGCTCGATCAACCGACGCCGCTCCCGACCAGGAGC
>DATAOX010000037.1:0-21932 GCA_036265555.1 Solirubrobacterales bacterium
GCCCTCGAGACCGGAGTTCTGCGCGATCTGGCGGAGGGGCTCCTCCAGGGCGCGCCGGATGATCTCGGCGCCCGTGCGCTCGTCGTTGTCGGCGAGCCCGCTCGGGTCGATCGCCTCCTGCGAGTTCAGGAGCGCGACGCCGCCACCGGGCACGATGCCCTCCTCGAGGGCAGCCCGAGTGGCCTGCAGCGCGTCCTCGACGCGATGCTTCTTCTCCTTCATCTCGGTCTCGGTGGCCGCGCCGACCTTGACGACCGCGACGCCGCCCGCGAGCTTGGCAAGCCGCTCCTGCAGCTTCTCGCGGTCGAAGTCGGAGTCAGTGGTCTCGATCTCGGCGCGGATCTGGTTGATCCGGCCCTCGATCTGCGACTTCTCGCCGGCACCGTCGATGATCGTCGTCGTGTCCTTGGAGACGACGACGCGCCGGGCGTGGCCGAGCTGTGAGAGCTGGGTGTTCTCGAGCTTGAGACCCATCTCCTCGGTGATCACCTCGCCGCCGGTCAGGATCGCGATGTCCTCGAGCATCCGCTTGCGCCGATCGCCGAACCCGGGCGCCTTGACCGCGACGCCGGTGAAGGTGCCGCGGAGCTTGTTGACGACCAGAGTGGCCAGCGACTCGCCCTCGGCGTCCTCGGCGACGATGAGCAGCGGCTTGCCGCTCTGCATCACCTGCTCGAGCACCGGCAGGAGGTCACGGACCGAGCCGATCTTCTGGTTGGCGATGAGGACATACGGGTCCTCGAGCACCGCCTCCATCCGCTCCTGGTCGGTGACCATGTACGGCGAGATGTAGCCCTTGTCGAACTGCATCCCCTCGGTGAACTCGAGCTCCATCCCGAAGGTCTGGCCCTCCTCGACGTTCACGACGCCGTCCTTGCCGACCTTGTCGATCGCGTCGGCGATCACGTTGCCGATCTCGTCGTCGGCGGCCGAGATGGCCGCGACGCGGGCGATCTGCTCCTTGCCGGCGATCTCCTTGGACTGCTTGCCGCGCAGGTTGTCGACCACCTGGTCCACCGCTGCCTCGATGCCGCGCCGCAGAGCCAGCGGGTTCGCACCGGCCGCGACGTTCTTCTGGCCGTTCCGGACGATCGTCTGGGCCAGCAGGGTCGCGGTCGTCGTGCCGTCGCCGGCGACGTCGTTCGTCGCAGTGGCGACCTCGCGCACGAGCTGGGCGCCCTGGTTCTCGAAGACGTCCTCGATCTCGATCTCGCGAGCGATCGTGACGCCGTCGTTCGTGATGGTGGGCGCGCCGAACTTCTTGTCGAGCACGACGTAGCGCCCCTTCGGGCCAAGCGTCACCTTGACCGCGTTCGCGACGGAGTCCACGCCGGCTTGAAGTGCCGCGCGCGCCTCGGCGTCGTACTTGAGCTCCTTATGAGCCATGTCTCAAATCTCCTTCGATTCGTTCGTGGTTTGAGCGGCCGCTATACGACCTTGGCGAGGACGTCAGACTCCCGCAGCACGAGAAGGTCCTCGCCTTCGACCTTGATCTCGGTGCCGCCGTACTTCGAGTAGAGGACCTCGTCGCCCTCGCTCACGTCGAGCGGCCGACGCTCGCCGTCCTCGAGGGGACCGTCACCCACGGCGACCACCTTGCCCTTCTGCGGCTTCTCCTTGGCGGTGTCGGGGAGGACGATGCCGCTGGCGGTCGTCTCCTCCTCCTCGATCGCCTGAACGATCAGCCGATCGCTAAGGGGCTTCAGCTTCATCCGTTCGTTACCTCCATTTGATGCGATTTGAAAGTCGTTTTCTCGCCTGTCCTGGCACTCTACACGCGAGAGTGCCAAGCTGCAGTGAGGAGTGTAGCGATCCCTGCATCGCTGTCAAGGATCTCAGTCGCTCCGACTCAGATCAGCTGGAGGCGAGCAGGCGGCAGCCGAGCAGCCGCGCCAGTCCCTCGCCTCCGTTGCGCATCACCCAGTCGTGGTTCCAGGCGAAGACCGGCGCGGCGACGGGCGCGAGGCGATTCATCCATGGCTTCGTCGTCCGGACGTTCCATTC
This sequence comes from Solirubrobacterales bacterium, assembly GCA_036265555.1. Lineage (GTDB taxonomy): Bacteria > Actinomycetota > Thermoleophilia > Solirubrobacterales > 70-9 > AC-56. Next base: position 2,005 of record DATAOX010000037.1, read on the forward strand.
GTAGACCACCGCGGTGACCGGAGTGGCGCCGCCTCCGGCGAACAGACGCCAGCGGCCAACGCCCGCGAGCTCGCCCTCAGCCATCCCTTCGAGCAGGTAAGGCTTCGCCACCCGAGTCGTGGTCATCTCGAAGTCGAGGTCGTAGGGGAGTCGGGAGCGCCACGTGTATCGGCCCACCTCGCCCACGCCGTCTGCGTCGCCGTCGGCGACCTTGCTCACGCTCCGAACGCCACGCCACCACTCCGGCCAGCGCTGAGAATCCCGGATCGCCGGCCAGACGCGGTCGCGGGGCGCCTCCAGGCACCACGTCGTGAGGAAGCTGTACTCGGACACTCGGCCGCTTCGGAGCTAGTTGCGCGACGGCGTCTCGCCGTTGCCCATGTGTGGTGCAACCGATTCGACGACCTGTGAGAAGCGGATCACCGTGACCGTGTCCTCGTGCTCGACCTCGCGACCGTAGATCTGGCGCAGGAATCCGGTCATCTCGTCGACGCGGCGAAACTCGGGATTGTCGTGCTCGATGTCGCGCGGCGAGAGGTCGCGGACCCGCTTGACCTCCACGTCGTCGATCACGGCGGAGAACAACTTCTGGCGAGGGCTGTGCTGATAGCCGACGGTGATCCAGACGATCTGACCGCGCTGATACTTCCGCGACTTGTCGCCGAGACGGATCGTGGCCGTCTTGCGACCGCGCTTTAGCTGGTCGACGAACGCTGGGGAGAAGAAGTTGAGGGCGAGCAGGCCGCCCGTCATGGTGAGACCGAACCTCTGGCGGGGTGGGCGCTCACAGCGGCAGCCTAACGGTTGTAATGGGGCGCGACTTCGGTCGCGCGGGGGCCGGATCAGGTCGAAGAAGGCGCCGCGAATTGCCGGTCAGGCGATGGGTCGCGGCTATTCGGCGAAGCCCTCCGCGCCGATCAGCGGGACGAATCGACAGGGGCCGATGACCTCACGCGCCAACCCCACTCCGCTCGCCGCATCCACCTCCTCGGCCGTGCGCCGGAACACCGTCAGCATGTCCGCCGCGCGGCTGGCGATCGGGGCGACGAGCCGCCCGCCCACGGCGAGCTGACCGATGAGCGTCGGCGGCGGGCCAGGCGCCGTGGCATGCACCGCGATCGCGTCGAAGGGCGCGCGATCGGGAACGCCTGCGCTGCCGTCGCCCACGAGCACGTCGACATTGCCGATCCCCAGGTCTCGCAGCGTGTCGCGAGCCCGCTGCGCGAGCTCGGGGATGCGTTCGATGGTCAGGACCTCGCGCGCCAGCCGGGCGAGCACCGCGGTGGAGTAGCCCGACCCGGTTCCGACCTCGAGCGCCTTCTCGTCTCCGGCAAGTTCCAGCGCCTCGCCGATCGCGGCCACGATCCACGGCTGCGAGATCGTCTGGTCGTGGCCGATCGGCAGCGCGGAGTCGGCGTAGGTCCGGCGGGCGTATGGCTCGGGGACGAACCGCTCGCGCGGGATCGCGGTCATCGCCGCCAGCACGCGCTCATCGCGGATTCCGCGGCGCCGGAGCTGGCGCTCGACCATCTGCACGCGCTGCGATGCGAACTCATCGGCGTCGGGAGCTCTCCGCATCAGAATATGTAGGCGCGCAGGCGGCGGGGCTCGACCACGGTCACCCTGCCCCGCCCGACCCGCACGACGCCGGCCCGCTCCAGAGTGGCGAGAAATCGGCTGACGCTCTCGCGTGATGTTCCCGCGAGCTGCGCCAGGTCCGCCTGCGTCATGCGAATCGTGATGCCCTGCCTCCCCGCCGAGGCGCTCTCCTCCGCGATGAGCTGGTTGAGCACTCCGGCCACCCGACTCGGCACCGTTTGAAACGACTGTCGGGCGACGCGCTCGTTCGTCTCGCGCAGGCGTTTGGTGAGCGCGGCGATCAGCTTCACGGAGATCCCGGGATGATCGGCGAGCAGGCGCCGCACGTCCGCGGCCGGGAGCGCGAGGAGCTCGCAGTCGGTCAGGGTCTCGACACTCGCCGAGCGCGCCTCGCCGTCGAGCATCGCGAGCTCGCCGAAGATGTCGCCCGCGCCGAGCGTCGCGAGCGCGATCGCGCGGCCGTCGGGGTGCTCGCGGGTCACGCGGAGATCGCCCGTTCGCACCAGGTAGCAGGCGTCGCTGTGGTCGCCCTCGTGGAAGACCCGCACACCCGCCGGGAAGGTCCTCGCGACCGACACGCGCGAGATGCGCTCGAGCTCCTGCCGCGAGAGCTCGGAGAACAATGGGACGCGTGCTAGCAGTTCGACGGATTCGCCAGGGCTCATTCGTCCTCCCCCACGCGCGGATTATCCCGCGCCGGAGGCCTGACAGGACTCGCACCAGTATGTGGTGCGGTTCGCATCGCCCTGGCCTCGCGCCCGGATCCGGTGGCCGCACCGCGGGCAGGGCTGTCCGACACGTCGATAGATCGATTTCGGCGTTCGGCCCGTCTCCAGCCCGTAGCGCATGAGCGCCGCCGTCTCGATCACGAGCCTACGGAGCTCGTCGTCGCTCAGCTCCGACAGGACCCGCCAGGGATCGATCCTCGCCGACCAACAGCCCTCGCTCTTGTAGACGTTCCCGATGCCGGCGAGCACGCGCTGGTCCAGCAGGGCCTCGCCGACCCGGCGGGACTGATCCGCGCGTCGCAGCGCCGTCAGGCCAGTCGCGGCGTCGAACCGCGACCCGAGCACGTCGGGGCCGAGAAGGCGAAGGCGCGGATCGGATCGGACCTCCTGCTCCGTTCTGATGTCAAGGCGCGACCCTCCCAGCTCGACCGCCTCGGCGTCTTCCGCCGACAGCACGACCCACGCCCGCCGACCGGGTGGGGCGCCTTGGCCGGGCGACACCACCCGCCAGGACCCGCGCATGCCCAGGTGCGAGTGAAGGACCAGTCCTCGATCGAAATGAAGGAGCAGGTGCTTGCCCCTCGCCTCGGCCTCGGTCAGCGTGGCGCCGCGCAGCCGCTCGACGCGATCGGACCGAAGCCGAAGCGGACTTCGCCCGCTCGGGACCGCGACGTGGAGGATCCGCTTGCCGGCGAGCCCTTCCCGTAGCGCCCGCGCCGTGCGATGGATGGTGTCGCCCTCGGCCATCCCTCAGTCTCATTTGAGCACCCAACGAGGGTTGTCGGGGCTGCGGCGGGCGCTCTGCAGGCACCTGTCAGGCCGACGCAACGAGACGCCGCGGCTGTCGGTGGAAGCCCGCCGCGATCAGCGTCTCCTCCAGGCCGGAGCCGATGACCGCCTCGCCGTCGACCCGCTCGATCGCGAGCCGAGGAAGCTGCCCATCGGTCGCGGCCGCAGCGAGCTCGCCGACGGCCTCAGCGAACGCCGCTTCGTCGAGCTCGGCGAGCCGGAGGATGCCGCGGCCGCCCCGCTCGACGAACAGGAGCGGATCGCCGTCGCGTAGGAGGACATAGGCGCCCGCCGTACGGCTTGGCCGCCGGCCGGCCTCCCGCCGGGGCCACGGGATGCTGGCGCCGTACGGGTTGGCCGGATCCGTCGCCGCCAGGATCGTGTAGGCGCCCTCGGGGTGAGGCAGCGACCGCAGGCGCTCCACCGCCCCCGGAAGCGCGAACTGCGCACCGCCGAGCCCCTCCACGAAGTAACCGCGCCGCGCGGTACCGAGCATCTCGAGGTTGGACATCTCCCCATAGAGGGTCGAGAAGCCGCCCGGTACGCCCTCGGCGAGCACCGTCTCGCGGGTGACGATCCCGTATCGCTCGAGCATGAGCTCGGCCTGCGCCCGGAGGCGCGGACCGGCCGGGGGAGCGTTCTCGAACAGGGAGGCGGTCAGCGACCATCGTCCCTGCACCGCATGGGAGGCCGACGGCCGTCGGGCGGCAAAGCGCCGGCCCCGCCGTTGCGACCCTCGCACCGAGCGCAAGCGCCGAGCGCGGAGGGGGGCAAAGGCGTCGTTGGTCACCTCCCCGGCCCACGCCAGATCCCAGAGCGCGTTGTGAAGCTCCTCCTGCGCGGTGTCCAGCTCGTCCACGAGGTCGATCCAGAAGCAGGGCCGTCGGCCCAGGAGCTCGCGGATCGCATCGTGTACCTCGCCCTGCGGTGCCTCGATCTTCGCGTTGGCCGGCGGTGGCCCGGCGAGCCGCACGTCCTCGCGAAAGTACAGCGCGACCTTGCCACCACCGCGGCCCTGGGGGCCGGCGCCGACCCATACGATCTCGCCGCCGGTGCACAGATCGTCGAGCCAGGCCGGGCTGTAGGCGCCCAGGCGCCGCGGCAGCACGTCCCGCTCCCAGACCTCCGGGCTCAGCGCGACGCCCTGAAGCGGCACGAGCGCCTCCCGCAGCCGGTCGGGGCCCGCACCCGCTGGGCGGTAGGCGTCCACGTTCTGCCAGCTCGGAAGGAAGCGAGCCAGCTCGCGAGGCTCGACCGCCTCGGCCTCGGCTCGAAGGTGCGCGAGGCTTGCGCGCCGGAGGCGGCGCAGCACGTCGGGGTCGCACCATTCGCGCTCGGTGCCGCCGGGGAGCAGCTCGCCCCGTACGAGCTCGCCAACGCGTTCGAGCTCGCGGAGCGCCGGGGAGGGATCCACGCCGTAGCGCGAAGCAGGCTCCTCGGTCGCGAAGGGGCCGTGGGTGCGCGCGTAGCGGCGCATGAGCGCCGCCATGGGCTCCGAGACCCCCTCCAGGAACGAATCCGGCAGCCCCGCCGGTGGTGGAACGCCGAGCGCATCGCGGTAGAGCGCGGCGTCCTCGGCCGCGATCCAGCGCTCCTCGCCACCGATGCGCACTCTCGCCGCTCGCCGCTCGCGCTCGAGCTTCTCGAGCATTGACGCGGCCGAGTAGCCCTCGGCGACGCGTTCCTCGCACTCGGCCGCGGTCAGGTCGCCGAGCCGCCGCAGGATCTGCTGGAGGGCGTCCCGGTCCTTCGCGCGCGCCGCCTCGACCCGGTGCTGCAGCGAGTCGACCACCTCCGCGAGCGCGTCGGGGTCGATCAGCTCGCGCAGCTCCTCCTGGCCGAGCAACTCGCGGAGGAGCTCCCGATCGAGTGAGAGCGCGGCCGCCCGACGCTCGGCGTTCGGCGTATCCCCCTCGTACATGTAAGTGGCGACGTAGTCGAACAGGAGCGACGAGGCGAACGGCGAGGCAGTGGAGGTCTCGACCTCGACCAGCGAGATTCTGCGCGCCTCCAGGTCCCGCAGCACCCCCTGGAGGCTGGGCAGATCGAGGACGTCGCGCAGGCACTCGCGATATGTCTCCAGGATCACCGGGAACCGCGGGAAGTCCTTGGCGACCTCGAGCAGGCTCTGCGACTTCAGCCGCTGCTGCCAAAGCGGGGTTCGCTTGCCCGGATAGGCGCGGGGGATCAAGAGGGAGCGGGCCGCGTTCTCGCGGAATCGCGCGCCGAAGAGAGCCGAGCCGCCCAGCTCCCGCACGACGAGGTCCTCGATCTCGTCGGGCTCGAGCAACACGAGGTCGGCGGGTGGCGCCTGGTCGGCGTCGGGCAGGTGAACGACGATGCCGTCGTCGGACCAGATCGCGTCGGCCTCCATTTCGTACTCGTCGCGGACGCGCGCGGAGAGGGCCAGGCCCCAGGCGGCGTGGACTCGACCGCCCCAGGGGGAGAGGACGCACAACCGCCAGTCGCCGATCTCGTCGCGAAACCGCTCGACCACGATCGTCTCGTCGGATGGCACGACCCTCGTCGCGGCCTGCTGCTCGCGCAGGTAGGCGACCAGGTTCTGGGCCGCGCGCCGATCCAGGTCATACTCGGCCGCCAGCTTCGACGGCTCGGCACTCGCCGCCTCGCGGGCGAAGGCGCCGATCGCCTTGCCGAGCTCGGCTGGCCGTCCGATCCCATCCCCCTTCCAGAACGGGACCGCGCCCGGTACCCCGGGCGCAGGGATCACGATCACGCGATCCCGGGTGATCTCGGCGATGCGCCAGGTGGTCGCCCCAAGCAGGAACGTCTGGCCGGGTCGCGCCTCGTAGACCATCTCCTCGTCGAGCTCGCCCACGCGCCTGCCGTCCGGCAGGTGGACGCCGTACAGGCCGCGGTCGGGGATTGTGCCGGCGTTGGTCACGGCGAGCTGACGGGCACCGGGCCGGCCACGGATCGTTTCGGCCGCGCGGTCCCAGACCAGGCGCGGTCGAAGCTCGGCGAACCGATCCGACGGGTACCGGCCATCGAGCATGTCGAGGACGTTCTCGAGCTGCTCGCGTGACAGCTCACGGAACGGCTCGGTCGCGGTGACGAGTCGCTCCGCCTCGTCGACCTCCCACTCGTCGTCCGCGCACATCGAGACGAGGTGCTGCGCCAGGACATCGAGCGGGTTGCGCGGAATCACGGTCTCCTCGATCTCTCCCTCGCGTATCCGCCGCGCGACGACGGCGCACTCCAGGAGATCGGCGCGAAACTTCGGAAAGATCCGGCCGACCGAAACCTCCTCGATGCTGTGGCCGGCGCGCCCGATCCTCTGGAGCCCACGCGTGACCGATTTCGGCGACTCCACCTGGATCACCAGGTCCACGGCGCCCATGTCGATTCCCAACTCCAGCGAGGAGGTGGCGACGAGGCAGGGCAGCTGGCCGGACTTCAGGAGCTCCTCGACCACCAGCCGCTCCTCGTGCGCGAGGGAGCCGTGGTGCGCCCGGGCGACCTCAACGACGCCATCGCCGCCCGCGTGCTCCCCTCCCGCCTCCGCCGCGGGCGGGTGGTGCCCACCTTGCTCGGTCGCGGGTAGCTCGTTGTCTGCTTCCTCGTTGGCGAGCTCGTTCAACCGTTTCGCGAGGCGCTCCGATCCCCGGCGGTTGTTGACGAAGATGATCGTCGACGTGTGATCCTGGACGAGCTTCAGTAGCTCCGGATAGATGGCCGGCCAGATCGAGCGGGTCGTCGGCGCTGCATCGAAGTTGGCGTCACCGGGAAATCCGGAATCGCCGCCGTCCCGGCGCTTTTCGACCGACGCGTCGGGCTCGGTCATGTCCTCGACCGGCACGACGATCTCCAGGTCGAGCTCCTTTTGCTTGCCCGCGTCGGCGATCTCGCACTTGCGCTTCGGGCCCACCAGGAATTGCGCCACCCGCTCCAGCGGTCGCTGAGTCGCGGAGAGCCCGATGCGCTGAGGGTCGGCCCCGTCGTTGGAGGTGACGAGATGTGACAGTCGCTCGAGCGTCAGCGCCAGATGCGCACCGCGCTTGGACTGGGCGACGGCATGGATCTCGTCGACGATCACGGCCTCGGCACCGGTGAGGATCTCCCGCGCTGCCGAGGTCATCATCAGATAGAGCGACTCCGGTGTCGTGATGAGGATGTCCGGCGGTTTGCGGCGCATCGCCTGGCGCTCGCGTTGCGGGGTGTCCCCCGTGCGCAACCCGACGGAAATGTCCACACCCACACCCCTCAATGGGGCGCGAAGGTTGCGCTCGATGTCGTAGGAGAGCGCCTTGAGCGGGGATACGTAAACGATCCGAACGCCCGAGCCGAGGGCTTCGGGAGCGTCGGCGGGCGCGTCCGCCCGCCGCGCCAGGCGGTCGATGCCCCACAGGAACGCAGCGAGCGTCTTGCCCGACCCGGTCGGAGCACAGATCAGCGTGTGCTCGCCGGCGGCGATCCGGGGCCAGCCCAGCGCCTGGGCGGGGGTCGGCTCCGCGAACGACGCCTCGAACCAGCGCCTTACCGGCTCCGAGAATCGCTCGAGAGACGATTCCGCAGTTGATTTCCGGTCAGTGGCCAATCCTCCGATCTTACGCAGGGTTCCGGCCGACTGCTGTCCGCGATTTTGCGGACGTCGTCCGTCGCCGCAGCGGGGGATTCAGCCCACACCAGGGGGGTCAAGTCCCCAAAGCCGTCACCAGGGGAGGTCGTCGGCGATCTCGGAGAGGCGCGGGGCGGTCTCGTCCCGTTCCGACAGGAGCGGCTCGGAGATCGGCCACTCGACGCCCACATCGGGGTCATCCCAGGCGATCCCCGATTCGGTCTCGGGGTCGTAGACGCTCGACAGCAGGTAGGCGAAGTCCCCGATCTCGCTGAGCACACAGAAGCCGTGCGCGAAGCCGACGGGAATGAAGAGCTGGTGGTGACGCATGTCGTCGAGCTCGTAGCCCTCCCACTCACCGAACGTCGGCGAGTCACGGCGAAGGTCCACCGCCACGTCCCAGATGCGGCCGCGCAGGCAGCGGACGAGCTTGGCCTGGCCGGGGCTGGTCTGGAAGTGGAGGCCGCGAAGGGTGTTCTGAGCGGATCGCGAGTGGTTCTCCTGGACGGGCCGGATGTCAATGCCGAGGTCACGCCATGCGTCCTCGCTGAAGGTCTCGAGCAGGAACCCTCGGTCGTCCCCGTGGACGTCCGGCTCGAGGAGCACCAGCCCGTCGAGCCTGGTCTCGAGCCGGCGCGCCATCAGCGCAGCGCGCGCCCGTACCGGCGCTCGTAGTACTCGCGGTACTCCCCCGAGCGAACGGGACCCCACCACCACTCGTTCTCGCGGTACCACTCGACCGTCCGGCGCAATCCGTCCTCGAAGCGAACTCGCGGACCCCAGCCGAGGGCCCGCGCCCGCTCCGAGGAGAGCGAATAGCGCCGGTCGTGTCCGAGCCGGTCGGTGACGTGAGCGATCAGCGACTCGTCGCGGCCCGTGAACGCGAGGATGTTCCTCACGACGTCGATGTTCGCCAACTCCTCGGGGCCACCGAGGTTGTAGACCACGCCGGCCTCACCGCGCTCGAGCACCACGTCGATCCCAGCGCACATGTCCTCGACGTGGATCCAGTTGCGAACCTGCATCCCGTCGCCGTACACGGGGAGCGGGTCGCCGTTCAACGCGTTCAGAATGCAGAGCGGGATCAGCTTCTCGGGGTGTTGGCGCGGCCCGTAGTTGTTGGATCCGCGGACGATCAGGGCATCGCTGCCGTAGGTGCGGTGGTAGGCGCCGACGATCAGGTCGCCACCGGCCTTCGACGCCGAGTACGGCGACGACGGCCTGATCGGCGAGTCCTCGGTGAACGAGCCGGAGACAATCGAGCCGTAGACCTCGTCGGTCGAGACCTGGAGATGCCGGATCCCCTGGGAGCGAGCGGCCTCGAGCAGCACGAAGGCGCCGAAGACGTCGGTCTCGATGAACTCGCCCGGCGACTCGATCGAGCGGTCCACGTGTGATTCGGCGGCGAAGTTCACGATCGCGGCGCAGCCCTGGACGGCCGAGGCAACCGTGTCCAGGTCCGAGATGTCGCCCTCGACGAGCTCGACCTTCTCCTCCGGGAGGCCTTGGAGGTTCTCCGGCCGTCCCGCGTAGGTGAGCTTGTCCAGCACCCGCATGTCGTCCTCCGGATGCGCCTGCAGGCGGTGGCGGACGTAGCAGGAGCCGATGAAGCCGGCGCCACCGGCGACGAGGAGCGTCAAACCGTCGCCTCCTGCCTCGCGAGCTCACGCTCGGCCAGGTAGTCCGCGAGCCCCTGGCGCCAGTGCGGAAGGCGAATCGCGTCGGGGCGCTCCGTGGTGAGCACGGAGTACGCCGGCCGCGGCGCCGGACGAGCGAGCATCTCCGTCGTCCCCGCCATGACGCGGCACTCTATGCCGGCCTGGTCGAAGATCTCCTGCGCGAACTCGTACCAGGAGCACTGGCCATCGGCGGCCATGTGATGGATGCCAAAGTCGTTCCCCTCCAGAAGCTCGGCGATCCCCTCACCGAGGTGACGGGTGTAGGTGGGGCAGCCGACCTGGTCCGAGACGACCAGCACCTCGGGTCGCTCCTCGCCCAGGCGGAGCATCGTCTCGACGAAGTTCTTGCCGCCGATGCCGAACAGCCACGACGCGCGCACGATGAAGTGGCGGGGATTCGCGACCGCCACCGACGTCTCTCCGGCCAGCTTCGAGCGGCCGTAGGCGGAGATCGCACCCGTCATGTCCGACTCCCTGTAGGGCCGCCGGGACGATCCGTCGAAGACGTAGTCGCTCGATGGCTGGACGATCGTCGCGCCGATGCTCGCGGCGGCCGAGGCCAGCAGGCCCGCTCCCTCGTCGTTCACGCGCATCGCTCCTCGTTCGTCGGACTCGGCCCCGTCGACGTCGGTGTAGGCAGCGCAGTTCACGACCACATCCGGGTCGTAGTGCGAGACCGCCCACTCGGCGGCCGCCGGATCCGTGATGTCGAGCGAGCCGTGGTCCAGGCCAATGACGTCGTGGCCGCGATCGCGCGCGGCGATCATGAAGTCGCGGCCGAGCATCCCGCCGGCCCCCACGACCAGGATCCTTCCAGGATCCCGCGGGCTCACGGGATCCTTATCTCCGCGTTGTCGCCGACGATCATCCGGAGGGTCTTCGGCAGGGTTGCGCCGCGGCAGAGCGTGACGTTCTTGCCGAGCAGACTGGCCTCCATGCGCGAATCCAGGTCGGTCACGCTCGAGCCGGACAACAGGATGGAGTGCTCGACCTCCGCGCGCTCCACGGTCACGTCCCTGTCGATCGACGTATATGGGCCGATGTAGGCGTCCGTGATGCGCGAGCCCGATCCGATGATCGCCGGACCGCGGACCACCGCACGCTCGAGGCGGGCGCCGTCCCGGACGATCACGCGGCCCTCGACCTTGGAGTCGACGAGGTCACCGTCCACCTGGCGCTCGATGTCCTCCAGCACGAGGCGGTTCGCCTCGAGCATGTCATCGAGCTGCCCGGTGTCCTTCCACCAGCCGGTGACCGTGTGGCTCGCGACCGACTTGTCGTTGTCGATCAGCCACTGGATCGCGTCGGTGATCTCGAGCTCCCCCCGACCGGAGGGCTGAATCGCCTTGGCGGCGTCGAAGATCAGCGGACCGAACATGTACACGCCGACCAGCGCGAGGTCCGTCGGCGGGTCGGCGGGCTTCTCGATCAGGCTGACGACCTGCTCGCCGTTCAGCTGCGCGACGCCGTAGTGCTCGGGGTCGGGCACGCGCGTCAGGAGGATCAGAGCGTCCGGCTCCGAGACCCGGAAGGATTCCACCAGGTCGGTGATGCCGTCGCGAAGCAGGTTGTCGCCGAGGTACATCACGAACGCACCGTCCTGGAGGAACTCCTCCGCCGTCAGCACGGCGTGCGCCAGGCCGAGCGGCGCCTCCTGTGGGAGGTAGGTGACTCGCGCACCGAACCGAGACCCGTCCCCCACGGCAACTCGGATCTCGTCGCCGGTCTCCGGAGCGATGATGATGCCGATCTCCTCGACGCCCGCTTCGACCAGGGCCTCGATTCCGTAGAAGAGCACTGGCTTGTTCGCGACCGGGACGAGCTGCTTGGCAGAGGTGTGTGTGATCGGGCGCAGTCGCGTCCCCGCGCCGCCCGACAGGATCAGGCCCTTCAGGGTCTCCATGACGGCGGGAAGGCTACTCGGAGCCGCGTTGCCAAAGGCGCCGGCAGGGCAGGGCTGCCATGGCGCCCTCAAAGCGGCGGCGGCGGCGAGCCGGCGCGGTCGCGGCTAGTACCGTCCGCCGAGCTTCCGGTGATCCCAGGTCGCGACCCGCCGCGACTGGAAGTGGATCGCCACGCGCTTTCGCGCCTGAGCCCGTAGCGCCTCGGCCGCCGCCTCGTCGACGTCCGCGCCATCGGCATAGCGGACGGTGAGCTCCTTCGCCAGCTCGAACACGGCCGCATGCTCGCGGTGGATCTGCGCCTCGGCCTCGATCTCCACGCCCCGGAGCTCGCCGTACTCGTGGCCGGTCTCGACCAGGAGCGTGGCCCGCGGATCGCGCTCCAGATTGCGGACCTTCTGCGACCTCGCGTAGGTGTAGATCCAGACCTCGCCGTCGCGCGGCACGTACCACAGCGGCATCGAATGTGGCCATCCGCGCGGGCCGATGGTCGATACGACGACGATGCGCTCGGTGGCGATCAGCTCACGCTGCTCGTCCGCGGAGAGCCGGATCTCCGCGCGCCGACTCACTCTGTATCGAGCGTCAGGGTCCGCCACGGGCCCTCGCCGGCCATCGGCTGGGTGCGCCCCTCCATCCAGCCCGCCTGGAGGTCGTCGTAGTGCGGGCTGCCAGGGTGGCCCGACTGGCCCGTGAACGCCTGCCAGCGTGAGTGCTCGGGCCGCGTCGCGTCGGCGACCATCCGCCAGCACGGCGCCCAGATCGCCGTGAAGGGGTCATTCGGGTCCCAGCCGACCTGGGCGACGGTCTCCTGGGCCCCACCGACCTCCAGCCGGCGGTTGAAGATCCGGGCGAACAGCGGGTTGGCGGCCCCGAGGGCATGCGGGAACAGCAGCGGGTGGACGCGCCCCCACCGCCACGCCGCCAGATCGGGGCCGAACCTGGTCTCGAGGTCGTCCATCGCGGCGCGCAGCGCATCGAGAACCAGCTCGTCCCACGGGCGCCCGACGAGGTCGTCGTCACCCTCGTCCCAGAGCGCGAGCAGGTGCGACTGCCAGCGCCACGGCGACGTCACGTGCGCGATGAACCCGTTGTCCGCGCGGTCGAGCCAGCGCTCCGCCAGATCGCGGTCCCCGATCGCTGCCCGCGCCACCTCCCTGCCGAGCCGCAGGGTGAACGCCTGGTAGATCGTTGCCGCGACGGACTCGGGCGCCATCCTCCCGTCCCAGGAGCGGAGGCGCTCGATGGCGGACAGTTCGCGCTGATCGCGGGGGCGGAGCCGGACCAGGCGGCGGACAGTCTCCAGCCCCGGGATCGAGTGCATGTCGGTCTGGATCGCTTCGAAGCTCTCGAGGTCGTGCTCCTCCCGCTCCTGGATCAGCTCCTCGATCCGCCTCGCGCGGTACCCGTCGAGGTAATCGCTCGTGATGTGGTGCGGGAAGTCGTCGGGCGCAACCCGGTTGTTGGCGGTGACGAGGAAGCCGCGGTCGGGGTCGTCGGACCGGGGCATGTCCTCGTAGGGAACCCAGCCGTCCCACTCGTAGTCGCCCGTCCAGCCGGGCTTCGGGAGGTCCGGGCAGTCGCCGTGCCTGACCGGGATCCGCCCGACCGTCTTGTAGCCGATCGATCCGTGGCGGTCGGCCCAGATCAGGTTCGACACCGGATGGCAGTGATCCCCCAATTCATCGACCAGCTCGGGCCCGCTCGTGAAATCCAGGACGCCGAAGTTCGCCGGCGTCAGGCCGGGCAGATCGAGCGCCGAGAATCGCAGGGCCAGCGGCTCGGAGGCATCCGCTCGCAGAGCCTCGTTGACGATCGGTCCATGATGGGTGCGAGCGACGATGAGGGTCTCCGGACTCGCCCGGCCCCGGATCCCGATCTCCTCCTTGATCACCTCCAGCGGTCGTCGCTCGCCGTTGAACTCGTAGTCGGGACCGTTGATGCGCTCGATGAACAGGTCCATCACGTCGGCGAGCACGTTCGTGAACGTCCACACGACGTCGTTGTTCTGTCCCATCGCGACGCCGGGCAAGCCGGGAAGCGTCGCGCCGCGGCAGAATCGATCGCCGAGGTGGAGACCGACGTGGTAGGTGATCCCGGGCATGCTCGGGGGGAGGTGCGGATCTCCGGCGATCAGCGGCCCGGCGGTCGCCGAGCGTCCTGCGCTGACCGCCCAGTTGTTCGAGCCGGTGGCCTCGACCGGGAGCCCGATGACATCTCGGACCCGGGCGATCTGCTCCGACAGCGCGAGCGCGTCGCCGGTCCAGCCCGCCCCGGGCGTGGTCGTCACCGGATGGCCCGCTGGGTACCCGGGGTCGAGTCGCGCCGTCAATTCCGGCCCGAGCTCCCGGGCCATCTCGGCACGAAGGAGCTCGCGCTCCCAGTTCGTCGACAGCCCGAACGACAGGAGCTTCGTCATCGCGAGCGCGTCGGCCGGCGTGAACGGCACGAATGGCTGGCGCAGGAGCTGGAACTCCGCCGGCAGCGTCCGGTCAGCCGCGGCCGCGTTCACGCCGGCGCAGAAGGCCTCCAGCGACGACCGGACCCCGGGGTGGAGGTCGGCTGCCTCGGCCACCGCGGCCCGCCTCACTCCCAGCGTCCGCATGAAGCGGTCCGTTGACAGCGTCTGGCCGCCGGCGATCTCGGACAGTGTGCCGGCCCCGGCGCGCCGGTAGAAGTCGATCTGCCAGAGGCGGTCCTGCCCCTGGCAGAAGCCCTGTCCGAACCAGAGGTCGTGCGCGGTCTCGGCCCGGATATGCGGGACGCCCCACCGATCGCGCGAGATCTCGACCCGCCCGTCGATGCCGGTGAGCCGTAGCCTCCCCCTCGTGCGGGGCAGCGGGCGGCGGAAGAGCTGGTACCAGAGACCGGCGGTGGTCGTCCCGGCCAAGGCCCAGAACGCCGCGCCGCCGAGCGCGGCTCGCTTGGCGATCGTCCGGGCGTTCAATCTACTGCGGCGGTTTCGCCGCCTGACCCGCGCGACTCGTCGCTGAACGCTCCTCGACCAACACACCCGCACTGTAGGGCCAGCTCACTCCCGAAGGTCGTCAGGCAGACGGCCCTCCGCGTCGAGCTTCTCGAGGTGGGCCTCCATCACGACGGCAGCCGCCGGGCGCATCTCGTTCGGGACGTCGTCCCAGGCATCGTCGAGCAGTCGCGCACGCGAGCGCTCCCCCCGCTCGACCGCGGCGACCAGCCTGCGCTCGCGGTCCATGCGGTGCTCGATGTACTCCCGCACCTTCGCGGCCGGGTCCACCACGTAGGGCCCGTGGCCCGGGCAGATCAACTCCAGGTCCAACGTCGCGATGCGTCGCAGCGAATCGAGGTAGGCCGTCAGCGAGCCCCCGGTGGGGGGAACGAAGGTGGAGCCCTCGCCCAGAATCAGGTCCCCGCTGAAGCAGACGCGTCCGAGCACGAAGCAGACATGGTCCCGCGCGTGGCCCGGCGTTGGGATGCGCTGAAACGGGCCCTCCTCCACGACCGGCGCGTCGAGCATCCAGGTCGCCGCGGAGTGATCGTCATGGGAATGGGTGAGCAGGATCCCGCCGAGGGCCCCGCGGCGCTCCGCCTCGGCACGCACGGCGGCGACGTGGCCCTCGTCCTCGGGCCCAGGGTCGATCACGTAAGCGGGGCTCTCTCCGACGACATACGTGTTCGTGCCGGTGAGCGTCATCGGCCCGGGGTTCGGCGCGACTATGCGCGCGATGTCGGGGTGACCCGGGGCGGTATCGATCAGCGTCAGGCCTTGCCGCTGACCGCCCGCAGCACGGCGTCGCGAGCGTCCTCGGGCTCCAGCACGACCAGATCCCCGACGCCTTTCAAAACCTCGCGCACGAGCCAGTCGGTCGACCCGTATGGAAGTTCGACGACGACGGCACCGTCGGAGAGCTCGTCCGTGACGGTGCGCTCCTCCCGCAGCCATCGCGCTCGCTCCGGCGAAACCCAGACGCGGGCGACGCCGGCTGTTCCCACCTCGCCGTGGACCAGCCATTCCTGCTCCGCCAGCCGCTCCTCGACTCCCTCCCGCGGCTCGAACGGGCGCCTGGTCGCCCGTGCCTCCTTCATTCGGTCGAGCCGGAAGTGGCGCGTGTCGTCGCGGCCGAGGTCGTAGCAGCCGAGATACCAGCCCTCCGGGCCATTTACCAGCTGATAGGGCTCGACCTCGCGCTTGATGAACTCATCCTCGTTCTCCTTGTAGTAGTGGAGCTCGAGGACCCGCCGCTTCTCGATCGCATCGTTGACGGCGCGAACGACCTCGGAGTCGTCCCGACCCGGCGCGATCTCGAGCCCCTCGTGCGACGGGTCGTGTCCCAGGGCCTGAACGATCTTCTCGCGCGCCGTTGAGAGCCCCGCCTGCGGAAGGTGATCGCCGAACAGGTCGATCGCCGCGACCAGCGCCTTCGCCTCGAGCGGCAAGAGCCGGGCGGGACGGGCGAAGTTGTCCCCATAGGTGTCGGGGTCGACCTGGATCTCGTCGCCGTCGATCTCCGCGTAGAGCACGTAGGTGCCCCCGCCGAAGTTGACCACGTTCAGTACATCGAGGTCCTCGCTCAGCTCCTCGCGGGTGACGTTCAGCTCCTCGAGCACGCGCTTGACGGCAAGCGGCGTCTCGTCGCGCGCAGCGCCGATCAGGAGTCCGGCCAGGGTGACGAGCCGCGCAAAGCGCTCGGGGCGAATGACCGCCTCGGATCGTCCGTTCGCCGAACGCGGCCGGCCGTTTCCCTCGGCAATCGGCCGGCGGATCGTGTCCGCGACGTCGAAGCCGGACCGGTGGCGCCTGCGGAGTAGCTGAAGACCCTGGGCGGCCTCCTCGGCGAGGTCCTCGGGTTCCAGCAGCTGGGCGTTCTCGCGCCAGGCGAGCACCCAGGAGACGAGTAGGCGGCCGGATGCGTACTCGGTCTCGAAGATCCAGCCGCGACCGGGCGCGCCGTCCTTCTTCGTCGCCCTGCGGAGCTCCCCGAAACCGCCGAAGTCGCGCTCGACGAGCCAGGCGATGCGCTCGCGCAGGAACACTTTCGCGGTCCCCTCGATCTCACCCATCTGCCAGTCGGCGCGCGACGCATAATCGCGGCGGTCGAAGTCCGCCCGGGGCGCGAAGTCGTGCTCGGCCTTGGTGGCGTAGGAGACCTTGCCGCGGATGCGCGACAGGCGAAAGACACGAACGTCGTCGCGCTCGTGCGCGTGGGCGATCAAGTAGAACTGACCGTTGCGGAAGACGAGGTGGTACGGATCGACCTTGCGGTCCGACACCTCGTCGCGCTGCATCGAGTAGTAGCGGAACTCGATCGTCTTGCGCCGGGAGATCGCCGTCTCGATCTTCGCGAGGCGCTGCGACAGCTCGCGGCCGCCACCGGAGGGCGCGAGCTTCACGTCGATCGACGCCGAGTCGCCCTCGGAAAGCGGGCTCGGGCGGCCCCACGAGACCTGCTGAAGCGCCAACCGCAGCGGCTCCGCGTAGGCGAACTCGCCGTCGAGCAGGACGAGCGCCGTGCGAAGCGCGGCGAGCTCGCCGTCGCTGAACTCGATCGGCGGGAGGTAGTAGTTCTCCGGCGGCAGCGCGTACAGCTCCGCCTCGAAGAAGCCCTCGGCTGGCCTGTCGACCTGCAGGGAGATCCCAAGGCTCTCCAGCTCCGCCCGGTCGGCGTAGAAGCGACGCGCGAAGGCGTCGTCGTTCATCGAGCTGTATCCCTCGACCTCACGCTTGATCTCGAGCGCGGAGACCGGCCTCCCGGTGGCCATGAGGAACGAGATCAGCGAGAGCTGGCGGATCAGCTTCTCGGTGTCCTTGGCCATGGGTTCTAGGTCGGCGCCGCCCGGCGCCGACAGCAGCACGTCCGGTTCATCGCGCTGCGGAGCATACGGGCTCGCCTTGGCTCCTTCGAGGGGGGAGGGGAGCGCGCCTCCGCAAATTGCGGGACACGATCGGCGGGCGAAGGCCCGTCGCCGGCGCGCCCGCTGGATCGCCGTCTGTCGGTGGAAATCGTCTCGGGCGGTCGCTAGGCGGCGCGCGAGTGGAAGTAGGCGGCCGAGTCAAGCCCGCGATCGAATCGCGACCAGGTTGCGCCGTCCGGCAGCGTCCGCTCGATCCGGTCGAAGCTCCCGAGCTTGCCGCCGAGATTGTCGATGGCGTGTACGAGCGTCGCTTCCCGAGTGGCCGGCAGGACCGGCGAGCCGTTCTCGAGCGTTCCGTGGTGCGAGAGCACGATGTGGAAGATCGCCTGGGCCAGATCGGGATCGAAGCTCTCGATCCGCTCGACCTCGCGACGGACGAGGTAGTAGCCGAGCGGGATCTCACCTTGGAGGCGGCCGGCGTCGGTCAGATCGATCGCGAGCGGGTCGTCGTTGTATGCCATCGTCTTGCCGATGTCGTGGAGCAGGGCGCCGGCGATTGCGATGTCACGGTCGACCCCGGGAAAGGCGGCCGCGGCCGCGCTCACCGCCTCAGCGACCGACACCGTGTGATCGAGCAGTCCGTGCCGGTAGGCCTGGTGGTAGTACTTGGCCGCCGGTGCCTCGCGGAACCGCCGCCACACGGGAGAGTCCGCCCCGAAGAAGCGATCGAGGAGCGCGGCGAGCTGGCGATTTTGGATCGTCGTTAGGAGCTCGCGGAGCTGCCCCTCCAGCCGCTCGACCGCAACGCTCGGTCCCTCGGCGAGATCGGTGGGGTCGAACTCGCCGTCGCCGGGAGCGCGGATCGCCTCGATCGTGATCTTGGGCCCATACTGGGGGTGAATCGCGAAGCGCCCCGCGATGTGGACGGCGGATCCGGGCGCGGCGACCTCGAAGCACTCGGCGACGCCATCCCACGCGACCGCCTCGACCGCGCCGGAACGGTCGCAGACGATCAAGCGAAGCCACTCGCCGCCGTTTCGCCGCTGGCGAAGCTCGCGCTCGCGAACGCCGAACACGCCCGCCACGGACTGGCCGTCGGCGAGGTCGCGTATCCACACGCGCTCACCCGTGTCGCCGTTGACATCCGCGGCGGCCTCCGTGACGCTCGGCGCCAGCGGCGGTTGTTCGGCAAGTGAAGCCTGGTCGCTCATCGGGCTCACAGTAGAGAGGGGAGCGGACGTGGCAGCTCTCCCCGCAGGCGGTCGATGGGGGATGTCAGGCGGCCTTCCGGCTACGCCCGGTTCGGCTGGTTCTAGGCCGGGGTGCGGGGCTCGACCGCGATCGTCTTCTCCTCGGGCACGCCGCTCTCGAGCTCGCGACCGCGCTCGAGCTCGGCATTCATCTCGGCGCCCAGCAAGACCGCGCAATTCGAGATCCACAGCCATACGAGGAACACGATGATTCCGGCGAGGCTCCCGTAGGTCTTGTTGTAGGAGCTGAAGTTGGACACGTAGAGAGCGAAGCCGAGCGACGCCACGATCCAGATGACCACCGCGAAGATCCCGCCGGGGGTGATCCATCTGAACCCGGGATGTCTGACGTTCGGGGCGCCGTAGTAGAGGATCGCGAGCATGGCGATCACGACCAGCAGGATCACCGGCCACTTCGCGATGTTGAAGATCGTGACCGCGGTCCCCTGGACGCCGAAGATCTTCCCCACCTCGGACGCCAGCGGGCCGCTGATCACCACGGCGATCGCGCTCACTGCGACGAGGAGCAGCAGGATCAGGGTCATGGCTATCTGAAGCGGGCGGAGCTTCCAGAAGGGCCGGCCCTCCTCGATCTCGTAGATCTGATTCGACGCGCGTGAGAATGCCCCGACGTATCCCGAGGCCGACCACAGCGAGCCGAGCAGGCCGAGTACGAACGCGACGCCCGCCGCACTCTGGTTCGCCGCGATCTCCTTGATCGCGCCGCTCACGATGTCCTGGGCCGGGCCGGCACCCAGCTCGTTGATGTTGTCGAGCATGGCGTTGGTGGCCGAGTCGCCGGCCAGCCCCAAAATCGAAACGAGGACGATCAGCGCGGGAAAGATCGAGAGGATGGCGTAGTAGGTGAGCGCGGCAGCCCAATCAGTGAGATTGTCGGCGCGGAACTCGGACACGGTCCGCTTGAGCACGGCCCACCAAGAGCGCGCTCCCATATCGGTTGGCTTCCGCGGACCCTCCACTTGAAGAAAAGAATTCCCCACAGGCCGCAGCATCAAACCGCGCTCGGCGATTCGAGATTGGACTTTGTGTTCAGTGGGGCACCAAACTCCACTCTCGGCAAACGCCGGTAAGGTCCTGGCGTGCCCAAACCCGAGACCATCTATGTATTCGCCCTGGCCTGCGCCGGGCTGGTGCTGCTGCCCGGGCCGGCGCTCATCTTCATCGTCACCCGGGGGGTCGTCCACGGTCGGAGGGGTGGGCTGATCTCCACGCTCGGCGTGGAGACCGGAAACGTCCTGCAGGTCCTGGCGGCGACGGTGGGGCTCGCCGCGATCGTCGCCTCCTCGGCTGAGGCGTTCAGCGTCGTCAAGTACCTGGGCGCCGCATATCTCGTCTTCCTCGGGATCCGGGCATTGCTGGGTCCCGGCGACGGCAGCGAGCCTGGAATCGCCCGCACGCGCTCACACCGCCGGCTGTACCTGGATGGGGTGATCGTGGGAGCGCTGAATCCGAAGCTGGCCCTGTTCCTGCTCGCGTTCCTGCCGCAGTTCATCGATCCGGCGACGGGCCCCATCTGGCTTCAGACGCTGGTGCTCGGGCTGATCTTCAAC
>DATAOX010000038.1:0-9567 GCA_036265555.1 Solirubrobacterales bacterium
AGGTAGCACTCATAGGCGCGGCGCTCGAACAGCTGCGCCCTCTCTCCCGTCGTCATGCGCTCGGCGAAGCGCAGCGCCCGTCCGTAGTGAGCGGCAGCCTCCCGATGAGCGCCCACCACCGATGCACGCGCCGCTGCCTCAGGCGCGAATCGCAACGTCGCGTCCGCGTCGCCGGCGGCTTCCGCATGGTGAGCCAGCAAGCTCTCGTCGGCTGCGCGCGGTGAGTCCACGAGGGCCGCCAGCGCCCGGCGGTGGAGATCCAGTCGGCGGTCCGGAGTCAGGGCCTCCTCGACCGCCTGTCGTGCCAGCTCGTGGCGGAACCTCACCCCGTCCGCGGAGGCCCTCAGCATGCCGGAGGCAAGGCACTCCTCGAGGCTTCCCATCGCTTCTTCAACGAGCTGCTCGAGGAGCCAGACCTTGATCTCCGCGGGGGCGACGGCGACGGCGTCGATCAGCTCCCTCGCCGATGTCGAAAGCCGCGCCGCCCGCGCCAGCACCGCGTCGCGCACCGTGTCCGGAATCGTCTCCGCACCGGCCGCGAGCACCTCCGTGACGAACAGCGGGTTCCCGTTCGTCTTGCTGAACAGATCCGCACCATCCACGCCGCACCGTTCGGCGAGCGCCCGGACCGAGGACTCCGACAGCGGGGGTACCGCAAGGCGTTCGATCCGTCGGCCCGGGCCAAGATCGCCGAGCATCACCCGGAGCGGATGCCGTCGGTCCAGCACGTCGTCTCGGTAACTCACGAGGATCAGCCCCTGAACCTGCTCCAACCGACGCCCCACCAGCTTCATCACGTCCAGAGTCGCCTCGTCCGCCCAGTGTGCGTCCTCGATCACGAGCACCGACGGTGGCCGCCGCTTGAGCTCCCGCATCAAGGCGGTCGTGACCTCGTGCGGCCGCGCTTCGCCGGCCACGACCGCCGCGAGCTCACCCCCGGTCGTCTCGGCTATGTCCGAGAGCGGCCCGAGAGGCTCGGGAGTGAGCAAGGCCTCGCAGGCGCCCCACAGGACGCGCACCGACTCCCCTTGCTCGTCGCGGAACCGTCGAAGGAGGGCCGTCTTGCCCGCCCCCGCCTCACCGCCGACGAGGACCAGGCGCCCGGCGGAGTCCCGGAGGACGCCCTCAAGCGCGCCTTCGAGCTGGGCGAGTTGATCCGATCGCTCGAGGAGGTCGTCGGCCTCGGCCACAACGCCATTCTTGCGCCGCTCCCACCCCCCGGGGCGCTTCGCCGGGTCCTGCGCAATGCCGAGGGACCCGATGGCACCCTCTCACGGGTTGCGTTCGGGGCTGCGGTTCTCTTCGCGGCCGGCCTGACGGTGGGGGCGTCGCTGAAACTCGCAGCGGCTCCTCAGGGACGGGCGAGGTCGCGGGCGTCCCGCGCTGCGGCGCCAAGGGCCTCGAGCGACTGCTCGCTCCAGCTACGGAAATAGCGCCTGCCCATCGTCGCGTCGAAGAGTCGATACCCGAGCCGTTTTGGTTCCATGCCCATCTCGAGCTCGACGAACGTCCCGCCTTGAGCCGGAGTCAGCAGCCAGTGCGCATAGGCGCCGGTCAGCTGGCAACTCATTCGGATCTCGCGCAGGTCGAGTGACCGCTCGACCAGGAAGTTTGACTGCACGACCCCGGTTGGCTCCCGGGTCACTTGAACGTACTCGTCGCCCTCCTCGAAGCGCTCGCCGCGCACCTCGACGACACGCGGCCACCATTCCGGGTAACGGGTCGGTGTTCCGACCAGGCTCCACACCGCCCCCAGCGGGGCGTCGAGATGGGCCTGTTGCCGATACGCGGACAACGCGCCAGAGTGTGCCAGTTCAGGCATCGAGCCGAATGCGAACCCGGGACGCGACGACCGAACCGGTCGCCGGTGGTCGCTAGGCTCGGACACATTGTGCCCGTCCCCGTTCTCGTCGCCGTCGATCAAGACCAGGGCGCCCTCGAGGACGTCGTTACTCAGCTCAGCCATCGCTACGAGCGTGATTACGGTGTCGAGGGCCTGAGCGATCCGGAGGAGGCGCACCGCAAGCTTGCGCAACTGGCTCGCGACGGCGAGGAGGTGGCGCTGCTGCTCGCGGGCGAGTCGCTGCTCAATGAAACGGGCCGTGAGCTTCTCGACCAAGCCCATCAGCTGCATCCCCGCGCCAAACGTGGCCTGGTGGTCGCAGGGGGCGCCTGGGAGAACCGGCCGAAGGCCGACGCGATCCTCGACGCGATGGCCCTGGGACGCGTCGACTACTACGTCCCCAGGCCGGCGGCCTCGCCGGATGAGGTCTTCCATCAGACGATCGCGAGCGTCTTGCTCGAATGGGCGACGGAGCGCCGGACGGTTCCCCAAACGGTTCACATCGTCGGTGAGACGTGGTCGGGCAGGGCCTTCGAGCTGAGAGAGATCTTCGCCCGTTGTGCGGTCCCGCATGCCTTCTGCCTGGCCGATTCGGAGCAGGGTCGCGAGCTTCTCGCCAAGGCCGGCTCCCAGGCCAGGCTCCCCCTGATGGTCCTTCCGGGCGGGCGTTCCCTGAGCGATCCCTCCAACGGGGAGATCGCGGCGGCCGCCGGCGCTCCGACCGATTTCGAGCAGTGCGCGTACGACCTCGCGATCGTCGGCTCAGGGCCGGCCGGCCTGTCGGCCGCCGTT
Source organism: Solirubrobacterales bacterium (assembly GCA_036265555.1). Taxonomy (GTDB): domain Bacteria; phylum Actinomycetota; class Thermoleophilia; order Solirubrobacterales; family 70-9; genus AC-56. The sequence continues at coordinate 2,636 of DATAOX010000038.1, forward strand.
TACGGGTCCTCCGAGGGGCTGCGCACGCTGGTGGTTGACGAGGGGGGCATCGGCGGCCAGGTCAGATCGAGCTCGCTCATCCGCAATTACCTGGGCTTCCCGCGCGGCGTGAGCGGGAGCCGGCTCGCCGAGCAGGCCCATGAGCAGGCGTCGATCTTCGGGGCAAGCTTCCTGTTCCTGCACGCAGCGACGGGGCTCTCTCGCTCGGAGGACCGACTCGAGATCTCGCTCTCGGATGGCCGGTCAGTCAGCGCCGCCGCCGTGATCCTCGCGACCGGCGCCACGTACCGGCGCCTGGGAGTCTCCTCGCTCGAGGACCTGAGCGGCGCCGGCGTCTTTTACGGCGGCCCCGTCTCGGAGGCGCACGCGCTCATCGGAAAGGACGCCTACGTCGCAGGCGGCGGAAACTCCGCTGGTCAGGCCGCCCGCCACCTCGCGCGTTACGCGCGGCGGGTCACGCTCCTCGTACGCGGTGCATCGCTGGAGGCCGGGATGTCGCAGTACCTGGTGCGCCAGCTCGAGGACACCCCGAACGTCGACGTGCGCACTCATACCACGGTGGTTGGCGGCGGAGGCGAGGGGCATCTCGAAGAGCTGGTGCTCCGCGAGAGAACGACCGGCGAGCAATCGACGGTCCCCGCCGACGCGCTCTTCGTGCTGATCGGGGCTCACCCGCGCACCGACTGGCTGCCGGAGGAGATTGCGAGGGACGGGTACGGGTTCCTCTACACCGGCGAGGACGTCCCGCGCGACCATGGCTGGCCACTCGATCGCCGCCCGCTGGCGCTCGAGACGAGCATGCCGGGTGTCCTCGCGGCGGGAGACGTGCGCCATGCCTCCGTCAAGCGCGTGGCCTCGGCGGTGGGGGAGGGATCGACCGCGGTGCAGCTGCTCCACGGCCTCTCCGCGGATGAGCGCTCATGGCTGCCCACCCAGGACGGGCCAGTGCCGTCGAGCGCAGGGGCGCGCTAGCCCCCGTACCAGGTCCCCCCGCGGCGGCCGCCGATCCCAGAGTCACCCGGCGTCGTTCAGCCCTCCGAGATCGCAATCAGGTCTGCCACGACCTCGTCGAGCGGCCGGCTCGCATCCAGCTCGTGCGTGCATCCGGCGCCGAGCCGCGGCTCGACCGTCGCGACGTGATGGAGGACCAGCTCTCGCTCGGCGGACGCCTTGCCGTAATCGTTCGTCTCCCTGGCCTCGATGCGATCGAGGATCACCTCAACCGGGGCGCTCAGCAGGACGACCGCATCGAAGCGGTCGTAGAACTTGACCTGATTTCGCACACAGCCCTGAACGAACAGGCTGCGACGATCATCGAGGCGAAGGAGCTCCGTCATCCGGTCCTCGACCCACAGCCACTCCCCGCCGCCGATCTCCTCCGTAGAGGGCACCCAGTCGGTCCAGCCCGGGTCATCCGTGTCGACCACCCGGTAGCCCATGCGATCGAGTTCGGCGAGCGCCGATGACTTGCCCGTGCCGGACATCCCCGTGACCAGCACCTTCGCCATCGGCCGACCGCCCGGCGCTAGGCGGCCCAGGCGAACTCAGAGGTCGAGATCCCCGTCTTCCCCTCGTACTCGATCCCGAAGGCGCTGATCCTCGAGCGCTTCGCCTCCGCTGCGTTGAACTCGGACGCTGCCGGATGGAAGACTCCGACGAGTCGCACGGGCTGCCCGGTTTCGACGCCAAAGGGCACGATGTCCTCGATCTCGAAGTCGATCCCGTCGCCGATCTTGACGCTGTGCCGTAGCCCGTCCTCCACCACCTCGAACGGCGCCCGCTCGACGCCGAGCATCTCGCCCACCAGCGGAACCACCGTCTCCATCGGGCCGCCCCTCTGTCCGCCGAAGACGCCGGTGAGCATCTCCATCTGGTCGTCACTCGCGCGCTCGTCGACGAACATGCCGAGACGCCAGTTGCCCTCGGTCATGACCTTGGGGCAGTCCGCGATCACGGCGACCTTGAGGCCGCTGACGTCCGTTCCCTCGATCTCGCCCTCCTTGATATTGAAGACGAGGGTGACGCGGCAGTAGTCATAGGTCGCGCCGTGGTCGAAGGACATGTTGCATGGGCACATGAGGTCGCACGAGCACGTCTCGAAGTAGCTCCCCTTCAGGCTCCAGGACACTCCGGCCTCCTTCCGTGTTGATGGGCGAAGCCCATTCTGCCGCTTGGGGCGCGACCGCGTCAGGTCGTCTTGACGACGAGCACCGAGCACGGGGCCTTGTGCGTCACCGTGTTCGGCACGCTCCCGAGCACCCGACGCTGCATCCCCTTGTTGCCGATCACGAGGAGGTCCGCACCGGACTCCTCGGCGAGGCGCACCAGCACCTCGGCCGGATCGCCCTCATCGGCGCGCGTGGTGCAGTCGATCCCCTGGCGCCGCAGCTCGTCCTCGGTGCGAGCGAGGATCTCGCGAACCCGCGCCGACCCGCTGGAGGCCCAGTCGATCTCGCTCGAGGAATCGGCCCCCGTCCCCGCTGCGCTGCCCGAGTCCTTGAACGCACTGAGGAGCACGAGCTTGGCCTCGTATCGCCGCGCCACGTCGACCGCCATCCGGACCGCATCGCTCGCCGTCGGCGAGCCGTCGGTTCCCACAGCAACGGTCGAGAGCATGATCGCCAACCATATCCCGCGCACGCGGGCACCGCACTGCGAGCTAGGATCGCGCCGATGGAGCCACGGGACATCGCGGTCGGCCTCTCGCGGGGAAGAATCGCCATCGGGGCGGCGGCGCTCGCAATGCCCGGCCTGGCAAGCCGGGTCATGTTCGGGCGGGATGGCGCGCGGCCCGGAACCCGCGCCTTTGCGCGCATGCTCGGCGGCCGTGACGTTGCGCTGGGTCTCGGCGTCGTCATCGCGCTGGACCGGGGCGCCCCTGTTCGCGGGTGGCTCGAGGCGTCCGCGCTGGCTGACAGCGTGGATCTCGTGACCTGCATGCTCGCCGGGAACGACATCCCGAGGGCCGCTCGTCTCAACACGATCGTGCTCGCGGGCGGCGCGGCGCTAGCTGGAGCCTGGCTCTCACGCCAGCTCGATCCACCGCCGGCGGCCGACCCGGGTCATCCGGAGGCGGTTGCGACCGGTCACCCTTCGGAGCCCCGCGGCGCCGGCCCCTGATCGGACGCTCGCACGCCCCAAGGCCGGCGCCGTTCGTGTCTCGTGTCGCTACGCGGCTGCTGTGCTCGAATCGGCCCGCTTGGCGAGATCCGCGTTCTCGGGCACGAATTTGTTCGCGATGAACGTGGCGCCCTGGGGATCGGCGATGACCGTCAACCTGACCCAGGGGGCGTCCATCGGCGGGACGATCACCTTGCCTCCCAGCTCCGTGGCCTTCTGAGCGATCTGATCGGCATCATCGACGCCGAACGTGACGCTCCAGTGCGCGGGTGTGTCCGGCTGGTCGTCGGCGATCGGGTTGATCGCGGCGACCACGTCCTCGAATCCCTCCGGGGCGCCGGCCTCGGCCATCTGCTTGCGAAGGTCAGGATTGCTCTGCTCCAGGTGATCGCCGTAACCGGGCAGCGTCCACATCTCCGCTCCGCCCTCCAGGCTGAGCGTCCGCCAGCCGAATACGGAGCCGTAGAAGGCCTTGGCGCGGTCCGGATCGCGGGTGTTCAGGCCGTTGAAGTTGAGGGCACCGTGCTCGTTGACGACCTTCGCACCCTTGTGCTGCTTCGCCTGCCAAACGCAGAACGCGGCCCCTTCCGGGTCGAGGAAGACGGCCATCCGGCCAACGTCCATGATGTCGAAGGGCTCCATCGCAACGCCGCCGCCGGCGTCGCGGACCTTGGCGGCGGTCTCGTCGGCGCTGTCGACCCAGATGTACGTGTTCCACATCGCCTGTTGCGGGGCGCCCTCCGGGATCGACCCGACGGCCGCGACATCGCCCCCGCGGATGCGAGCGGAGAAGTACTTCCCGGGGGAGTCCGGTGGCATGACGTCCTCGAACTCCCACCCGAACAGACCTCGGTAGAAATCGACCGCGGCCTCGGGATCGGGCTGGCTGGTGTCCACCCAACAGGGGACACCGGGGATGTATCCGTCTCGCTCGGGCATTGCTGCTCCTTTCTCGCTCGTTGAACCGCCCGGCACCCTACGATCAATTTAGGTCAGTATCAGGCCGCAATTGCCGCCATCATGAGGTGCGATGAGCGAGACGTCCAGCCGGCTGCTCGAGCTGCTGTCCCTGCTCCAGGCCCGCCGCGATTGGCCCGGCAACGAGCTCGCGGGCCGGCTCGAGGTATCCGGCCGCACGATTCGCCGAGACGTCGAGCGCCTGCGGCGCCTGGGCTATCCGGTCGAGTCGCTCACGGGGCCAGCGGGCGGGTATCGCCTCCGGGCTGGGAGCGCGATGCCGCCCCTGCTGCTCGACGACGAGGAGGCGATCGCGATCGCCGTCGGCCTTCGCACGGCCGCCGGAGCGTCGGTCAGCGGTATCGAGGAGACCGCGGTACGCGCGCTGGTGAAGCTCGAGCAGGTCCTTCCCGCCCACCTGCGCCGCCGCGTGAGCGCACTGGGAGAGGCGACGCTCACGCTGCCGGCCGCCGGGCCGAGGGTCCACCCCCAGGCCCTGACGGTGATCGCCGGCGCCTGCCGCGACTCGGAATGCCTTCGCTTCGCCTACCGGAGCCGTGACGGCGCCGACAGCCGGCGCGAGGTCGAGCCTCATTCGCTCGTGAACCGCGGTCATCGTTGGTACCTGGTCGCCTGGGATCGTCGCCGAGACGACTGGCGGACGTTTCGCCTCGACCGCGTGACGAGGCCCGCCTCGACCGGGGTGCGCTTCCACCCGCGAGACCTGCCGGCGAAGGACGCGGCGGCGTACGTCGAGCGCAGCCTCGCCGCAGCGCCGAGCCGCTATGAGGCGGTGCTCACGCTGCACGTGCCGGCGGAGGAGATCGCGAGTCGGGTGCCCGCTTATTGGGGTGCGGTCGAGCCCATCGACGACCGCACCTGCAGATACACGACGGGAGACGACGACCTCGGATGGCTCGCGGTGCGGATCGCGATGCTCGGCGTCGACTTCGAGGTCAGCGAACCGCCGGAGCTCGTCGACCATCTGCGCTCGCTCGCCTCTCGCCTGCGGCGAGCGACCGCGATGAATTCGGAACCCCGAACCGATCAATGATTCAGGTGACAGCGAGCCGAGGGAGGCGCAGATGAGCAAGCTCCGTCTGAACATCACGATGTCGCTCGATGGGTTCACCGCCGGGCCCGAGCAGAGCGAGGAGAACCCGCTTGGGATCGGTGGCGAACAGCTTCACGAGTGGCTCGTTCCGCTCCGGGCGTTTCGCGAGACCCACGGCGAGCAGGGTGGCGAGGTCAATCCGAGCAACGCAATCGTCGAGGGGTGGCTCGACAACATCGGCGCCACGGTGATGGGCCGCAACATGTTCGGCGGCTCCCCAGGGCCGTGGAGCGAGGACCCGTGGATGGGATGGTGGGGCGATGAGCCGCCGTTCCACAATCCGGTCTTCGTGATCACGCACCATCGCCGCGACTCGGTCGAGATGGAGGGCGGAACCACCTTCCACTTCGTCACCGACGGGATCGAGTCGGCGCTCACGCAGGCCAAGGAGGCCGCCGACGGCAGGGATGTCTCGCTGGCAGGCGGCGCGGGCGTGGCGCAGCAGTATCTGGCGGCAGGCCTCCTCGACGAGATCGACCTCTCGATCGTGCCGGTGCTGCTGTATGGCGGTTCTCGCCTCCTCGACAACCTGCGGGGTGCCGACGTCCGCCTCGAGCAGGTCCGCGCCGTCGAGGCGCCCGGCGTGACCCACCTCAAGTACCGGGTCGGCGGCGCCTGAGGGCCGTTCACCCGTTCGTGTAATCCGCGTACCGCACCAGGCCGTCGGGCCAGCCGTCCGGCGATCCGACCGCGTCGCGCATGTCCTCCCAGCCCCGCCCGTGGCGGTCAAGGTTGCGATGCTCGAGCTCGACCCTCGTTCGCGCGGGACCCTCGGGGTTGAAGCGAACCTCGACCTCGCTCGCCTTCGCGGGGTCCGACTCGAGCTTCCACTCCGTCGAGATGTTCCAGCTGAAGACGATCCGGCTGGGCGGCTCGTACGCGAGCACCGTCGCCCAGCGGCACTCGCTCCCGTCGATGCCGCGGTCGTAGATGTGTCCTCCGACTCGCGGCTCGACCACCATCTCGGCGAGCTCCACCTCGATCAGATGGTGATCCGGATGCCACCAGCTCGGCATCTCCTGCGTGAACACCTCGAACGCGCGGCCGACGGGAACGTCGACGACCACGTCCGTACGCACTGAGGTTGCGCTTGCCTCGGTTTGCATCAGACCTCCTTCGCTCGGCGCTCGGCCGCGTCCTTGAACGCGGCCAGGGCGCGATTCCAGAACCGGTCGAGGTAGGAGCGCAGGGCGTCGATGCCGTCGGGGTCCACCCGGTAAACGCGCCGTGTACCGATCCGCGTATCGACCACGAGCCCGGCGTCCTTGAGCACCTTCAGATGCTGTGATACGGCCGGTCTGGTGACCGGTAGCTCCTCGGCGATCTCGCCCACGGCCCTTGGACGCCCGGCGAGGCGCTCGAAGATCGCGCGCCGCGTTGGATCGCCGAGGGCCGCGAGCCCGTCGACCGATTGTCGGTTAGCTGCCACTTACGGTAAGTCCAAGCTTACCAGGCGGGCGATGCAGATCGCCGGCCCTCGGCGAACCGCCGCCGGCCGAGAGGTGCAAAATCCGCGCCACGCGCGGAAAACGCACCTCTCGACGTAGGGTCGAGGCGCGGTAACTTCCAGGATCGTGGGTGAGCGGCGATGAGCATCTTCGCGCGGATCGCCGAGGCAAAGATTCAGGATGGGATCGAGCGCGGTGACTTCGATGCGCTCCCCGGGCACGGCAGGCCGCTCCAGCTGGACGACATGTCCGGCGTGCCCTCGCATCTTCGGCTCGGCTACAAGATCCTGCGC
>DATAOX010000039.1:0-3225 GCA_036265555.1 Solirubrobacterales bacterium
ACGTGGACCTCGATCCCGTCGACGTCGCCAAGCGCCCGCCGCAGCGCATGGAGCCCCTCCGCCCCGATCCCGTCGTCGTTGGTCAGCAGAACGCGCATCATGTGGCTTGGTGAGGGCGTCAGCCCTCCGGTTCGATTCTAGGGACGGTCAATGCGGCCACAATCTCGGTATGGCCGCCGGTGACCAGCTGTTTACGATCGGGCATTCCACGCACGCGGTCGACCGTTTCGTCGCCCTCCTCGGCCGTCATCGCGTCGAGGTCCTGTGCGACGTCAGGCGGTTTCCGGGCTCGCGGCGCCATCCGCAGTTCAATGCCGGCGCGCTTCGCGACTCGCTCGCCGCCGCCGGAGTCGACTACGAGCCGTTCGGCGAGGAGCTCGGCGGACGCCGGAGGGCGAGCAGGACCCCCCGAGGGCCCGCGGCGGTGTGGCGCAACGACGCGTTCCGCGGCTACGCCGAGTACATGGAGACCGACGAGTTCGCCACCGGCCTCGAGCGGCTCGAGGAGCTTGCGCGCAGCCAGCCCACCGCGATCATGTGCGCGGAGGGGGATTGGAGACGGTGCCACCGGCGCCTGATCGCCGACGCTCTCAGCGGCCGCGGCTGGCGCATCGTCCACATCCGGCCCAACGGGCGAACGGAGGAGCATCAGGCCGCCCTCGCCTGACCCCCCGATGCGGTCGCGTCAGTAGCGAACCGCCGCCAGGTACAGCCCCTGCGCGGGGGCGGTGTCGCCCGCGCGGTCTCGCGGAGCACCCTCGAGAAGCCCCTCGAAGTCCTCCCGTGAGCGCCGGCCATCGGCCACGCCGAGCATCGTCCCGACGAGGATGCGCACCATGTGGCGCATGAAGGCATCCGCCTCGATCCAGAACTCCAGCAACCGGCCCGGGAACGGCGCTCCGAGCGGGTGGGCCCGCCATTCGGCACGCACCACGTTTCGCTCGAAGCGCACGTGCTCGGTCTGAGTCGGGGTGAAGGCGGTGAAGTCGTGGCTCCCGAGGAGCATGCCGGCGCAGCGGTCCAGCGCTTCGGCGTCGACCCGATACGGCCACCACAGCGCCCGCCCCGCCTGCAGCGGGTTTCTAACCGGTCCGGCGATCACCCAGTAGCAATAGGTCCGTGAGCGGGCATCGCGCCGGGCGTCGAATCCATCCGGCGCCGCCTCGGCTGTCAGCACCGCGATCTCCGCGGGCAACATCGAGTTCACGCGTCGAACGAGCCCATCCGGCGGGTCCGCCGGCGCCTCGAAACTCGCCACCTGCCCCCACGCATGGACGCCGGCGTCGGTCCGGCCGGCGACCGTCAGCGGGACCGGGCGCTGAAACAGCGTCTCGAGCGCAGCCTCGAGCTCGCTCTGAACGGTGCGGAGGCCGGGCTGCGCGGCCCAGCCGGCGAAGGGCGATCCGTCGTACGCGATGGTGAGGCGGAGGACGCCCACCACCGGCAGGCTATTGCGCGCCCCGCTGGCGTCGGTGCTCCGAGAGACCCTCGACGTTGGATGAGATCGCCTCGAGCTCTCGGGCGAACTTTTCCATCACGTCGTGGTGGAGGAGGCCGCCGTAGCTGACGCGCGCCACGCCCAATGCCGCCATCTCGACGAATGATGGGGCCGGCGGGATCCGAAGGACGTTCACCGGCCCCGGGGTATCGGCGACGAGCCGCTCGAGCGCGCCCCGCTCCCAGAGGGCGATCGGGTAGACGCAGTCGGCGCCGGCGTCGAGGTACGCGCGCGCTCGTTCCAGCGCCCCGCCCACCAACGCCTCCTCGCTCTCGTCGGATCCGGCGCGCACACCCGGGAGGAAGACGTCGATTCGGGCGTTGATGACGAGCGGATAACCATCCGCGGACGCCGCCTCCCTGATCGCGCGCAGGCTTTCCGCCTGGTCGCGCACGTCGCGAAGTTCGCTCCGCTCGTGATCGGTGTCCTCGATGTTGCAACCGGCCGCCCCGGCCTCGCTCAGGGCGGCGACGAGGTCCCGTGCGCCGAGGCCGTACCCGGACTCGGCATCCACCGTCACCGGCACGTCCACCGATTTCGCGATGCGCGCGGCCACGGCGAGCATTTGCTGGGCCGGCGCCTCCTCGTGGTCCTCGTATCCAATCGCCGCCGCCACGCCGGCGCTGGTCGTCGCCACAACCGGGAATCCTGCGTCGACCACCGCGATAGCCGACGCGACGTCCCAGGCGTTCGGAAGTACCAACGGCTCACCGCGGACATGAAGCGAGCGCAACCGCTCGCATCGCCCGTGAAGCTCGTTCGAGATCAAGCCGGCGTTGACCGAGACGAGCTAGACCAGCTCGAGAAAGACCATCTCGGTGGAGTCAGAGCGGCGCGGGCCGAGCTTCACGATCCGCGTGTAGCCCCCGGGACGCTCGACGTATCGCGGGGCGATCTCCTCGAACAGCTTGTGCACGACGAAACGGTCCTGGCCAAGCGCCGACAGCGCCTGGCGCCGAGCGTGCAGGTCACCGCCCTTCGCCAGGGTGATCAGCTTCTCCACCTCTGGCTTGACCGCCTTGGCCTTCGCCTGGCTCGTCTTGATGCGCTCGTGCTCGATCAGCTCGCGCGAGAGGTTGCGCAGCAGCGCCTTCCGGTGCGCGGAGTCACGGCTGAGCTTCCCTCGCTGCTTGCCGTGGCGCATCGGTCACTCGTCTCGCAGCGAGAGCCCGAGGGCGTTCAGCGCGTCCTTGACCTCGTCGGTCGAGCGCTTGCCGAAGTTCGGGATCGCGTTGAGCTCCGATTCGGAGCGCTGCACCAGGTCGCCGACGGTCTGGATGCCGGCACGCTTCAGGCAGTTGTACGCGCGGACACCGATCTCGAGCTCCTCGATCAGTCGGTCGTCGCCCTCCGCGGCGGCGTGCGGTGCGAACGCGGCCTCGGCTGCGCCTGCGCCGTCGCGGCTGGTGAGCTCCTCCACGCGATCGGCATCGGTGAAGATCGCCAGGCTCTTGATGAGGATCTCCGCCGCCTCGCGAAGCGCACCGGCGGGTTCGATCGAGCCGTCGGTCTCGATCTCGAGCGACAGCTTGTCGAAGTCGGTCCGCTGGCCAACGCGGGAGGTGTCGACGGCGTACGCGGCGCGCCGGATCGGCGAGAAGATCGAGTCGATCGGGATCACGCCGAGCGGCTGGTCCTCGGTCTTGTTCTCCTCCGCCGGCGAGTAGCCGCGGCCACGGCCGATCGAGAGGTAGATCTCGAGCTTGGTCCGCTTCTCGAGCGTCGCG
>DATAOX010000040.1:0-3139 GCA_036265555.1 Solirubrobacterales bacterium
CGACATCGTCTTCAGCAGCTCGTCCGACGGCATGAACTGGAGCGCCGTCAAGCGGATCCCGATTGATCCCGTCGGCAGCGGCGTCGACCACTTCATCCCGGGCCTGGCCGTGGATCCCGCCACCTCGGGGTCGGGCGCGCACCTGGCGCTGACGTATTACTTCTATCCGGACGCCGCCTGCACGCTCGACACTTGCCAGCTCAAGGTCGGCTACACGTCCTCACCCGACGGCGGCGCGCACTGGAGCGCCCCAACCCAGCTCGCCGGGCCGATGTCGCTCCACGACATCGCGGCGACCTCCCAGGGGCCGATGGTCGGCGATTACATCTCGACCTCGTTCAACGCCTCGGGCACGGCGGCGACCGTGTTCGCGATCGGCAAGCGACACACCGGCACCGTGTTCGACGAGGGTATGTGGGCGCCGTCGACGCCGCTCTCCGTCGCCAGCGGGGCGCAGGCCACGCGGGCCGCCGGCGGCGGTCAGCCCAGCGGCCCCGGCGTCGGGGAAGCCCAGCACGCCGTCAGGAACGACTAGAGCCCGGGCCGCAGGCTGGATGCCGGAGGCAGGACTCGAACCTGCGACACGCGGATTATGATTCCGCTGCTCTAACCGACTGAGCTACTCCGGCGGGGTTCAGATCGTAGCGGCGGTATCAGGGCGCTCGGGCGGGGGGTGCGCGCCGGATCGAGTGATCTACGCTGCGGATCGATGAGCGACCTGGAACGGGCCGTCAAGGCCGTTATTCGCGAGTGCTTGGGAGTGGGGGAGGGCGATGGCGTCGTCGTCGTCTGCAACCCGGCGACGCAGCGGCTGGCCGAGCGACTGCGCGCTGAGGCCGAGGGTGTGGGCGCCGAAGCTGTGCTCGCGGTGTTCGCGGAGCGGGAACAGCATGGTGTCGAGCCACCGGAGACCGTCGCCGCCGCGATGCTCAGGGCCGACGTGGTGCTGGCGCCGACGGTCCAGTCGCTCTCCCACACGGCCGCCCGCAAGGCGGCGACGGATGGCGGGGCGCGGGCCGCAACGCTGCCCGGGGTGACCGAGGAGATGCTGGCCCGGGTGATGAGCGCGGACATGGCGGCGCTTCGCCGTCGGGGCCACGTCGTGGCGGACATCCTCAATGCCGGTAGCGAGGCGCGTATCACCTGCGCGAAGGGGTCAGACCTGACCCTGACCATCGAAGGCCGCGAGGCCATCCCGGACAACGGCGAGTTGACCGAGCCCGGCGCGTTCGGGAACCTGCCCTGCGGCGAGGGATTCGTCTCACCGCGCCACGACGCCGGTGGCGGAACGCTGTTCGTGGACGGGACCATCGCCTCGATCGGGATCCCCGACGAGCCGGTCGAGCTGAGGGTGGAGGACGGCGCTCTCGTCGACGCGACCGGCGAGATGGGGGCGGAGCTCCTGCGTCAGCTGCGTGCCGCCGGGCCGGATGGACATCGGGTCGCTGAGCTCGGCGTCGGAACGAACGAGAGGGCGGTCCTCACCGGGGAACTGCTGGAGGACGAGAAGATCCTCGGGACCGTGCACGTGGCCTTCGGCGCCTCCGCGGGGATCGGCGGCGAGATCCAGGTCCCGGTGCATCTCGACTGCGTCGTCATGGAGCCCACGTTGACCGTGGACGGCAGGGAGGTCATCCGCGAGGGCGAGCTTCTGGTCTAGGGGCGCCGCCGAATGCTGCTGGGTGTGCCCAACTTCTCTGAGGGCCGCGAGAGCCGCAGGATCGAGGAGATCTCGGGCGCCTTCGCCACCGGGGCGGCGATGCTGGAAGTCCACTCGGACGCCGTCCACAACCGGAGCGTGGTCACCTTGAGCGCGCCGCCCGAGGTGTCCGCGAGCGCCCTGATCCATGGTGCTCGGGCATGCGTCGAGCGGATCGACATGCGAAGGCACGACGGCGCTCATCCGCGCATCGGCGCGCTCGACGTGTGTCCGGTGGTCTGGCTGCGCCAGGACGACCGCGACGCGGCCTGCGATGCGGCGCTCACCACCGCTCGTGAGGTCGGTGCCGAGCTCGAGGTGCCCGTCTTCCTCTACGGGGACCTCGCCCGCCACGAGAGCCGCCGCGAGCTCGCGTTCTTTCGTGCCGGCGGCCTCGTCGAGCTCGCTCGCCGTCTGCACAGTGGGGAGCTGCGGCCCGACTTCGGGCCGCAGCGGGTTCACGAGCGGTCCGGTGCGACCCTCGTCACCGCCCGCCCGCCCCTCGTCGCCCTCAACGTGGAGCTCGCCGATGGCGACCTCCGCACAGCGAAAGAGATCGCATCGCGGCTACGCGAAGCCGGCGGCGGCCTCGAGGGCGTTCGCGCAATCGGGGTCGATCTGGGGAACGGGCGCACGCAGGTGTCCACGAACGTCCACGATCCGAACGCCGTGCCGCTCGCGGTGGTGGTCGAGCGCATCCGTGGGCTTGCCGGGCCTGGCGGCGCCCGCCCCGTGGCGGCCGAGATCGTGGGCCTGGTCCCCGAGCGGGCGCTCGAGGGCTGGGACGATGTGCTTCCGCTGGAGGGCTTCGACCCCGCGAAGCACGTGATCGAACGGCGCGTTCGGATCTGACTGCGCCGTCGAGCGGTGCATTTCCCGCGCAGGGCGCGGGAAATGCACCTTTCGAGGTCGGCGCGGTGGATTGGACCCTTGATTGGGCTCCGCGCGAGGTCCTTCCTAGCCCTCGCCCTCGCCGCCGGCCTGACGCTCCTTGACCTTCTGCTCGAGCTCCTCCGTGACCGCCGGATCGCGCAGTGTCGTCACGTCGCCGAGCTCGCGTCCCTCCGCGATGTCGCGGAGCAGGCGGCGCATGATCTTCCCCGAACGGGTCTTCGGCAGATCGCCGGTCCAGATGATCCGCTTGGGCCGCGCGATCTTCGAGATCCGCATCGCGACGTGCTCTCGGATCTCCTCCTTGATCTCGTCGGAGCCGTCGAGGTCGCCCTCGAGCGTCACGAACGCGCAAATCGACTGGCCGGTGTCCTCATCCGCCTGACCGATCACCGCGCACTCCGCGACCTTCGCATGAGAGACGACCGCGGACTCGATCTCCGCCGTCGACATCCGGTGACCGGAGACGTTGATGACGTCGTCCACGCGCCCGAGGACCCAGAGGTAGCCGTCCTCGTCCTTCCTGGCGGCGTCGCCGACGAGGTACGT
>DATAOX010000041.1:0-11801 GCA_036265555.1 Solirubrobacterales bacterium
TATCGCCCACAGGTTGTCGGCCATCTCGACCTCGTGGAAGCCGACCTCCGCGCGATTGAAGACCTGAGACGTGTGCTCTTGAGAGGAGACCTCGCAAACGATCGTGCGCCGCCCCTCGGCGGCGGCGGCGAGCCCCATGGCAAGGGCGACGGTCGACTTGCCCACGCCGCCCTTGCCGGTGACGATCACCAGGCGCTTGTCGAGGAGGTCGGGCATTGCCCGGACATATTGACGGTCGGGCAGTATGCAAACCGCGATGCGGAACAAGGCAAGTACGGGTGGCCGCGACCATCACGGACTGAGTGAACGATTTGAGCCGATATATGCGGCCGATTCACTCACTCGAGCGCCGAGTGAGTGATTGCGGGCCTATATGGGCCCCAAGCCCGCACTCGATCGCGCGACCTCCCTCGTTGCCGCGCCCCGTCGGCTCGTTCTTGGGCCGGCAGGAGATTGGCCCCGTGATGAATGCCTCTCAGGAGGAGGAAACGCACGAGCGCGTGCGAATAATCGCGATCAATGGGTCTCTTCAGCCGCGGTTCAAAGTCAGACGTCCCCCTGTCCGGCGACGAGTGGTCCCCAAACGGCCACGCCGAGAAGCGTCGAGAGCGCAACGATCGCACCGAGATCGAGCGCCCGCCCGCCCCGCCGGCGGAACCCGAGCGCGGCCCCGAAACGCAGGCGAGCGAGGACCCGCCGGCCGCCCCCGAGCCCGCTGCCGCCGACCCGCCGGAGGAGGCGGAGGCCGAGCCTCAGCCCGCGGAGCCGCCGGAGGAGGCGAAGCCCGAGCCTCAGCCCGTGGAGGCGGAGTCGAAGCCGCCTGTCAATCAGCCCGAGCCCGAGGAGGACGACGAGCGCAGGATGAGTGCGAAGCAGGCGCTCGCCCCCGTGCGCCGGCCGGGAGTCGGCAAGCCACCCGGCGCCCACATCGGCGACGAGTCCGAGCGTCGCGCGAGAATCATCTCGTTCGCGAACCAGAAGGGCGGCGTGGCGAAGACCACCACGACGCTGAATCTGGCGGTCGCGTTCGCCGAGTCCGGGCACGACGTGCTGGCCATCGACCTCGATCCGCAGGGAAACCTGACGATGAGCCAGGGGATCGACCCCGACAAGGTCGAGCGCTCGATGTACGACGTCCTGGTCGACCACATTCCAATCCGCGACGTGATCGAGGGGCGTGAGATCGACGTCGCCGTTGCCTCGATCGACCTCGCCGGCGCAGAGATCGCGATGAGCATGCAGATCGGCCGCGAGCGCTCGCTGGAGAAGGCGCTCTCCGCCGTCGTGGACGACTACGACTTCGTCTGCATCGACACGCCCCCCAGCCTCGGATTGCTCACGGTCAACGCCCTCACGGCCTCCGACAAGGTGATCGTCCCCGTCCAGTGCGAATATCTCTCCATGAGGGGCCTCGTCCAGCTCCAGAACACGCTCGAGATGATCCGCGAGAACCTGAACCCACGGGTGCAGATCGAGGGGATCCTCCCCACCATGCTCGACTCGCGGACGATCCACGCCAAGGAAGCGGTCGAGATCCTCGAGGAGAACTTCGGTGAGCTCGTGTTCAAATCGCGTATTCGCAAGGCGATCAAGTTCGCCGAGGCGCCGGTTCGCGGGTCGAGCGTGCTCAAGTACGATCCGCAGGGGAACGCCGCCCAGTACTACCGAGAGCTGGCCGAGGAGGTCCTGACGAATGGCGCGTCGTAAGCGGGCCAGCATGCGCGAGGGCCCGCTCGCCGATCTCTTCCGCTCGACGATCCGAGACGAGGAGGAGCAGCCCGCGGAGCAACAGCCGGCGCCCGAGGCCCGGGCCGACGAGGACGACGCGACCCGGGTGCTGGATTCCGGCGAGACGGCTCCACCGCCCGAGGCGCCCCAGATCCAGGAGGAGACCCGGTCCGCGCCCCCGGATCCCGAGCGCGTTCGCGCCTACCGGGTCGACGAGCTGACCGATGTGCCACCGCCGAAGGAGCGGTTGACCCGGATCTTCGCCGAGGAGCACGACGTCGAGGGCCCGGCCTACGGGCGCGAGGAACCGGGGCTCGCGGACTACCACGGCCCGCCGCGGCCCCATATGCCGGTGATCCGCGTCGTTGGCGTGGGCGGCGCGGGCGTGAACGCGATCAACCGCATGATCGAAGCGCAGATCCCGGGCGTCGAGTTCATGGCGGTCAACACCGATCTCCAATCGCTTCAGCAGTCGACCGCCGACGTCACCGTCCACCTTGGCAGCGGTGTTGCGCGGGGACTCGGAACCGGCTCGAACCCCGAGCTCGGCTACCAGGCCGCCTTCGAGGAGCAGGACAAGATCAAGCGGCTCCTGAAGGGCTCCGACATGGTCTTCGTGACCGCGGGGGTCGGCGGCGGCACCGGCACGGGCGCCGCACCGGTGATCGCGCGCCTCGCGCGTGACGTCGGGGCGCTCACGGTCGGCATCGTGACCAAGCCGTTCCGGTTCGAGGGAACTCGACGCGGAACGCAGGCGGAGCAGGGGATCGAGGCGCTGAGCGCCGAGGTCGACACCCTGATCGTCGTCCCGAACGAGCGGCTGCTCACGGTGCTCTCGCGGGAGACGACCATGGTCGAGGCGTTCCAGGTCGCCGACGACGTGCTGCGCCAGGGCGTGCAGGGCATCTCCGAGCTCATCACCCTCCCAGGACTGATCAACCTCGACTTCGCGGACGTCCGTACGACGATGCGGGACGCCGGGCACGCTCTTCTGGGAATCGGCATGGGCACCGGGGAGACGCGAGCGGTCGCGGCCGCGGAGCGCGCCGTCTCCTCGCCCCTGCTCGAGACCTCGGTCGACGGCGCCCGCTCGATCCTGCTGTCGATCACCGGCGGTCCGGACCTCGGGCTCCTCGAGGTCTCCGAGGCCGCCCAGGTGGTCCAGGAGGCGGCCCATCCGGACGCGAACATCATCTTCGGCGCCAACCTCGACGAGACCCTGTCCGACCAGGTGTGGGTCACGGTGATCGCGACGCGCTTCGACGGCCGCGGGCGTCGCAAGGATGGCTCGGGCGGCATCGAGCGCCGGGCGGCGGGGACGACGACGACGGCGGTACGCCGTCCTGAGGACCGGCGCGCCGGCACCGCGAAGAGCTTCGAGTCACGGCCCCGAGACCTATCGATCGACGTTCCCGAATTCGTCCCCGGCCGCTAGCCAGACGCCTGCAAACCTTCGTCTGGCTATGTCATCGGTCGGGCGCCTCGCTCACGTAGGTTTCCACTACGCTCGCGTGGGCGCCCTCCCTGCTTCCTCGCCAGACTCGGTTTTCGGCGTCTACCGGGTTGCAGGATGAGCGCGCGGGGTGCTGTGGCGGCGGGCCATCCGCTGACTGCGGAGGCCGGCGCGCGCGTGCTGCGGGAGGGGGGCAACGCCGTCGACGCCGCCGTGGCCGCGGTGCTGACATCGTTCGTCGCCGAGAGCCCGCTCACCGGGCTCGGCGCGGGGGGGTTCATGCTCGTCCACGACCCGGCCAAGGAGGACGTCCTCCTGGACTTCTTCGTCGAGGTCCCGGGCCGTACGGTCGGGGAGCGGCGATCCGAGCTCGTCCCGATTCCGGTCTACTTCAGCCCGGAGTCGCCGCAGGTCTTCAACGTCGGCGCGGCGTCGTGCGGGGTGCCTGGGACCGCGGCCGGCCTGGCGCACGCGCTCGATCGGTTCGGGTCGGTATCGCTCGCCCAGCTCGTCCGTGAGCCGGCGAAGCTCGCGCGCGATGGCGTGGAGGTCAATGCCCAGCAGGCATTCATCTTCCGGATCCTCGAGCCGATCCTCACCGATCAGCCGGAGGGCGCAGTCATCTACGCTCCCGGTGGCCGGATCCTCGGGAAGGGCGAGCGCTTCGTGTTCCGCGAGCTCGGTGACGCGCTCGAGCGCTACGGCGCGGAGGGGCCAGAGCCCTTCTATCGCGGCGAAGTGGCGCTGAGGATCTCGGACTGGGTCGTGGAGCGGGGCGGGACGCTTGGAGCCGACGACCTGGCGGCCTATGAGCCGGAGGTCCGCGAGCCCGTCGGCGCCCGCTACCGAGGGCGGGACGTGCTCACGAATCCGCCCCCGTCCTCCGGTGGCGTGCTGATCGCGCTCGCGCTGGCGCTCCTGGATGCGGCGGGCGCCTCCGATCTCGCGACCGTGGTCGCCGCGATGGAGGAGGCCCAGCTCGCGCGAACGGAGGCCTTCTTCCATGGTCTCTATGAGGACGGATTCGTCAGGGAGTTCCTCATGCCCGGGCGCATCGAGGATGCCGCGGGTCGGGTCCGCTCCGGAACCCGGCCGCGCGAGCCGGGGCAGCACGGACCAGGCGACCGACTCGGCTCGACCACCCACATCACGGCCGTCGATCGCGAGGGGCGCTGTGCCGCGGTCACCTGCTCCAACGGCACGGGCTCGGGCATGATCGTCCCCGGCACCGGCGTACACGTGAACAACATGCTGGGAGAGGAGGACCTGAACCCGCTCGGCTTCCACACCACACCGTGGGGCCGCCGAGTCCCGTCGATGATGTCGCCGACGGTCGTGCTCCGCGACGGCGAGCTCGAGATGGGCCTCGGAAGCGGGGGCTCGAACCGGATCCGCTCGGCGGTCCTGCAGACGATCATCCGCGTGATCGCAGACGGCATGGACGCTCAGGAGGCGGTGGATGCGCCGCGCGTCCACTTCGAGGCCGGCGCCGTGCAGGCCGAGCCCGGCATCGACGAGCAGGGGCTGGACACGCTCGCCGGGCGCGGCTTTCAGCTCGTCAACTGGCAGGAGCGGAATCTCTTCTTCGGCGGCGTCCACGCCGTCGCCCGGGGTCCCGCCACGGGCGAGCTCAGCGGTGGCGGCGACCCACGCCGCGGCGGCGCCGTGGCCTACGCGTAGTGCCGGAGTACCATCGGCACCGACGAACCTCGAGAGGGGAAGTGATGGCCAAGGCGCTGCTCATCATCGACTTCCAGAACGACTTCACCTCGGGCGGCGCCCTCGCGGTGCCCGGAGGGGACGAGATCGCCGGTCCGGTCAAGCGGCTCGCAGAGCACTTCGACTTCATCGCGGCGACCCGGGACTGGCATCCGCCCGACCA
The DNA here is from genome assembly GCA_036265555.1 of Solirubrobacterales bacterium. Classification (GTDB taxonomy): domain Bacteria; phylum Actinomycetota; class Thermoleophilia; order Solirubrobacterales; family 70-9; genus AC-56. The sequence goes on from DATAOX010000041.1 coordinate 5,064, forward strand.
CGCGTCGTTCGAGACCGAGGGTGGCCCGTGGCCGGTCCACTGCGTTCAGGGCACGCACGGCGCGGAATTCCACTCCGCCATGCGGGGCATCCGCGTGGATGCGGTGGTCAACGTCGGACAGAGCCGGGAGGACGAGGGATATTCGGGCTTCGAGAAGTCCGACCTCGCGCGGATCCTTCATGACAACGACGCGGACGACGTCTACATCTGCGGCCTGGCGACGGACTACTGCGTCCGCGCTTCGGCGATCGATGCGTGCGGGGAGGGCTTCGAGGTCACGGTGATCGGGGACGCGGTCCGGGCCGTGGACGTCACTCCCGGAGACGGAGACCGCGCGCTCCAGGAGATGCGCGCCGCGGGCGCGCGAGTGGCGACGTCCGACGAGGTGCTCGCGGGCGCGAAGAGCGCCTGATCGAATCCGCGAGTAGCCTCCGCGCGCCTGTGCGAGGGTCCAGTCGCATCGCGTCCGTCAGCCGCGAGGAGGGGCAGGCGCGGGTCGCCTGGATCGTGTTCGCGGTCGCGGCCGTGATCTCGATCGTGGTGATCGTTGTCGCGGGCAGCGGGCAGACGCTGAAGGGCGACGAATGGGGCATCGCCGATCGGCTGGCCACCGAGCCCTTGCTCCACGCGATCCTCCACGCCCCACCCGGCAAGTACCTGATCGTCCTGCCGACGGTCTTCTACAAGGTCGCGTTCAGCACGATCGGGATTGGCGATTACCTGCCCTACCGAGCAGTCGGCATGGCGCTCACCGCCGCCACCGCCGCTCTCTTCCTGGTCCTCGCGGCGCGCCGCGTGGGCTCCCTGATGGCGCTGCCGGGCGCCGTCCTCATCCTGTTCCTTGGCTCGAGCGGCGAGGTCACCTCGACCGCCCTGCGGATCCCGACGCAGGTCGCCCTCGTGGCCGGCCTCGGGATGCTCCTCCTTCTCGAGCGACGCGACCTGCGGGCGGACCTCGCCGCGTGTGGGCTCTTGCTCGTCTCGATCACGTCTCATCCGCTGGGTACGGCGTTTGCCGTAGCCGCGGCGGTGCTCGTGCTCTCGCGCCCGGCCCCGGAGCGATGGCGGCGGGCCTGGGTGTTCGGAGCACCCCTGGTCGTCTTCGCCGCCTGGTACGTCACCCTTCGCGAGCCGTTTCCCGTGGGTCCCTCCCTCGGCGAGCAACTGCGGGAACTGCCACGGTTCGAGATCCAGTCGCTGGCCGTGATGGCCGCCGCGGCGACCGGCGTGTTCCACTGGCCGACCGGGCATCTCCTCACCCCGCTCAGCTACGCGATCGCTGGAGCGATCGTGGGGGTGACGGCCGCCAGGGCGCTGACGACGAGGGTGCCGGCCGAGTTCTGGGCAGTCCTCGCGGCCCTGATCGTCCTCCTTGGCGCCCCGGCGTTCGCGCCGGGCGGCGCCCGCACGCCGGAGGCAACGCGATACATCTTTCCCGGGGTGGTCATGCTGCTCCTCCTGCTCGCGGAGCTGGCGCGAGACGTGAGTTTCGGCACTCTTCGAGCCCGCTTCGCAGCCGGCGCGGTGGCGGCCGTGCTCCTGTTTGCGATCGTCTGCAACGCCATCGTCCTGGAGCAGAACGCTCGGATGTGGGCCGCGGCCGGGTCACGGCTGCGCGCCGAGCTGACCGCCCTGGACCTCGCCCGCGGGCACGTCGGTGGGCTGTTTCGGGCGGAGGATCCGACCGTTCCGGCGCCGAATCAGACCCGGTCCTTCGGCCTGACCGCGATGGGATATTTTGCGACCGAGAACGACTTCGGCTCACCGGCGCTCACTCCCGCTCAGCTCCGCCTGGAGCCGCCTGCGGTCCGCCAAGCGGCCGATTTTGTTCTCGCGCGGGCTCTCGCGCTGCATCTGTCCTCCGTCCCGAGCATGCCGCCCACCGGCGATCAGCCCCCCCGCGTCCTGGCGGCGACCGCCACGGCCCGCCCATCGTCGCGGCGCGGCTGCAGGACGATTCGGTCCAGCGGTCCGTCCCGCTCCGTTCAACTCGAGCTGCCCCCGGGAGGCGCGGCGCTGGTCGGCGCGAACCAGCAGAGAACGCAGCTGGCGCTCGCCAGATTCGGCGATTACGCGGTGCCGTTGGAACCGGCACGGTCGACCAGGATCGCACTGTTGAGGATCCCGCCCGACGCCGATCCGATGCCGTGGAGGCTGTTGATCCGTGGATCGTCGCGGCCGATCGAGGCCTGCGGGCTCTAACCGACCACGACCTTGCCGTTCAGCTTCGCCCGCTCGGCGATCTCCGATGACCGCGCCACGGCGGCCACGAGCGCGCGCAGCGCGTTGCCCAGCATGCGCATCCGCTCAGGCTCCGAGCGCTGCTCGAGCAGCGCCTGCTTCGTTTCCACGGGGAGCTCGACCCGGGAGGCGATGCCGTACGAGTCCTCCGCCTCGATGTCCAGCTCGTCCGGTTGCTCGCCGGCGACCCTGTTGACGAGCTCGGCGAAGGCCTGCCTCGCCATATCGGCGGCCTCGGGATCCTCCTCTTCCGACTCGTCCTCGGGCGTGATCGGCGCGACCTCACCGGCCGGGTACTCGGAGCCCTCGAACCGCTCCAGAACGTGGAACGGCTGCTCGCCCGTCACGACGATGTTCATCCGGCCGTCGTCGAAGCGTTCGAGCACCTCCGTGACGCGGGCCGTGCACCCGGTGCGGTGGGCGGTCCCCTCGTCGTCGCGGAAGACGATGCCGAACGGCTCCGCGCTCTCGAGGCAGTGCCCGATCATCAGCTGGTACCGCTCCTCGAAGATGTGGAGCGGGAGCAGCTCGCCCGGGAGGATCACGACCGGAAGCTCGAAGATCGGCAGCTCAACGCCGTCGTCCGCCATGGGCGAATTCTAGGTGCCTGCGGCGGGCGGCCCTGGAACAATCGCGCCGTGGCGATCGACTTCGAGGGCGAGGGGTTGCTGAAGGGGACGCGCGGAAAGGCCCGCGACGCGCGGAGGGAGCTCCTCGAGCACCTGGCCGCGGATGGCGTTCAACTCGAGGACCTGCGCCGCGCGGTCAAGGAGGACCGACTCGCACTGCTGCCGGTGGAACGAGTGCTCGAAGGGGAGGGCGCCCGCTACACGGCGGCCGAGGTTGCGGAGCGAGCGGGTGTGCCCGAGGACTTCCTTCGGCGCGTTCGGCTCGCTCTCGGCCTCCCCGACCCCGGACCCGACGAGCGCGCCTTCATCGACCAGGACATCGAGGCCGCGAAGCGGATCGGCGCCCTGCGGGAGGCGGATCTGCCCGACGAGGGCCTCCTGGAGGTATCGCGTGTCATCGGACTAGCTCTCGCACAGGTGGCCGCCGCCAGCCGAGCGCTCGTGGCGGAGTCCACCCTCGCCGAGGGTCAAAACGAGCTGGAGGTCGGCCGTCGCCTCGCCGAGGGCGCACGCGAGCTCGGACCGATGATGGGCCCATTGCTCGAATACGTCCTCAATCTGCATCTGCGCGAGCAGGTGCGCAGCGATGTGATCGGGCGCGCAGAGATCAGGGCGGGTCGCCTCCCGGGCGCGCAGGAGGTGACCGCATGCTTCGCGGACATGGTCGGGTTCACGAAACTGGGCGAGCAGCTTCCACCCGAGGAGCTCGGAGCGCTGACCGGGAGGCTGGCCGAGCTCGCGAGCGATGTGGCGGATCCGCCCGTCCGCCTGGTGAAGATGATCGGCGACGCCGCGATGCTCGTGTCGAACGAGACGGACGCCGTGCTGAACGCGGCGCTGGACCTGGTCGAGCGATCCGAGGAAGAGGGCGAGGGCTTCCCGCCGCTCCGCGCCGGTCTGGCGCAGGGCCCCGCCCTCGCCCGCGCGGGCGACTGGTACGGGCGCCCGATCAATCTGGCGAGCCGCATCACCGCGATCGCCTACCCGGCGAGCGTGCTGGCGAGCAAGGAGGTCAGGGACGCGGCGGGCGAGGGCTTTCGCTGGTCCTTCGCGGGCGAGCGGCGATTGAAGGGCATCGAGGGAAGGGCGCGACTCTTCCGGGCCCGGCGCGACGAGCAGGGCTGACGCGAGCGGGGACGAAACGCCCGCCGCAGGTATTGGACTTACGTCCGATTAACGTCAATTCGTGACCCTCTCGATTCGATGGCCCTTCTCGTCTTGTTCGCTCTGCTAGCGGGTGCGGGAACCGCGCTGTCACCGTGCGTGCTTCCGGTCCTGCCCGCTGTGCTGTCGGCGGGCGTCACGGGGGGGCGACGCCGCCCGCTGGGTATAGCGCTCGGCCTGGGGCTCTCGTTCACCTTCGCCACGGTGGCGCTCGTCTATGTGATCGACGCGCTCGGCCTCCCCAATGACCTGACGCGCGACATCGCGATCGCCACGCTGCTCGTCTTCGGGGTCCTGCTCTGCGTGCAACCGGTCGCCGATCGCCTGGAGGCCTGGATCTCTCGGGTCGTTCCGAAGCCCGCTCGGCGCGGCGGTGACGGCTTCGGGTCAGGCCTGATGCTCGGTGCGAGCCTCGGCCTGGTCTACGCTCCATGCGCCGGACCGATCCTGGCCGGCGTCATCACCGTGTCGGCGGCCCAGTCGTTCACGGTGGGCAAGCTTGCCGTCGCGCTGGCCTACTCGCTCGGCTCGTCGATCGTCCTCTACGTCCTCATGCTCGGGGGACGCCGCATCACCGATCGCCTCGGCTTGCTGCGCGGACGAGTTCAGGTCGCGATGGGTGCGGTCATGATCGCCGTGGCGGTGGTGATGATCGCCAACCTGGACGTCCGCGTCGAGGGCGCCATCGCGCGCCACCTGCCGCAGGCGCTGGTCGATCCGACGAGCCGCATCGAGTCGAGCTCCGCCATCTCCAACGACATCGCCGCCCTTCGCGGGGGCGGTCCGGCGAGCCACGAGGTGGGAACCGCCCAGGCCGCGGCGGGCGAGCGGTTGCCGGTCTACTTCGACGCTCCGAACTTCACCGGCACCCAGGACTGGTTCAACACGCCGGACGGCAGGTCGCTGAGCATCGTGGGCCTCCGCGGCCAGGTCGTCCTGGTCGATTTCTGGACCTACACCTGCATCAACTGCATCCGAACCCTGCCGTACCTCGAGGCGTGGTACCGCAGGTACCACCGCGATGGCCTCGAGGTCGTCGGCGTCCACACTCCCGAGTTCCCCTTCGAGCGCGAGGCCGCGAACGTTCAGCGCGCGATCGGCGACTTCGGCATCACCTATCCCGTGGTCCAGGACAACGACTCGGCCACCTGGAACGCGTACCACAACCAGTACTGGCCGGCGGACTACCTGATCGACGCGCGCGGAAGAGTGCGGCTGGTGCACTTCGGCGAGGGCGCTTACGCTGAGACTGAGGCCGCCATCCGCGGCCTGCTCGCGGATGCGGGCAACCGCCACCTCGGTCCCAGAGCCCGGGCGCGGGTCCAGCGACCGGACCCGCACTCCACGCCCGAGAGCTACCTCGGCGCGGCGCAAGCCGCTCGCTTCGCGAACGGGCCGATCCAGCCGGGTGCACAGGAATTCGACGAGATCCCCGCCTCCCAGCTCGCGGACGACCAGCTCGCCTACGGCGGTGGCTGGACGATCCGCCCCGACTCGGCGACCGCGGGCCCCGGCGCGAGCCTGGAGCTCAACTTCTCGGCACGCCGCGTCTTTCTCGTCCTCGGCTCACACGGCGAGCCCCGCGCCATGCGAGTCCTCCTCGACGGCAAGCCGATCCCGAACTCCCTCGCCGGTCCCGACGTCCATCACGGTGTCGCCGAGATCTCGAACCAGCGCCTCTACCGCCTGGTGGACCTGCCACACCCGGGCCGCCACGTCCTGACGCTGCGCCCCCAGGCGGGCATCGACGGGTACGCGTTCACCTTCGGCTAGCCGGGACCGGGCATCTAAGCTGCGGCGCCTGCGCCCCCTCAACCTCTATAGCGACACGCAGACTCGCCCCACGAAGGGAATGCGCTCGGCGATCGCCGCGGCTGAGGTGGGGGACGAACAGCGCGGGCTCGACCCGACTACGCGCAGGCTGCAGGAGCGGGTAGCCCGGCTGGTGGGACACGAGGCCGCTCTGTTCCTGCCGAGCGGCACGATGTGCAACGAGATCGCATTGCGGCTCCACGTGCGCCCCGGAGGCGATGAGGTGATCCTCGATCGGAGCGCCCACCCGGTGAACTACGAGGCCGGCGGTCCGGCTCAGGTCGCGGGGGCGATGATCCGCACGGTGGAGGGCGAGGGGGGCATCTTTACGGCGGAGCAGCTCGAGGCCGCGATCAGAGCTCCGGGCAATCGCTACGCGCCCCGCTCGCGGCTCGTGTCGGTTGAGCAGACGACGAACATCGGCGGTGGGCGGGTCTGGCCCGTCGAGACGATTCGCGGGGTCCTCGAGACCGCGCGGGCCCACGACCTCCGGGCGCACCTCGACGGCGCGCGGCTGATGAACGCGGTCGTGGCCTCCGGCGTCCCGGCGCGCGACTACGCCGGCGGATTCGATACGGCGTGGATCGACTTCACCAAGGGCCTGGGTGCGCCGGTCGGCGCGGTCCTGGCCGGATCCAGCGACCTGATCGAGGAAGCCTGGCGGTGGAAGCAGATGCTCGGCGGGGCTTTCCGCCAGTCCGGGATCGTCGCTGCCGGATGCCTGTATGCGCTGGAGCACCATGTGGAGCGTCTGGCCGAGGACCATGAGAACGCCCGCGTCCTGGCCGAGGGACTCGCCGAGCTCTCCGGGGTTCGACTCGACCCCGCCTCGATCGAGACGAACATCGTGATCTTCGAGGTCGACGACGCACCCGGACTCGTGAGGCGACTG
>DATAOX010000042.1:0-4297 GCA_036265555.1 Solirubrobacterales bacterium
CCGCTGCCCAACCCGGCCAGTACCTGACGCTGCGTATCGAGCCCGACAAGAAGACGGGGTCGGTGCTCCGGAACTACTCCATGTCCGGGCGTCCCGACGCCGGCCACTACCGGATCAGCGTCAAGCGGGAACAGCACGGCATCGCCAGCGGCTACCTACACAAGCGTCTCCGGGTCGGGGATCAACTCGAGATCGCAGCACCGCGGGGCACCTTCATCCTCGATCACACCAAGGCACCGGTGCTTCTGATCAGCGCCGGCATCGGTGCCACCCCGGTGCTCGCCATGCTTCAGGCGCTTGCTGAGCAACATTCCAAACGGGAGATCTGGTGGCTCCACGGCGCACGCAACAGCCGCGACCACTCCTTCGCCGCCGAGGCGCGCGAGCTCCTCGCCTCCCTCCCAAACGTAAGCAGCCACGTCTACTACAGCCGCCCGGGTCCGAAGGATGTGGAAGGGCGCGACTTCGACAGCAAGGGGAGACTCTCGGCCCCGCTTCTCGCCGAGCTGGAGCCACCTCGTAACGCCAAGGCATATCTGTGCGGGCCCACGCCGTTCATGGACGAGATTAGTGCCGGTCTGGCGGCCATGGGCCTCGACGCCTCATGCATCCACACCGAGCCGTTCGGGCCCGCTCCGGGTCTAACGCCCGGCATCGCGTCAAAGCCGAGGCGGACGCCCCACCCGCCTGACGGTCAACCGGGAAGCGGCCCAACGATCGAATTCGCCCGGGACAGCCTCTCCGTGCCCTGGAGCGATGACTTCGCGAGCCTCCTCGAGCTCGCCGAAGCCTGCGACGTACCCGTCCGCTGGTCATGCCGAACCGGTGTCTGCCACAACTGCGAATCGACCCTGATCGCGGGGTCCGTCGACTACAGCCCCGACCCCGTTGAACCTCCCGCAGACGGCAACGTGCTGATCTGCTGCTCAAAGCCGAAGGACGACATCGTCCTGGATCTCTGAGACGACCATGGAGAAGAACTGATGTACCGCGCGGTCAACAGAGCTACACGCTGTGTGTGGAGCTTTCATGGGCCGGGCAGGACTCGAACCTGCGACCGACGGATTATGAGTCCGCTGCTCTGACCACCTGAGCTACCGGCCCTGATCGCATCCTAGGGCCGAATCTCGGCCCTCCCCCCCAGTCTCTGAGACCCGGATTGCTAACGATTGCTAACGCGCCAGCTTTAATCGAGTAGCGCCGCGACCTTCGCCGCCGTCTCTTCCTCGAGTGCCGGGACGCTGGCGGCGTAGACGTCCATCGTGAATGCCGTACTCGCGTGGCCGAGCCTTTCGGAAACGGTCTTCACATTGGCGCCGCTCTGCAGCATCAAGCTCGCCGCCGAATGCCGGAGGTCGTGCAGCCGGATCTGCGGCAGGTCGAGCTTCGCAACTTGGCGGGTAAACATCTGGCTGAACGAGTCCGGTTTGAGCGGGTCGCCGAACGGGTCCGTGAATATGAGCCCGTCCGCGCCTGGACGGCCGAGGCCGAGTGCGATCCGCTCCTCGAGCTGGCGGCGGTGGTGGGCTTCGAGGATCGCTACGGTGCGCGGGTCGAGCGCGAGGCTGCGACGCCCGCGCCGGCTCACTGCTCCTCTTCGTCCTGCTCGGGCGCACCAGCAGGCCGAATCTGGCCGGTCTTCGTGTCCATGGTGAAACGGTGCTCCCAGCGGTCGTCGACTGGCTGTAGACACTCGGGCCGCTCATAGATCGAGCGGAGCCGCTTGATCGGTCCGGGCCGATCATCGCCAGGTTTGCGCTCCCACCAGCTCACGCTGCCGCGAGGTCTCTCGTCTCGTAGATCGAGACCCTTCGTGCGGGCGTAGCGTCGGCGACGGAGATCGCCATCGCGCGCAGCTCTCGGCGCCCCGATCGAAAAGGGACAGAATCCCCGTTCGCGGGGACGTTCGGCGTAGAATCGTCGACGGGTGGGCTCACAGGGGGAGTGAGCCAAGAGTGGCCTTCGAGATAAAAGTCCTCGGCCGCGTCGATCTCCTGATCGACGGTGAAGCCGTGCCGCTGGGAGGAAGCAAGCAGCGAGCCGTTCTGGCAATGCTGGCCCTGCGCGCCAATCGCACCGTCAGCGCGGACGAGTTGATCGATGGGCTGTGGGGCGAGCGCCCGCCGGCGAGTGCCGCCAAGGGTGTGCAGCTATACGTCTCGCGCCTGCGAAAGGCGATCAATGCCAACGGCTCCGGCGCCCGAATCGTCACCCGCGGCCGTGGCTACGAGCTCCAGCTGCCAGCCGACGCCGTGGACGCGGCGCGCTTCGAGCGACTGGTCGAGGAGGCCGCGCGCGGGCCGGCTAGCGCCGCGGGGGCAAACGGCGCGGCCGGTGCGGCGCTTGAGCTCTGGCACGGGGCGCCACTCGCCGATGTCGCCGACGAGCCCTTCGCCTCAGCCGAGGTCGGCAGACTCGAGGAGCTCCACCTGCGAGCGATCGAGCTGGCGATCGACGCCGAGCTCGCCGCCGGCCGACACCGGGAGGTGATCGCCGAGCTCGAGGCGCAAATCGCCGAGCACCCGACCCACGAGCGCTTCCACGCCCAGCGCGTGCTCGCCCTCTACCGCGCCGGGCGACAATCCGACGCCACCGAGGCCTACCGCGAGGCGAGCCGGACCCTGATCGCGGAGATCGGGGCGGGACCCGGCCCCGAGCTCCGCGAGCTCCAGGAGGCCATCCTCCGTCAGGACCCGGCCCTCGACGCGCGCCCCCTCCAGCAGGAGCTGCCGCCCCAGCTCGAGGCTGGCTCTCCGCTCCTCGCCGGGCGCGAGCGCGAGCTGCGTTGGCTGCGCAAGCGCTGGGCGGAGGCCGAGAGGGGAGGGGCCCGAGTTGCGCTCGTCGGCGGCCCCGACGGCATCGGCAAGACCCGGCTCGCGGCCGAGCTCGCCGCGGAGGTCCAGCGCACCGGGGCCGTGGTCCTGTATGCGGCGGGCGCCGGCTCCCCCGACGCTGGCCTGGAGGCGATCCGTGCCGCGGAGGGGAGCGAGCGCCCCGCCCTGGTGGTGCTGGACGATGCCGACGACGCTTCCCCCTCCATCCTCGAGGCCGCTTCTGCCCTCGCGGCAGTGTCGCGCGATTCCGCCGTGCTCCTGTTGGTGCTGTACCGCGACGAGCAGGGGCCGCCGGCATTCGCCGAGGTGAGCCATCGGCTCGTGTTGCGCTCCCTGCGGACCGACGCCGCGGTCGAGATCGCCGAGCTCTACGCGCCCGCGAAAGCAGCCGCAATGCCGCCCGACACGTTGATGGCCGAGAGCGAGGGCGTGCCGCTGCGGATCCATCGGGCGGCCAGCGGCTGGGCTCAGGCGCTGGCCGCGGAGCGGTTGGAGGCGACGGTGGGGAGGGCTGCCAACGGGCGCGGCGGCCTGCGCGCGGCCGAAACCGAGGTTGCTGGCAGCGTCGCCCAGTTGCAGCTCGCCCGCGAGCGAACGGGCCTCTACCTGATCGCAGAGCCGACCGATCCTTCGGAACCCGAGGTCTGCCCGTTCCGTGGCCTGGCGCCGTTCGACGCCGCCCACGCGGAGTACTTCTTCGGCCGCGAGCGGCTGGTGGCGGATCTGGTGGCGCGCCTGGTCGGATCCACCCTGATCGCGATCATCGGACCGTCCGGGAGCGGCAAATCATCGCTGATCCGCGCCGGGCTGCTCTCGTCGCTGGCGGAGGGTGTCCTTCCCGGCTCCGAGCGCTGGCGCCAGGGCCTCCTGCGGCCCGGCGAGCATCCGGTGGCGGAACTGGCCCGCGCCCTGGCTCGACTTGCCCCCAGTGAGGGACAGCCGGCGAGCGTCGACCCGCTCGCCTCGGCCCTGGAGGCCGTCCGGCCAGGGGAGCGCGTCGTCCTGGGAATCGATCAGCTCGAGGAGATCTTCACCGCCTGCCGCGACGAGGGCGAGCGGGCGGCCTTCGTGGAGGCGATCGTCGCGATCGCGGCCGACCCCAACCAGCGGGCCCTGGTGGTGCTCGGGATCCGGGCCGACTTCTACGGCCGCTGCGCCGAGTTCCCCGAGCTCTCAGCTCAGATGAGCTCCAACAACGTGCTCGTCGGGCCGATGCGCCGCGAGGAGCTGCGCCGGGCGATCGAGCTCCCCGCCCGCCGGGCGGGGCTGCGGGCGGAGCCGTCGCTCGTCTCGGCTCTGGTCGGCGACGTCGCCGACGAGCCCGGAGGGCTGCCGTTGCTCTCCACCACCTTGGTCGAGCTCTGGCAGGAGCGCAGCGGCCGCACCCTGCGCCGCTCCGCCTACGAGCGAAGCGGCGGCGTCAACGGGGCGGTGGCCCGGCTCGCCGAGCGCGCCTACGCTCG
>DATAOX010000043.1:0-2849 GCA_036265555.1 Solirubrobacterales bacterium
CTGAGCTGCACCGCCAGCTCCTCCGAGCCAACACTCTCGACACCCTCGATCAGGAACTGGGGGTTGAACGCGATCTCCAGCGGCTCGCCCGAGTACGGCGCGGGGATCGCCTCGGTGGCGTCGCCGACCTCAGGCGTCTCGGCCGCGACCGTGAGCTCGCCTTCCGCGAACGCGAACCGAAGCGGGGCGTTGCGCTGCGCGAGCTGGCTGATGCGGCGCGCCACCTCGAGCAACTCCTCGCGCGGCAGCCGGACCTCGTGCTCGAACGACTCCGGGATGAGCTGCCGCCAGCTCGGGAACTGCCCCTCGATCAGCCGCGAGGAGAGCAGCACGTCGCCGGCGCGGAACACCGCCTGGTTACGGTCCAGCGACAGGGACACCTCCTCGGCCCCACCCTGGGCGATGATGCGCGCCAGCTCGCGCAGCGCCCTCGCCGGTACGTTCGCCTCGATCGCCGCGGGGAGCGGCGTCTCGAGCTCCGCATGCTTGACGCTCAGCCGATACGAGTCGGTCGCAACCATCGTGAGCGTCGAGCCCTCCGCTTGGCACAGCACGCCGGTGAGGATCGGTCGGACCTCGTCGCGCGAGGCGGCACGCGCGACTCGGTCGATCGTCTCCGCCAGCGGCTGCGCGGGAAGCGTCGCGGCCTCGTCGCCGAGCTCGGGGAGGCGAGGGAAGTCCTCGGCGGGAAGGGTGCGGAGGTGAAAGCGAGCCGCGGAGGCGGTGATCTCGACGTCGCGTGACTCTGGGCGAAGCGCAAGCGTCACATCCCCGGGGGGCAGGCTGCGGACCACGTCGCCCAACAGTCGCCCTGGAAGGAGCACGGTTCCCGATGAGTCGAGCGCGACGTCGCCGACCGTAGTCGAAAGGGCAACCTCCATATCGGTCGCTCGCAGCGTCAGCGACTCCTCATCCCCCTCAAGCTGAATGCCCCCGAGCGATGGCAGGGTTGCTCTGGTCGATACGGCCCTGCTGGTGATCTGGAGGGCGGACAAGAGGGTGTCGCGAGGGATGGTGAGCTTCATGACTGAATCTTGCATCTTCCTATCTGAATCAGATGTATCTGGTGCGGTGGAGGGCTGGGGATATGTGAGGTTCATGGCTTCACCTGCGAGGTTTGGTCGGTTGATGATGGATGTGCATGGACGGAGCGCTGGTGGACACGGCGCCGTTCAACGGGTAACTCGGCTGCGAGAAGCTCACGGACTCGGTGGATGGTGTCACTGACACCGGCGTCGGCGGAGGCACGGGCGGATACGGCACGCGTGGCGTGGAGGATCGTCGTATGGTCGCGCCGGAACTCGCGCGCGATCTCCGCGAGTGAGAGGTCCGTCAGGTCGCGGGCCAGGTACATCGCGATCTGACGCGCGTGGGAGACCGCGGCGGTGCGGTTCGTCGAGAGCATCGCGGACCGCGGAACCTCGAGGACCGAGCAGACCGCCTCCTGGATCGTGGAGACGGAGGGTGCCTCAGCGCGGGCGGCGGGAGTTGGAGGAGAGCTCGCGGCGGCGGTCTGATCCGCGAGAGCGCGCCGGATCAAGGTGCGGCTCACGGGCTCGCCGAGAACCGAGGAGAGGGCCGCTACCCGGGTCATCGCACCCTCGAGCCGGCGAACGTTGCCGGTGGCGAGGCCCGCGATGTCATGTAGTACCGCCGGATCCGAGACCTCCAGCGGTACCTCGGTGGTCATTCGCCACAGGAGGGCGGTCCTCGTGCGCAGGTCCGGCGTGCCGATCGCGACCCGGAGACCCCACTCGAACCGATCGCGGAGACGGTCGGCGAGCCGGCGGATCGCCTCGGGAGGACGGTCGCTCGAGAGGGCGATCTGCTTCCCGGCGGTGTGGAGGGCGTTGAAAGTGTGGACGAATTCCTCCTGCGTCTGCTCCTTTCCCTCGAGCGCCTGCACATCGTCGATCAGGAGCGCATCGAGCTTTCGGTAGCGCCGCTTGAAGAGCTCCGGTCCATCCCTTCGGAGGGCCGTCACGAACTCGGTGGTGAAGCGCTCCGTGGTCGTGTAGTGGACGGTGAGCTCCGGGCGCCGGCGACGCAGGTAGTCGGCGATCGCGCCGAGCAGGTGCGTCTTGCCGAGTCCTGGAGGCCCGTGGATGAACAGCGGGTTGTACGCCTCGCCCGGGAGCTCGGCGACGGCCAGTGCGGCGGCGTGCGCCATGCGGTTCCCCGGACCGATGACGAAGCGTTCGAACGTATGCCTCGGGTCGAGGTCGAGGGATCGAACGGCTTCCATGTCCTTTGCAGAGCCCGCGGGCGCGGTTTTCGCCCCCTCCTCCACGATGACGACGCGGTCCAGCCCACACGCCTGGGCACGGAGCGCCTGCTCGACCAGGATCGCGTAGCGTCGCTCGACCCACGGCTTCGTCGCGCGGGGCGCCGAGACGCGAAGCGTCGCGCCTGAGGCGCACACGGGCCGAAGCGGCGCGAGCCAGAGGTCGAACGTGGACGGGGGTACGCCGCCGCGGAGCTCCTCGGTGACGCGTCTCCAGATCGATTCGAGGTCGTCCTGGAGCGCTTCTTCGGCCACGGCGGGCGATCATAGATCCGCATCTCCGGCCCCCCGGCGACCCGTCGAGGGCGAGCCCGCATCCTGCGCAAAAAAGGATCGGCCACGCGTCGGGCTCCCGCCTCGAGCCCGTCATGTCGTTGCCCGGCGGACCCCTATACTGCCTCGCCGGTCGTGAAGCGGACGTATCAACCCAAGAAGCGAAAGCGCGCCCGCACTCACGGGTTCCGCGCGCGGATGCGTACCCGCAGCGGCCGGGAGGTCATCAAGCGCCGGCGCCGCAAGGGTCGCAAGCGGCTCACGCCGTGAGCGCGGGCTCGCCGGGCGGGCG
>DATAOX010000044.1:0-9685 GCA_036265555.1 Solirubrobacterales bacterium
CGAAGACCGCCTCGACATCGTTGCCGTCCACGTTGACCCCGGGGAAGCCGTAGGTGTGAGCTCGCTCGACGGGGTCGACGACGAACTCGAGCTCGTTCGGCGTCGAGTACGCGAAGCGATTGTTCTCGAGGACGAAGACGATCGGGAGCCGGTGGATGCCGGCGAAGTTCATCGCCTCGTGCCATTGGCCGTTGGCGGTCGAGCCCTCGCCGAAGAATGTCAACGCGACCCTGGCCTGGCCCCGCATCTTGAACGCCAGCGCCATCCCGGCCGCGACCAATGCCATGTCGGGGAGCATCGACACCATCCCGACGCATCCCAGCCTGCGATCACCGAAGTGCATGTTGCCGTCCTTGCCGCCGGTGACGCCGTCGGCGCGGCCCATGTAGTTGGCGAGATAGCGATCCGGCGTGACCCCCCGGACCAGATGAGCGCCCAGGTCGCGGTGCAGGATGCACATGCGGTCCTCGGGCTTCAGGACGAAGGAGGCCCCGACGGAGATGGCCTCCTGGCCGCGGCCGTCGTAGAACGAGCCCGGCACCTTGCCCTGCTTGTACAGGGTCAGCGCGCGCTCCTCGGAGGTGCGCATCATGGCCAGGTAGCGGAAGAGAGTCGCCCGGTCCTCCCGCGTCAAGGGCACATCGACGGGTTCGCGTACGCCCTCACGCGCGACGACGCTCGCGTCCGTTGTCTCCATATCCTGTCCGCCTTTCGCTCGGGCCCCGCGACGGGATCTCCATCTGCCGGGCCGTTGTCGCCGCTGCGGGATCTCCGATCGCGGCTCCTACGGACCAGGGCACGAGGGTTCAGCCCCACACCCCTATGTGTGAATCAGTACCCGATTCTACATTCGCCATTCGACGGTTCAAGGGGGTTCCCCCGCAAGTGGGGGGAGCCCTCCCACGAGAGTCGCCGATCTCGGCCTCCAATGGACGGTTTGGTTCGCTATGCGAAACAAAGTGTCCAACTGAGCCAAAGAGCGATCGGCGCCGCCGCCGTTGGGGCGGACGCCCTACTTGCCCAGCTCAACCGGTGGCGCTAAAGGGCGAGGCCGAGCGGCTCCTCCAGGAGCTTGCGGATCCGGTCGACGAACCGGGCGCCGTCGGCCCCGTAGAGGATTCGGTGGTCGCATGCGAGCGTCATGGGCATGACGTTGCCCACGACGATCTCTCCGTCGCGCACGACCGGGGTCTCCGCGATCGCCCCCACGGCGAGGATCGCCGCCTGAGGCGGGTTGATGACCGCGGCGAAGTTCGAGATCCCGAACATGCCGAGGTTCGAGACGGTGAACGTCCCACCCGAGAGCTCCGGCGGGGTGATGGTGCCCTCGCGGACGCGCTCCGCAAGCGCGCGGGCCTCGGTCGCGATGTCACGCAGCCCCTTCCGGTCGGCATCGAAGACGGTGGGGACGACGAGCGTGTCGCGGGCGGCCACCGCCACGCCGACGTTGATCCGCGAGTAGAGCTCGAGGCGCCCGTCGCGATAGGCGCCGTTGGCACGGGGGTGCTCGCGCAGGGCGATCGCGGACGCCTTGACCACCATGTCGTTGAACGACGGGACGGGCTCGCCTTCCGCGGCAGCGGCCTTCAGGCGGCCCCTGGCCTCGACGGCCCGACTCATGTCGACCTCGACCGAGAGGTAGAAGTGCGGCGCCGTCGCCTTGGACTCGGCCATCCGCCGGGCGACGGTCGACTGGAGCTTCGTCAGCTCCTCGTAGGACGTGCCGCCCTTGGCGGTCTCGGGGCGCTCGGCCGCGCCCGGGGTTGGGGCCGCGGGGGCCGCGCCGGGTTCGGGTGTCGGCGCGGCGGGTGCGGCGGCAGCTCGCTCCACGTCCGCCTTGACGATCCGACCCCCCGGACCCGATCCGGCCATCGCGGCGAGATCCAGTCCCCGCTGCTGCGCGATCCTGCGAGCGAGCGGCGAGGCCTTCACCCGTCCATCCCCGGCGGGAGCGGGCTGAGGCGGCGCCTCTGCCGGCGCCGCCGCCTCCTGGGGTGCCTCAGCGCGCTCCGTCTCCGCCGCCGGCGACTCGGCGGGTTCGGACGCCGCCTCCGGTTCCCTCGGCTCGGCGGCGGCACCGTCTCCCGAGGGTGCCTCGCCCGGCTCGCCGATCCTTGCGATCACCTCGCCGATCGGGAGCGTCGCGCCCTCCTCCGCGACGACCTCGATCAGGGTGCCACCGGCGTCCGCCTCATAGACCATGTTCGCCTTGTCCGTCTCGATCTCTACGAGCTCGTCCCCCTGCTCCACCGTGTCGCCGGGCGACTTCAGCCAGTTCAGGATCGTGCCCTCCTCCATCGAGTCGGACAGGCGCGGCATCACCACGTCTTTGGCCATCAGAGCGAGCCCTCCAGGGTGGCGAGCGCCGCGCTGACCACATGCTCGGCGTGAGGGATCGCGGCCTGCTCCAGGCGCTTTGCGTAGGGCATCGGGACGTCGGCGCCGGTGACGCGCTGGACGGGTGCGTCCAGGTAGTCAAACGCCTGCTCCTGGATCAGCGCCGCGAGGTTGGCTCCGACCCCGCCGTGCGGCCAGCCCTCCTCGACGACGACCGCCCGGTTCGTCCTGCGCACGGACTCGAGGATCGTGTCGAGGTCCAGCGGGCGCAGCGTGCGCGGGTCGATGACCTCCGCCTCGGCACCGTGCTCGTTCGCGAGCGTCTTCGCGGCCCGCTGCGCGACGTCGACCATTCGCAGGATCCCGACGATCGTCACGTCGCTCCCCTCCCGCAGGACGGCGGCCTCGCCGAACTTGAGGATCGGCCCGCCTCCATTTCCGTCGGCGTCCGGGACCTCGCCGCGCGCGCCGTAGAGGGTCTCGTGCTCGATGAAGATCACGGGGTTGTCGTCGCGGATCGCGGCTTTGAGGAGGCCCTTGCCGTCGGCCGGGGTCGAGGGGCAGGCGACCAGGAGCCCGGGGATGTGGAGGAACATCGCCTCGAGGCTGTGGGAGTGGGTCGGGCCGAGCTGGTGCCCGCCGCCGCCGGGCATGCGGACGACCATCGGGACACGAACCTGGCCGTTGAACATGTAAGGGATCGCCGCCATGTGGTTGACGAGCTGGTCCATGGCGAGCAGAGAGAAGTTCACGGTCATGATCTCGACGACGGGCCTCAGCCCGGCCATCGCCGCTCCGACCCCGGTGCCGATGATCGTGTTCTCGGAGATCGGTGTGTCGCGGACGCGCTTCTCGCCGAACTCGTCGAGCAGCCCCTCGGTCACCTTGAAGGCCCCCTGAAAGACGCCGACGTCCTCGCCCATCACGAAGACGCTTTCGTCGCGGCGCATCTCCTCGGCGAGGGCCTGACCCAGCGCCTCACGCATCCGGATCACGGCCATCAGCCGGGCCCCTCCGCTGGGTCGTCCTCGTCCCGGTCCTCGAGCGCATCGGCGGCGTCGCGGTCCTCCATGGCCTGTTCCGGGCGCCGACCCTGGGGACTCTCCCGGCCGGCGTATGCGGCCCCCGCCTCCGCGAGCCTGCGCGCCTCCCCGCCGGCGCCGATCTCCCGCTCCTCCTCTCCCGGGTGGGGCTCGGGGGTTCGCTCGTCGACCGCGTACCAGCCCGGCACCTGATCGCCGACGACGTAGAGATGGTCATAGAGGGACTCCAGCGGAGGCTCGGGCGAGGCGTCGGCGAACTCGACGGCCTCGAGGACCCGCCGCTCCACCCCCTCGCGCATCTCGTCGAGCTGGTCCTCGGAGATCACGCCCTCGGCCAGCATCCGGTCGCGAAAGGCGGTGATCGGGTCCTTCTTGCGCCACTCCTCGACCTCCTCCTTCGTCCGATACACCTCGGGGTCGGCGGCGGAGTGGCCGCGGAACCGGTAGGTGAATGCCTCCACGAGCGTCGGCTGGCGCTCCTCCCTCGCCAGGCGGATGTGCTCGGAGACGATCTCGCGGACGGCGAGGACGTCCATGCCGTCGACGCGGACGCCCGGGATTCCCATGCCCTCGGCCTTGCGGGAGAGGTCGGTGACGGCCGAGTGGCGCTCGATCGCGGTCCCCATCCCGTACAGGTTGTTCTCGACCAGGAACACGATCGGGAGCTTCCAAAGGGCGGCGAGGTTCATCGTCTCGCCGAAGTTCCCGCTGTTGGACGCACCATCGCCGAACATGCAGACCGTGACCAGGTCATCGCCCCTGTACTCGGATGCGAGTCCGAGGCCGGCCGCGATCGGCAGATTGCCGCCGACGATCCCGTAGCCGCCCATGAATCGGCGCTCGGGGTCGAATATGTGCATCGATCCGCCCCGCCCGCGCGAGCAGCCGTCCTCGCGGCCGAAGAGCTCCGCCATGACTTTGTTCGGATCCGTGCCGCGAGCGATCGCGTGCCCGTGCGTCCGGTAGGTGCCGATCAGGTAGTCGTCGTCGCGCATCACCGACGTCGTGCCGACGATCGTCGCCTCCTCCCCGGTGGCCAAGTGCAGGAAGCCGCCCGCCTTCGCCTGCTGATACTGCCGACCCGCCTCCTCTTCGAAGCGGCGGATGAGCGCCATCGTCTCCAGGAGCTCGCGGCAGGCGTCCGCATCTGGCAGCGCGTGGGCAGCCGCACCCCTTCCGTCGCCGGCCGCCGTGGCGGTCGGCCCCGGAGCTACCTCCCGATCAGCGGTCTCAGTGCGCTCTTCGGCCACCGTCGATCACGATAGCCGCTGGATCCGAGCGGCAGCCCGGACGGCCTGCTCCAGCCGGTCATCGCCCCAGAAGACCTCGCCGTCGACGACGACGCTGGGCACCCCTCGGACCCCCAGGTCACCCGCGCGCTCGGTCGCCTCTCGCAGTGCTGACTTCAGCGACTCGCGCTCAATCGCCGCGACCATCGCCCGCGGGTGAATCTCCGCGGCGGCGGCCGCGAGCAGCACGGTGTCCGGATCGCTCAGGTCTCGACCGGCCGCGAAGGCCTGCCGGAATGCGGCGAGCGAGAACGAGACGGTCCGGCCGATCTCCTTGGCGTAGGTGGCGGCGCGCATGGCGAACAGCCCGTCTGGGGGCCAGGGATCGGGCCACCGAATGGGAGGAAGGCCGTACTCCGCCGCCCGGCGCTCGCATTCGGCGATGCCGGCCGCACGCTTCGGACCGAGCCCCCAGGACGAGCGGTCGAAGCGCTTGAAGAGGCCGCCGAGGAGGATCGGCTGCCACTCGGGCGCCCCGACTCCAGCCTCGGCGAAGAGGCCGGTGATCCGCTCTGCGGCAAGGTAGGCATAGGGCGAACCGAGGTCGTAGTAGAAGCGCGGTCCGTCGCTCACGCCGACGCCAGCCACGACACCACGTCGGCCGCATTCCGATCGGGCGGAAAGACCGGGTAGAAGACCTTCTCGATGCGGCCATCGCGCGCGATCATCGTCAGCCGCCGATAAAGGCGCATTCCCGCGACCTCGAACGTCGGCAGCCGGAGGGCCGCCGCGAGCTCGAGCTCCGAGTCACTCAGGATCGGATACGGAAGGCGGACGCGGCCCGCGAATTCCTTCTGGTCGGCGAGCGTCTGCGCGCTGAGTCCGAGGACGTCCGCGCCGAGTGAGCCCAACTCGGCGAAGTGGTCCCGGAACGCACATGACTGCGGTGTGCATCCCCGCGCGCCCGGAATCTCGTCCCAACCGGCCGGCAGCGGCTCACCCGGCCGGCCGGTTCGCGGGTACAGGTAGAGGACGAGCGTCCGGGCGGCGGCACTCCCGAGGTTGATCTCCTCACCTGCCGTCGACGGAAGCGAGAGCGCGGGAACGCCCGCTCCCTCGAGATGATCGGCGCCTCCGTCGTCGACCGGTACCGGGAGATCCGGCGGCAGGACGTATGGATTCGGAGCGTCGCCCACGTCACCACGATAGGCGCCGGCGAGGCACCGCTAGGCGTGAATGGGCCAGCCGTCCACGTCCCGCGCAGCGTCCAGGATCGCCTCCGACATCGTGGGGTGGGGATGCACGATGCGGGCGAGCTCCTGGTAGCCGCCCTCCAGCGCCATCGTGTTGACGAGCTCCGGGATCATGTCGCAGGCGCGGTTTCCAACCACGTGTGCGCCGAGGATCTCGCCGTACTCGGAGTCGACGACGAGCTTGACCAGTCCGTCGCGATCGTCGTACACGGCCGCCGCGCCGACTCCGCCGAGCTTGAGCCGCCCGATCTTCACATCGTGGCCGGCCTCCTTCGCCTGTGCCTCGGTGATGCCGACGCTCGCGACCTGGGGCTGGCAGAACGTGGCCCCCGCGACGAGGTTCTCGTCCACCGGATGGGTCTCGGCGCCCGCCGCGTGCTCGACGGCGACGACGCCCTCCTCCGATGCCTTGTGCGCAAGCGCCTTTCGCCCGACCAGGTCACCGATCGCGTAGACCTTGGGGTTCGACGTCTGGAGGTATTCGCTCACCTCGACCTTGCCGCCCTCGGTCGTCCTCACGCCCGCGGCGTCGAGGTTCAGCGGGTCCGTGTCGGCGGCCCGCCCGCCGGCGATGCAGAGGTAATCGACCTCCGTCTCGGTGTCCCCGTACTTGACCTTCACGGAGCTCTTCCCGACGTCCACGGACTCAACCGGCGTCCCGGTGGAGATCGTGATGTTCTGCTTCTTGAACGTTCGCTCGACGACCCTCGCCATGTCCTTGTCCTCAGCGGGGAGGATCTGGTCGAGCATCTCGATCAGGGTGACCTCGGTCCCGAACCGCCCGTAGGCCGAGGCGATCTCGGCTCCGGAGGCTCCGGCGCCGACCACGGCGATCCTTTTCGGCTGCTCCGGAAGCGACCAAGCGCCCCAGGTGTCGACGACGCGGTCGGAGAACTCCACCCCGGGGATGGGGAGCGCCACCGAACCCGTGGCGAGGACCACGGCGCCCGCCTCGTAGGTCGTATCGGCGACCGCGACGTTTGCGTCCGCGGTCAGCGAGCCCCCGCCCTCGATCATCGTGACCTTGTTCTTGTCCCAGAGCATCTTCACGCCGCTCGAGAGCGTCTCGGAGACCTTGGCCCGGCGCTCGCCGAGCGCCTTCCAATCGACGGCGACGTCCTTGGCCGTGACGCCGAGCTCCGCTCCGTTGGAAGCGTGGTCGTAGAGCTCGGCGCTGTGGAGGACGGTCTTCGCGGGAATGCACGCGTAGTTGAGGCAGCGACCCCCGGGCTTGTCCCGCTCCACGACGGCCGTCTTCTTCCCCAGCTGCGCCGCCCTGATCGCCGCCACATAACCGCCGGGCCCGCCGCCGATCACGATCACGTCGTAGGAGTCAGCCATCGGGCGCGACTCTAAAGGACCATGATCGCCGAGGCATCGAGAGATGCATTCCCGCGGATACCGCGGTTGAAGCATCGCTCGGACAATGTCGGGCTAGGTTTCGCCGTCCCAGTAGCCGACGGTGCTGGAGCGCCGCACCATCACGTTGTCGCGCCTTCCCTCGGTGAACACGCCGATCTTGTCGCTGTCCGGGTACACGGCGACGGCGGGGACGTTGGCCGTGGAGACGATCAGCATCTTCACGGTCTCGTTGCCCCGGTTGGTGAGCTTGTGCGCTCCCGCGGGACCGGCCGGAAAGCAGACCAGATCGCCCTTTCCGAGCTCCTCCTCGCCGTCCTGGTGCCGCAACGTCAGCGTCCCCTCCAGAACGAGCAGCCATTCCTCGTCCGACTCGTAGTGGTACGGACAGTTGCTGTTGCCCGGCTGGAGCTCGTACACCGTTCCGGCCATCGTCCTCCCGCCGATCTCGGGAGCCAGCTTCAGGTAGGCGGCGCTGTAGGCCTCGGGATCGTCGGCGTCACGCCGCAGCTCCGCCTCGAAGATGTTGACCCGCTCCATGCTCCGCAGACTATTCCCGCGGCGTGCGCTCCGGCATCTGGATCCGCGCCATCGCGCGGATCATGAGGTAGAAGAGCCCTCCCGCGATCACGATCACGAGGCCGGTCCCGATCGCCTCCAGGGTCGTCTGGACCTGGATCAGTCCGAGCGCGGCCGAGAGCAGCGTCAGGGCCAGGAACGCTTGGAATCCGAGCACCGCCCAGTAACGGGCGCGCCACATCCCCCAGGCCATCGCCGTGAGCAGCACGGCCACGGCTCCCACCGCGATCGGGCTGGGATGCGCGCCGCGAACCGTGC
The DNA here is from genome assembly GCA_036265555.1 of Solirubrobacterales bacterium. Lineage (GTDB taxonomy): Bacteria > Actinomycetota > Thermoleophilia > Solirubrobacterales > 70-9 > AC-56. Next base: position 8,059 of record DATAOX010000044.1, read on the forward strand.
CGTGGCCGGTGGCGGCGAGGACGGTCGAGGCCCAGAAGACGGCGCCGATGATCGCCGAGACCACCGCGCCGATCGTCACGATCGCGGGGCGCTCGCCCTCCTGGAGCGGTTCGAGCTTCTCCCGCGCCTCGCGGTTTCGCTCCTCATAACGGGCGGCCATCCGCTCGCGGCGATCCGCCGCGCGGGCCTTTCGCTTCTGCCGCTGGTTGCGCTGTCGTTCCCGCCTGGCCATCAGCGGACGACCGCCTCGGATCCGAGTGTCGCCCGCAGGCGGGCGGCGGCTGCCTGCGGGTCGCCGGCGTCGCGGATGGCCCTGACGACGACCACGCGCCTCGCCCCCGCGGCGACCACCTCCTCGACGTTCTCAGCGTTGATCCCGCCGATCGCGAACCAGGGGATCGTGGCGGCGCGAGCGGCGTGCTCGACCAACTCGAGCCCCGTCGCCCGGCGACCTTCCTTCGTCGGCGTCTCCCATACGGGACCGACGCTGATCTGGTCCGGCCGCTCCGCGCCCTGAGCCGCGCAGGCGGCGTCCACCTCCGCGGCGCTGTGAGTCGACAGCCCGATGAGAGCGTCGGGCCCTGCGGCCGCCCTGGCCTCGGCCACCGGCATGTCATCTTGGCCGACGTGTGCGCCGTCCGCGTCGCAGGCCGCGACGAGGTCGGGACGATCGTTGAGGATGAACAGGCCGGCGTGCTCGTCGGCGACGCGACGGAAGGGCTCCGCGAGCGAGATGAGCTCCTCCGCGCACCGGGGCGCCTTCTCGCGCAGCTGGACGATCTCGGCACCGCCTCGCATGGCGGCGCGAAGCATCGGGGTCGGGTCGGCTCCGCTGGGACGGCCGTCGCAGACGAAGTAGAGCCTGGCCCGCTCGAGGGCCGTGAGCCTCTGGGCGTGCGTTTGCGCCACAGAGATTTCCTAGGCCGGCGCCGCAGGGCGCAGGCAGCAGCATGTGCCGTTCATTGTCTGACGAGTCTGCCAGCTGGAGCACGGGGCGATGCCCGGACGCCACGCGAGTACCATGGACTGAGAAACGGGAGCCCATGGGCGCGGGCTGAGAGGGCGGCATCCGGCCGCCGACCGTCTGAACCTGATCCGGGTAATGCCGGCGCAGGGATGGTGGCGCGGAACGCCCGGCCCGGCCGGCGCAGCAACCTCTGGGAGCACGAATCGTGCCGCATGACATCACCCCCATCCGGGCCGAGCGCGACGTAGTCGTCCCGCTGCGCCGACGGCGCGGCCGCGACGCCGACGGCGTGCTGGACGCGATCATCGTCGGCGGTGGGACGATCGGGCTCGCCTGCGCATGGCGCGCGGCGCGCCGCGGGTTGCGAGTGCGGGTCCTGGAGCGCGATGCGCCCGGAGCGGGCGCCACCGGGGTCGCCGCTGGGATGCTCGCTCCCGTCGGCGAGGCGAAGTGGGGCGAGGAGGCGCTGGTGCGGATCGCGCTTGCCTCGGCACGCGACTGGTCCGGGTTCGCGGCGGAGCTGGAGCGTGACAGCGGATTGGAGTCCGGCTACGAGCCGCGTGGTGCCCTCCACGTGGCGCTCGACCGCGACGAGTCAGAGGCGCTGCGCCGCCGCTTCGAGCTGATGGCGTCGCTCGATCTCGGCGTCGAGTGGCTGCG
>DATAOX010000045.1:0-5118 GCA_036265555.1 Solirubrobacterales bacterium
TGGGCGCACGGGACGCGGTGCAACTATGCCGAGGCCGCACAGGCTGCAGGCCGTGCGGTCGTCGAGGCGCGCATCTCCGAGGACCATCGCCAGCGGCGCCGCGCCGCCTCGCAGTACGCGGTGGCCTGCCTCTACGGGCCGATGCCAGTTGCCGAGGCCATCCAGCAGTGCGAGGAGATCGTTGCCGAGGCCGGGGCCGACCGGCGCACCATTGGTCTCGTCACCAGCCTGCTGGCGCGCCTGTACGCGATGCGGGGCGACTTCGACGAGGCTCGCCGGCTCTATGCGAAGGCGCGGATCACGCTGGAGGAGATGGGACGCAGCGTCATCGCGAGCTCGACCTCGCTCGACTCCTGCGGGGTCGAGATGTTGGCCGGCGAGCCCGCCGCGGCGGAACGCGAGCTCCGTCGCGACTTCGACGCGCTCACGGCGATGGGCGAGCGCTACGTGCTGTCGACCATCGCCGCGGAGCTGGCGCGCGCGATCGACGCGCAGCGTCGCCACGAGGAGGCGCTCGACCTCACGCGGGTGGCCGAGGACCTCTCCGCCGAGGACGACATCACCTCGCAGGCGCTGTGGCGGGTGGTGCGGGGAAAGACGCTGGCAGAGCAGGGTAAGCGCAGGGAGGCGCTGGCCCTCACCTCGGAGGGGTTGGATCTCCTGCGCCAGACCGACGCCACGGTCGTCCGCGACGAGGGCCTCGCCGATGTCGCAGAGGTGATGCGGCTCTGCGGCGATCCCGACGCTGCGCGCGAGCTCCTGCGCGAGGCGCTCGGCCTGCTCGAGCGTAAGGGAAACGTGGTGAAGGCGGCGACGGTCCGCTCGGCGCTCGAGACTCTTGATGCGTCGACGGCCCCCGCCTAACCCGTACCGCCGCCGGATAGGGTCGGGCTGTGATCCCAGGGACGGGGCAGTTCAGCAGGTCCTACCGGGCGGTCGCGGCCGTCTTCGTGAACCCCGGCCTGTGCCGGGTGCAGCTCGCGTGGGCGGCGGTCTCGTTCGCGACCTGGACCTATGCGATCGCGCTCGGCGTTTACGCCTTCGACGTCGGTGGCGCGACCGCCGTCGGCCTGGTTGCGCTCGTGAGGTTGCTGCCTGGAGCGCTGGCCTCGCCCTTCGCAGGAGTGCTCGGCGACCGCCACTCCAGGCGCGCGCTGTTGATCGCAAGCTCGCTCGCCGGCGCGACCGTGCTTGCAGCTTCCGCGTGGGCCACGGCGATGAGCGCCCCGGCGGCGATCGTCTTCACGCTCGCGGGTCTGTTCACGGTCGTCTCCAGCGCCTACGTTCCGGCGGAGGGATCCCTGATGCCGCTCGTTGCGCGAACGCCCCAGGAGCTCTCGGCCGCGAACGTCGCCCACAGCGCGATGGACAATCTCGGGTTCCTGGGCGGTTCGGTGGTCACCGGCGTTCTGCTCACGACCACGAGTCCGCAGGTAGCGTTCGGGGCCGCCGCCGCGCTCGCGGCGCTCGCCGCGTTCGTCCTGGTCGGGGTCAGGCCCGACGAGCGGCCTGATTATGTCCATGACTCCGGGCTCTCCGGCGCGCTCCGTCAGACGAGATTCGGCTTTCGCAGCCTGTGGACCGACCCGCCGATGCGACTCCTAGGGAGCGCCTTCACGATCCTGGTCTTCTTCGAGGGCGCGGCGGACGTCCTCGTCGTGGTGGTGGCGCTGCAGCTCCTAGGTCTTGCGCAGGGGAGCGTTGGATACCTCAACGCCGCTTGGGGAGTCGGGGCCCTGGTGGGAGGTGCCGTGCTCGCACTGCTCCTTCACCGCGGAAACCTCTCCGCCGGATTGGTGGTCGGCGCCCTCGTCGCGGGGGTAGCAATGGCGCTCCCCGGCGCCTGGCCCGTGGTGGTCGCCGCGTACGCCGGCTGGATCGGCATGGGGATCGGCTACACGTTCGTCGAGGTCAGCGTGAGGACACTGCTCCAGCGCCTCGGCTCGGACGAGGTCCTCGGACGGGTTCTCGGATTCCTGGAGACCTCGCGGTTGGCGGCGATGGCACTGGGATCCATCGCCGCGCCGGCGTTGGTGGCGCTGCTCGGAATCAGGGGCTCGCTGGTCGCCCTGGGCGCGATCCTGCCACTGTTCGCATTCACGCGCTGGCGCTTGCTGCGTCAATTCGAGGCAGGGACCCCGGTCCCGGAGCGCTTCTACTCGCTGCTGCGTACGAACTCGATCTTCGCCCCGCTCCCGGTCGCCACCCTGGAGCGTCTCTGTGGCGACCTGGAGGCGATCGATGCAGAGCCGGGTAAGGAGATCGTGACGCAGGGCGAGCACGGGCGGCGCTTCTTCCTCATCGACCAGGGCGAGGTGGAGATCTACCGGGACGGCGTTCGCCGTCATGTGGAGGGGGAGGGCGGCTCGTTCGGTGAGATCGCCCTGCTGCGCGACGTGCCGCGCACCGCGACGGTACGGGCTACGTGCCGTACGCGGATGCTGGCGCTGGAGCGCGAGCGCTTTCTCGCCGCGGTCACGGGTCACGTCCGCAGCCACCAAGCGGCCCGCGCCGTCGTCGACTCACGGCTTCCGCAGGCGCCCGAGGGATAGTCGCGGGCAGCGACTCAAAGGCCCCGCGAGAGGAACGTCTCCGCGACACCGACCGAGAGCGCGGCGGCGAGGCCGAGATAGGTTGCGCCGACGAGCACCCGGGTCCGGGCCGGGATCGCGTAGTAGCTCCGGCCCTCGGGGGTCGCGCGAGCCTTCCACCGCCGCCAGCTCTCGATGCCGCCGAAGATCAGGATCAGGAGGAGGATCGGGCTCGGGTAGAAGATCGTCAGCGCGATCAGCCCCGCGAGACCGACGAGCCAGACCGCCGGGCTCAGCGCCGCCATCGCGCGGCCGCCGTCGAGCGGCACCACCGGCAGCAGGTTGAAGAGGTTGAGGACGAAGCCGATGTAGGCGAGCGCGCGCCAGAAGTCGCTGCCGGTCAGAAGCCAGACGGCGAGCGGGACGAGCGAGGCGAGCGTCCCCAGGACCGGGCCCGCGAGCCCCACCCGCGCTTCGGCGGCGGCATCCTTGCCCATCGACTTCGCCGAGATAACCGCGCCGAGGAACGGGATGAACATCGGTGCCGAGGCCTTGATCCCCTCGCGCCGGAGCTGGATCACGTGGCCGATCTCGTGCAGGAACAGAAGCAGCACCAACCCGAGCGCGAACGGGAGCCCGAAGAAGAGGCCGTAGGCGGCGATCGAGACCAACATCGAGCCGAAGGTGGTGAGCAGCTTCAGCTTCGGGAGCAAGAAGATGAGCGCCTTCGCCTTCGCGAGTAGGGCCGCGAGCGCCGCGAGGACACCCGCGAGCCGCTTGCCGAACCCCGGCCGGCCCGAGCCCGGGTGGATCGGCTCGTAGCGTTCGGGGGCCGGACTCGGCGGCGGCAGCGCCCGTTGGGCGGGCTGGTTGAAGCTCTCGGGCATCGTCAGATTGTCCATTGCTTCACTAAATGTAGCCCTGCGGCTTCGTTAGGTGGCTATACGAACTTGCTCAGCCCGAACGCCAGCAGGACCGCTCGCGACGCCGGATGGAGGCGGGAGACGGCCCTCATTGCCCTACGACTGCCTCGTACTCGCGCTCGGTTGCCCCCTCGTCGTGGAATCCGGCGGCGCGGGCTTCGCGCCGCGCGCTCCTCGCTTCCGCCGCGCGTCGTTCGTGCCCCTGGTCCGCCCGGTGCTGCTCCTGCGGACGAACCACGTCCCACGCCAGCCCGAGGCGCTCGAGGGCCCGGATTACAAGGGCGCCGGGGTCGAGCTGCCAGTAGCGGTGACCGTGCATCGCCGAGCGGGGGAAGGCGTGGTGGTTGTTGTGCCACGACTCACCGAACGTGGGGACCGCAAGCCAGGCCAGGTTGCGCGACTCGTCTGCGGTCGCAAACGGCCGTCGGCCGAAGAAATGGCAGAGCGAATTGATGCTGTAGGTCATGTGGTGCAGCACGAAGATCCGCACCGCTCCGCCCCACAGCAGGGCGGTGAGCGCGGCGTCGATCGTCCCACCGACGAGCCAACCGAAGGCGAAGGGGATGGAGAGTCCTACGCCCACCCAGACGATGAAGGTCCGATCAATCGTCCGCAGCATCCGGTCGGCGAGCAGGTCGCGCGCGAAACGGCGCCGGGCGGCGCGCTGGCCTTGGGTGACGAGCCAGCCGAAGTGGGCGTGCACGAGGCCGCGGACCGCGCCCCATACTCCGTCGCCGTGGCCGACGTGAGGGCTATGTGGGTCGCCCTCGCGGTCGGCGAATGCGTGGTGCTTGCGGTGGTTGGCGGCCCAGGCGATCACCGACCCTTCGACCGCCATCGAGCCCATGACGGCGAGGGCCCCGCGCACGGCCGACGGCGCTCGGAAGCTCCGATGCGTGAACAGGCGGTGGTAGCCGACCGTGATCCCCACCACCGTGACCGCGTAGAGCGCCGCGAACGCGATGAGGTCGGGCCAAGAGAGCACTCCATTCCACGCGTGCCACGCGGCCACGCCCACTCCCAGGAATGGCACGACCGTGAACAGGATGACCGCGGCCTTTGCGAGTCCCTCGTGCGAGACCTCCTCGAGGCCGTCCGGGGTGGGGCGATCGGCGGACCTGCGAGTCATCTCGCGCCGATCGCGGATGCTCGGATCATGTATCGAGTGGAATCGTGCGGCTTGGCGGGTCATGGCCCTCTCCTCCGCTCGTGCTCGTTCGAATCGGCTCGGCTCTCGCGCGAACTCCTCGCGCCCACTGCGTCGCCGCCCGGATGTTTTGGAGGCCCCACGCGAGCCAGATCGCGAAGACGGCGGCGAGGACGCCAATCGCAAGCATCATGAGGCCGAGGTTCATAAATCACGCAACCAGCGGAAGCGAGCGCTCCGCGCCGGCCACCTCGATCAGCCGACGAACCGCGCCCTCTCCACAGCGGATGCGAAGGCGATCCACGCCCTGAACTCGGACCACACACGCCTCGTCGATGTGTGCGGCGTCGACCTCGAGGACCGGTAGACGTGTGGGCATTGGTGACCTCCTCGCGCGGGGGCGGTGGCGATTGAGGAAGTCAAGCGGCGCTGCTCGGTCCGCCGTCCGTGCGGGAGACCAAACCCCGGAGCAAATGCCCTCCGTGACCCAGGGTACCGGACGCCGGCCGCGGCTCGG
>DATAOX010000046.1:0-9183 GCA_036265555.1 Solirubrobacterales bacterium
AGCGACGGGTTGAGGATCCGCGCCAGGACGATCATCAGTGGCAGGGTGGGAATCACCAGGAACCAGTTCTCGAGCGCGTCGAGCGAGCGGTCGGTCCACCCCCCGAAGTAGCCGCCGGCGAGGCCGACCGCCGAGCCCAGGACGGCCGAGATCAACGCGGCCGCGAACCCGACCACGATCGAGACGCGCGCCCCGACCAGGATCTGCGAGAAGACATCGGCGCCGCTCTCGGTGGTGCCGAGGACGTGGCTCCAGCTGGGGGACGCGAGCGTGTCGAGGCTCGACGCGTTCGGGTCGTACGGGGCCAGCAGGCTGCCGAAGATCGCGATGAAGACGAAGAGCCCGACGACCCCGATCCCGATGCGCCCGCGCCACGTGCCGAGGAGAAGGTGGCGGACGCCCCGGTCCTCGGCCGTGACGTCGGCCGCGGCCTCGGCCGGGATCAGCGCCGCGCTGGCTGCCTGCTCCGGGCTCACGCCGCCTGCACCCGGGGATCGAGATAGAAGTAGAGGCAGTCGGCGAGCAGATTGGCGAAGATCACCCCGACCGAGAAGACGAGGAACGTGCCCTCGAGCACCGGGAAGTCCTTGTCCTGGATCGCCTGAAAGCTCAGCTCGCCCAGCCCGGGCCAGGAGAAGATCGTCTCGATTGTGATCGCGCCTCCGGCCACCGCCCCGAACTGGATCGCGGAGAGAGTCACCAGCGGCAGCAATGCGTTGGGAACGGCGTGGCTTCGCACGACGCGGTGCCACGGCAGGCCGGTCGCGCGCTTCACGGTGACGAAGTCCTCTGTGAGGACATCGACCATCGACGAGCGCATGATCAGGAAGTACTGGCCGAGCAGCATCAGCGTCATCGCGGTCACCGGCAGGATCATGTGGTCCAGCACGTCCATGACCTTGTCGAAGGCGGTCGGAAAATCGGCGCCGGGCGTCATCTGGAGCCCATCCGGAAACACCGGTATCCAGACCGCGAAGACGAGGATCAGGATGATTCCGATCCAGTACTCCGGCGCGGCGTAGGTGAACAGGCTGAAGCCGAGCAGCCCGTCATCGGCCTTCTTGCCGCGCCGCGTCGCGGCGATCACCCCCATCCAGCTGCCCAGAACCGTGGCGAGCAGCGTGCCCGTCCCCACGAGCAAGAGGGTCCACGGAATGGCGTCCTTGATCTCATCCCAGACCGGCCGCCGGCTGCCCTGACTGATCCCGAGGTCGAGGCGCGCGGTGTCGCCGACGTAGTCGGCGAACTGGCCCAGAAGCGGCTTGTCGAGCCCGTAGTCCTTCCTCAGCTGCTCGATCTCCTGCGGCGTCGACTGCGGCAGCCGGGCGAGCTGCGTCGTCGGGTCGCCCATGATCCGGAATAGGAAGAAGTTGAACACGATCACGAAGACCAGCGTCAAGAACGCGGCCAGGACCTTGCCCGTGAGCCATCGGCCGGTCATGCGAGGCGCCTCATTCCTCGACCTCCAGCGGCTCGCGATCGTGACGGCGCCTCGCCCGTGAGCCAAAGAACCAGCCGCCGATCCCGAAGACGACCGCTGCGAGGACGGCCAGGCCGGCCGACTGGCCGCCGCCCTCGTTCGACGTGGCTCCGGCCGCCGGCGCCAGCTTCAGCAACGGGGCGTAGGTCGTCTGATCGCAGAAGATGTCGCCGGTGTCGTCCTCGGGACAGACCGGCTGGACGTTGGCGACCTGGTCGGTCCGGTAGGCCTCCAGGTTCGGGTCCTCGGTGAGCACCAGGTACGGCAGGTCGCGCTGCGTGATCGCGACCATCCTCTGGATGATCTCCTTGCGCGCCGCGTTGTCGTATTCGCCGGCCTGCTGCTCGAAGAGCCGGTCGTACTCCGGATTCGAGTAGTACGAATCCGACGAGCCGCCGATCTCGTTGGTGGTCAGGACGCTGAGCAGGAAGCTCGGGTCATAGGGATCGCCGCCCCAGCCCCAGATGAACGTGTCGTAATCAGGCGCTGGTTTCCCGTCGACCTTCCGGACCGTGAGGTCGTAGAGCTTGTCGGTGCTGACGACCTGGACGTTGAAGTCGATGCCGACCGCGCCGGCCTCCTCGGCGATCAGCTTCGCCGCCTGGATGTTGTACGACGACTCCGAGCGCACGTACAGGTTGAAGGACAGCTCCTCGTCCCCCTTGGTCCGTGGGCCGTCCCCGTTGTCCACCCATCCCGCATCGTCCAGGATCTGCTTGGCCTTCGCGGGGTCGTATGGATAGTCGTCGGCCGGCTGCTGGTAGAACGACTTGTAGAACGAGGGCAGGATCCCGTGGGCGGGGAAGGATGTTCCCTGGGCGGCGATCGCGTTGATGCGCTCCCGATCGACGGCGTAGGCGACGGCCTGGCGAACGGCGCGGTCCGTCACCGCCGGGTTGCGGTTGGCGTCCGGGCAGAGCTTCGGCGGGCACAGGTTGAACGCCAGCTCGGTATAGGCGGGTGAGGCAGCCTGGAAGGTCTGGATGTCGGGCTGCTGGCCGATCCGCTCGAACCCGCCGGCCGAGACCTCGGGCACGACGTCGACGTCGCCCAGCTGCAGGGCGCGCTCGGCCGCGTCCTGGTTGCCGTACCGGACGAACTCGATCTTGTCGTAGGCGGGCGCGGGGCCGCGGAAGTCGGGGTTCCGCTCCATCCGCAGGAAGCGATTCGGCTGGAAGTCGGTGACGACGTACGGACCGCTGCCGACCAGGGGGATGTCCGGCTGATACGAGCCGGTCAGCTCCTTCACGGGCACCTTGCCCCAGATGTGCTTGGGGAGGATGTAGATGAACAGGCCACCGATGATCCGGGCATCCGGCCGCTTGGTGTGGATGACCACCGTGCTCTTGTCGGGCGTATCGATCGAGGTGATGTTGTCCGTGTAGCTGGTGAAGAGCGCGCCGTGGCTGCCCAGCACCTGGAGCGAGTACTTGACGTCGGCGGAGGTGATCGGCTTGCCGTCCGACCACTTGGCGTCCTTGACCAGGTGGAAGGTCACCGTCTTCTTGTCGTCGGAGATGTCCCAGCTCTCGGCGATACCCGGCACGGGGGTCAGGTCCTTGGGGCTGAAGTTGACGAGCAGGTCCCAGTTGATCGCCCAGATCGAGAAGTCCTCCTCGTCCTGACCCACGAACGGGTTGAGCGTCTTCGGGTTCTGCGCCCACCCGATCTTGAGCACGGTGTCCCCGCTCTGCGGGGACTGGGCGCCGACGGGCGACGTCGCGATCACACCCACCGCCGCCACGATCGCGGTGACCGCCGCGCACACGAATCTCAACCTCATGCTGATACCCCTTCCGTGGTTCGATCCCTGGCGGGCACCACCGCCGCCTCCATGACCTCAAGCGTCTTGCCGCCGCCGTCGAGCCGGGCCGTCGCCCCGAGCGGCATCGTCGCCATGTCCCTGCCGTGTCCCACCGGCACATTCGCAATCGCGGGGATACCCAGCGGCCCGATCAGCTCGTCGAGGATCTCCTCGATCGAGAGCGTCGATTCCGTCTCCTCGGGGATCGTCTGGGACTTCAGGTTGACGTCCGTGCCGAACACGAAGCCGGCGGCGTCATGGAGCTTGCCGGCGCGGATCAGCTGGTTGAGCGCGGTGTCGATCAGGTAGGTGTCCGTGTTCAGATCCTCGACCATGACGATGCAACCCTCCGTTTGAACCTCGTAGGGCGTCCCCAGACTGGCGGCGAGGAGCGTCAGGTTGCCGCCGACGAGTGGAGCCTCCGCCACCCCCTCGCCCACGGTCAGGACGTACGGATTCCGGGGGTCCTCGAACACGCGCCCGAGCGGGTCGGGCTGGAAGGCGCGGTGAAACCAGGTCTCGGTTTCCTTCCTCAGCTCCCACTCCCCCTTCTGCCGGGTGAAGCGCACGAAGTTCGGACCGTGGAAGGTGACCCAGCCCGCGTGCGCGGCGAGCGCCAGGTGGAGGGCGGTGATATCGCTGTACCCGCAGACGATGCGCGGCTTGCCGAGCGCCTGCCAGTCGATCAGGTCGTAGAGGCGCGCCGTTCCGTAGCCCCCCTCCTGAGCGTGCACCATGTCGATGCCCGGCTCGCTCAGCGCCCACTGCAGGTCCGAAGCGCGCTGCTCGTCGGTACCGGCCAGATAGCCGTGCACCTCGCGGTGGTGGGGCCCGAAGACGACACTGTGACCTCGCGCCTCGAAGTAGGCGGTCGCCTGCTCGATCCCCGACCGAGTACGCAGTGGGCTGGCCGGAGCGACCACGGCGATCGTGGCGCTCTCGGGGAGCGCGGGCGGCTTGACGCGGGCGCTCATCGCCCGTCCCCCGCCGCCGCGGCCGGGCGCCGCGAGACGCTCTCGATCGCCTCGCCGATCAGCCCCGCCGAGGCCTGCAGCGAGCCGAGCACCAGCTCGATGTGGAGCTCGGCCACCTGATCCAGTTTCAGGGGCCCCCGCGGGTCGAACCACAGGGCGACCCCCGTGCACTGGAGCAGGATCGCGTAGGTGGCCACATGCGCGTCGGTGGCGCGCAGCGAGCCGTCGCGGATTCCATCCCGGATCATCTCGCTGAAGATCACCTGGTAGTCGTCTCGCTGGGCGATCAGGGCGCGGCGCGGGCCCTCGTTCAGTGCCCGGATCTCGCTGTCGGTGACGAACGCCTCGCGCCTGTGGATGCCGTGGAAGACGACATGCTCCCGCACGGCCGCCGCCAGCCGGAGCGCCGGGCGCGAGTGCTGCTCGATCCCGGCGAGCACCTTCTCCGTGAGGCGCTCCATGAAATCGTCCTGGAGCCGGACCAGGATCGCCTCCTTCGACGGGTACCAGTGATAGATCGCCGCGGGCTGCACCCCGGCGGCGGAGGCGATCGCCCGCATCGAGGTCGCGTGGTACCCCAGGCGGGCGAAGAGCTCGACGGCGGCGCGGTCGATCCCCTCTCGCGTCTCGGGTCCGCGCCTTCGCGAGGAGCGACCGTCCTGCGGGGCCGCGATGCCGGCGCCGCCGGCCATCTTGGCACCGGGCTCAGCCAAGCTGCAACAGCTCCGGGGTCTGCTCAGGGGTCGCGACCTCGCGGCCCAGCGTCCGCGCCAGGCTCGCGACCATCTCAACGAGTGCGGCGTTCGAGGGGGCGAGCACCCCCCGGCTCAGGTACGCGACGTCCTCGAGGCCGGTGCGAACTCCCGGCGCGCCATAAAGCAGGGCCAGCGCCTCCATGCGCTGGTGGTGGCGGCCGATGCAGGTGACGGTCCAAAACGTCCCACTCGGCAGCGGGCGCAGCATCGCATCGAGCGATTCCGGAGAGGCATCGATCCCGCCGGGCACGCCGAAGACGAGGTTGATGCGCAGCGGCGGCGGCAGGATCCCCTGCTCCAACCACCGCACGGCGCTGACGACGTGGCCCACGTCGAACGCCTCCACCTCGAGCGCGATGCCGGCCTCGGTGGCGCGCTCGATGATTCCGCGGCCCGCAGGTGGCGGGGTGATGAAGGTCTCGTCCCCGAAGTTCATCGAGCCCGACTCGACTCCGGAGATGTCCGGCTTCGCCTCGAGTCCGGTGGTCCGCTCGGCGATGGTCATGTCGTTCGCCCCGCCGGTGGAGACCATCGTCAGCAGGTCGCTCCCGGAGCGAATCCGCTCGATCACGTCCTTGAACAGCTCCGGGCGCCCGCTCGGCGTGCCGTCGTCCTCGCGCACGTGCAGGTGCGCGACGGTTGCACCCGCCTCGCTCGCCTCGATGCTCGAGTCCGCGATCTCCTCCGTCGTGTACGGGATGTTCGGGTTGTTCTCGCGGAAGACATCAGCCCCGGTGACCGCGACGGTGAGCACCGCCGGATTGCTGTTCCAGCTCATTCGACGACCTCCTCGGCGCGTCCCAACGAGGCGCGCTCCGCTGTGGTGATGGGTCTGGGGACACGTTGATCCGGATCCCAGAGGACGAGCCCGAACTCCGCGTCGACCACGGTCCGGCCGTCGCGATCGAGGATGCGCTCGCGCGTCGTCATGCTCGAGCGACCCAGATCCCGCACCGTGCATTGCACCGTTATCGCCTCGAAGGCGGGATCGATCTCGTTTCGGAAGTTGACCGAGCAGCGCCCGACGACGTACTCGTCGCGCCGGATGCCGTGCCGCTTCAGGAACACGTCGCGTCCCTCCTCGAGATAGGTGAGGACCACGGTGTGGTTGACATGTCCCAAGGCATCGAGGTCCTGCCAGCGCATCTGGACGCGATGGCCGTCATCGCCACTCATGCCAGCTGCTCCGCGGGAAGGCCCAGCGCCCGACGCAGCGCATCCGAGCGACGCACCAGGCGAAGCGCGTATTCGCCGCGGTCGGGCGAGTAGCCGCTGCCGATGATCATCCGGACGTTGGTCCCGATGCCGTCCGCGGCCAGGGAGGCCGTGGAGAAGCTGGTGGACATCGAGAAGAAGAGCACGGTCCCCCCGTCGGCGCTCAGGAGAATTGCCGCCGGCTCACAGCCGCTGGCGTTGACGACGACGACCGTCAGGTCCGCCGGGGGTGCACCGGCGGCTCGGACCGCCGCGAGGGCTGCGACTGGATCGCGCAGGTCGGCTGTCACCCCGATATCGGCGAGCCCAAGCTCGAGAACGCGCTTGACCGCGGGTGCGTCGGCGTCCACTGCCACGACGGTGCCGCCCTCGGTCGCGTCGCGCGCGGCGGCGAGCACCAGCTTGCCTGCATGCCCTGCGCCCAGCACGTACACGACGCCTCCCTTGGGCGCCAGCGCACGGGTCTCGGAGGCGGCCGCGCAGACGTCGTAGATCGCGACGGCCCCCTCGACCGGCAGATCATCGGGGACGCTGGCCCAGGCGGTCCGCTGGGGCAGGTACGCGGCACCTGAGACCTCGACCTGCGGCGAGGCGGGGTCCGGTCCGGTGACCGTGTCGAGCCGCAGGGGGATCAGCGTCAACGAGGCGAGCGTGACGATCCGCTCGCCGATCGCGGGCGGAGAGTCGTAGCGCCGCCCGACGGCAGCGACGGTGCCGAGCAGCACGCCGCCCGACCCGGTGCTGGGGTTGTGCATCTTGCCCCGGGCATCGACGATCTCCCTGATCCGCTCTGCCATCCGATCCGGGTCGCCCTCCGCGCGCTCACGAACCTCACGATGCGAGGTCGAGTCGAGACAAAGCCGTTCGACGTCGATCTCGAGCTCGAACGGCCTCACGGGGCCCGAAGGATCGAGTCGGTCGGCGGACTGAGGCAGGCCACCGCCCGGATCGACGACTCGGTCTGCCCCGAGCTCCTCCCTGATGTCACCTAACCTCAACAAACCCCCCATTGAACGACCGTTAGAACCTAGGCGGGCGCGCTCCCCTCCGTCAAGGGCCGGATCGGACGAATGTCGAGGCTCCGATCCGACGAATCGAACGATCGACCGTTCGCCTCTCGAGGCTGTGGTATAGAGCGACCGTGGCCCTTGCGATGCCCGTGGTGTGGACCGACCTGCACCGCCTGCACGAGCCGGGCGGCGAGATCTGGGTCGGTGTCCGTACGCCGGGCACCGAGGTCGCCGCGCGCGCGGAACGGATCCGCGACGAGCTGTCGGTTGCGGGCGCGCGCCTCGTGAGCGCCCGGCCACAGCGCGACGATGCGCTGTTGGACGTCCACGATGCCGAGCTCGTCGACTACCTGGCGCAGGCGTGGAACGACTGGGACGCGGCCGGGCTCACGGTGGATCCGGGCCAGGATCGCGTCGTCCCCTATGTGTTCCCTCACCCCACGCTCCTCTCCGACGGCGCGCTTGCGGTGCCGACGGCCGCGAGCGCGCGGGCCGGTGCCTTCGCCTACGACACGATGACGTTCATCGGCCCGGGCACCTGGCAGGCCGCGCGGGCGGCGATCGACACGGCGCTGACCGCAGCGGACCTCGTCGTCGCGGGCGAGAGCGTCGCGTACGCCTGTTGCCGACCGCCGGGCCACCACGCAGCTCGAGCCTGCTTCGGGGGCTCCTGCTACCTGAACAATGCCGCGGCGGCCGCGGCCCGCCTTCGGGCCTCCCTCGATGACCGCGTGGCCGTGATCGACATCGACGCTCACCACGGCAATGGGACCCAGGCGATCTTCTACGACGACCCAGAGGTCCTCGTCGGCTCGGCGCACGTCGATCCCGGCGCCGGATGGTTCCCGCACTTCATGGGCTTTCACGACGAGACAGGGGGCGGGGCCAATCGCAATGTGCCCCTCGAGCCTGGATCGGGAGACGACCCGTGGCTGGAGGCGGTGCGCGGCCTGGCGGACTGGGCCCTCGACCTAGGCGCCTCCGCCTTGGTGGTCCCATTGGGGGTCGACGCGGCCGAGGAGGATCCCGAGAGCCCGCTGAGGGTGACGGCGCGCGGCTTTCGCGAGGCCGGCCACATCCTCGGGGCGCTTGGCCTGCCCACCGTGGTGGTGCAGGAGGGCGGCTACGACCTCGCTTCGATCGGACGGCTCGTTCATGAGACGCTGCTGGGAATCGAGCAGGGGCTCGGGGCAAGCGATCGCGGGCGCTGAAGCGGCGTTCCAGTTTGGTGTAGGTTCGATCCGCAACCGAACGGTGAGGAGTCCGTCATGGCAGAAGCCGGCTTGTTCATTGGCTGGGGTGCTCCGGTCAGGGGCCGCGAGGCGAAGGGACTCGAGGTCTTCAACGAGAGCGTCGAGTACTGGGGCCGTCTCCAGCAGGACGGTCGGATCGAGAACTTCGAGGTGGTCCTGCTCTATCCGCACGGAGGAGACCTGGCGGGGTTTGCGATCCTCCGCGGAAGCCACGAGCAGCTGAATGACGTCGGTGGCGATGACGAGTTCCTGCGCATGACCACGAGGGCGGGACTGATCGTGGAGTCGCTCGGCGTTGTGCGAGCTGTCCTGGGCGAGGGGCTGGAGCAGCAGATCCGGATGTACCAGGAAGCGACCGGCGAGCTGGCTTAAGGGTTCGGTGCGAGAATCCTCCGCCGCGAGGAATCGATGCGAAAGGAGTCGCAATGCGCAAGCTGGGAATCGTGATCGTGGGGATGTTCGCCGTGACGGCGCTCGCCGCCGCGCCGGCGGCGGCGAAGCCCGGGCACGGCGGCTCGACCTGCACCGGCACCCTGGCCTCGGGCAGCTACCACCGGCTGGTGGTCGCCAGCGGCGAGACCTGCGACGGGACCGAGGCGAGGATCGACGTCCGCGGCGGGGTCAGGGTCGGCGATGGCGCGAGCTTCATCCTCGGCGCCGACCCGGGCGAGGGGGGCCTGACCGATACCGGC
>DATAOX010000047.1:0-8567 GCA_036265555.1 Solirubrobacterales bacterium
GACCGACACCCGCCCGCCAGTATTAGCCGCCGATTGCAGGGACTGGACGAGGGCTCGCGCGTGCGCGCGGTGCTGATCGCCGAATATCCCCGTGGGACCGATATGGCCGTTTGCAGGGGATTTAGAGGGTGCGGGCGATCACCAGCCGCTGGATCTCGTTGGTGCCCTCGTAGATCTGGGTGATCTTGGCGTCTCTCATCATGCGCTCGACGGGGTATTCGCTCACGTATCCGTAGCCGCCGAGCACCTGCACCGCTTCGGTCGTCACCCACATCGCGTTGTCGGAGGCGACCAGCTTCGCCATCGAGGAGTACTTGCCCATGTCGCGCTCGCGGGCGTCGACCTTCGCGCAGGCTCTATACAGGAGCTCCCTTGCCGCCGCCGTGCGCGCCTCCATGTCCGCCAGCTTGAACTGGATCCCCTGGAATGAGGCGATGGGCTTTCCGAACTGCCGGCGCTCGTTCGCGTACGCGGCCGCGTAGTCGGTCGCGCCCTGCGCGATGCCGACCGCCTGCGCCGCCACGCCGAGCCGCGAGCGGTCGAGGGTCGACATCGCCACCTTGAAGCCCTCGTTCTCGGATCCGATCAGGTTCTCCTCCGGCACGCGCACGCCGTCGAAGATCGGCTGTCCCGTCGGCGATCCGCGAATGCCCATCTTGTGCTCGAGCTTGCCGACGGAGAAGCCGGGCCGGTCGGCCTCCACCACGAAGGCGGAGATGCCCCGTGAGTGCTCCGCCGCGGGATCGGTGACGCAGAACACGATGTAGAAGTCGGCCACCCCGAGATTGGTGATCCAGTTCTTGGTGCCGTCGATCACCCATTCGGATCCCTCCCGGCGGGCCTTGGTTCGCATGCCGCCCGGGTCGGACCCGGCGTCCGGCTCGGACAGTGCGAACGCGGGCGTCCACTCGCCAGCGGCGCACTTCGGCAGGAACCGTTGCCGCTGCTCCTCGGTTCCGAAGAGCTTGATCGGCAGCGTCCCGAGCTCCTGGATCATGAGCATCAACGCGGTTGAGGCGCATGCCTTCGCGACCTCCTCGATCGCGACGTTCAGCATCAGCGTTCCGGTCCCGGTCCCCCCGTGCTCGGTGTCGAAAGGCAGTCCGAACAGATCGTGCTCGGCGAAGAGCCGGCGGAGGTCATCCGGATACTCGGCGCGCTCGTCGATCTCGGCCGCTCGCGGTGCCACTCGCTCGACCGCGATTCTGCGGATCGTCTCCCGAAAGTCGAGGAACTCCTGCGGTAGCGCGTAGGTGACGGGAGGCTCGGTGGCGGTGGCCATGGGCGGAGGTTACTCACGGGGATCCGCGCGCGATCGCGATACTCCGACCGTGACCGCGGCCGCTGTCAGTGAGATCGTCGCGTCGTACGACGCGCTCAATCGGGGCGACGTCGATTCGACGATCGCGGTGCTGGCGCCGGACGTCGTATGGCGGGAGAGCGCGGAGCTGCCGGGCGGAGGCGAGCTCCGCGGCCGGGAGTCGGTGCGTTCGTTCCTGATGGAGTTCCTGGACTCGTGGGATCGGTTCGAGCAGACGGTCGAGCGGACGGTCGTCGCCGGTGATCGCGTAGCCGTCGTGATTCGCGCGCGCGGGATCGGCACCGGGAGCGGCGCGGAGGTTGAGACGCGATACGCCCACGTATGGACCGTTGGCGCCGGGCTCTGTCGCCGCGTCGACGCCTATCGGGACGTGGACGAGGCGCTCGCGGCCGTGGCTCCGTAGAGACCGACGACCAGCACGCTCGCGACGACCGCGACGTACGCGATTCCGCTCGCATCCCCGCTGGCGAAGTCGTCCCGGTGCAACGCGAGAGCCAGGAGCTCCAGCGCGCCCAACGCGCCGTATGCGAGCGCGCATCCCCGAAGCCGGTGCAGGTCGTTCTCGCGAATCGCGAATGCCGCGGCGACGCCGAACCCACAGAGGAACGCGCCGATGGCGCGACCGGTGAGGGGCGTCAGCTCCCACGGCCACGCGTCACCGGCCGAGAGCGGCGCGATCAGGAGCGCCACGCCCATGGCCACCATCACGGCCGCCTGCAGCGCCAGCACCGCTCGCGCCCACGTCGCGATCGACGGCCCGTGCGCCGCCGTTCCCGACGGCTGGCGCCACAGCAGGTACACGAGGAGCGGCGTGACCACTATGTAGACGACGAGCCAGAACCAGCCGAAGACGCTGTCGAAGTCGAACTTGTCCACGTGCGCCAGGGTCGCCCCGAGGAGGAGAACGGCGATGGTCATCACCGGTGGGATGGCCGTGCGGGCCAGGACCCATCGCTCCTGCGAGGCCGCCCACCCGAGGAGCACGGCAGCCGCCCAGTATGCGGCCCCGAGAAAGGCGGCCGTGAGCGGCGGATCGATGGTCCAGGAGAAGAAGCGGTCCGTCTCGCTCGCGCCGACGAAGAGCTCGATACCCGCGATCACTGCGAGCACGGCGGCGACGCCGAGGAACCATCGAAGCGGCGCGATCACCGCGCGGGTTGACGAGACGTTCGTCGCGGTCACAGCCCGATCTGCTTGCCCAGGATCTCCCTCATCACCTCGTCGGTGCCGCCGCCGATGGGACCGAGGCGCGCGTCCCGGACCGCGCGCTCGATCCCATACTCCCGCATGTAGCCGTAGCCGCCGTGGATCTGCAGGCACTCGTCGGCGACCTCCAGCAGCGCGCGCTGGGTGTAGAGCTTCGCCATTGTGACCTCGCGGAGCGAGCCGGATGTCGCCGCGACAACCTTGCGCGGATCCGCCTCGTCGGCGCTCGCGGAGTGGCCCGCCGCGAACGAGCGCAGGGCGCCGTAAGCGATCGCGCGGGAGGCGCCGATCTTGGTCGACATCTCGGCGAACTTGTGGCGCATCGCCTGGCAATCACCTGCGGCGGCTTCGCCGCCTGACATGCCACTGCCGGCGCCCAGTGGCGCCGGCCCAGAATCCGGGCCGATCGGCCGGCCGAACGCCTCTCGCTCCTTGGCGTAATCGAGCGTCGCGTCGAAGACCCTCTGCATCCCGCCAACGGCCCCGATCGCCATCGACAGCCGCTCCCACTGGAAGTTGGCCATAATGAGGTAGAAGCCTTGGTTCTCGGCGCCCAGGAGGTTGTCCTCCGGTACCTCGACGTCGGTGAAGCTGAGCTCGCCGGTGTCCGACGAGTGCCAGCCCATCTTCTCCAGCTTGCGGGATACCTCGTAGCCCGGCATGTCGCGCTCCAGGACCAGGAACGAGATGCCGTGGTGCCCGCCCGCCTCGGTGGTCTTCACCGCGCAGACCAGATAGTCCGCCCGGACCCCGTTCGTGATGAAGGTCTTCGATCCGTCGACGACGTAGCCGCCCGGGACCCTGCGCGCGAAGGTCCGGATGCCGGCCACGTCCGATCCCGCTCCCGGCTCGCTGATCCCGAGCGCTCCGACCAGCCCACCGCGGATGCCGGGGACGATCCATCGCCGCCGCTGCTCCTCGGTCCCGAAGTTGAAGACAGGCGGCATCGCGATCTGGGCGTGGGCGTTGAGGCCGGCCGCTACTCCGCCGGAGCCACCGGCGCGGGAGAGCTCCTCGATCCACACGGCCTCGTGCACCAGGTCGCCGCCCTGGCCGCCGTAGCGCTCAGGGAACTTCAATCCCAGGAACCCGAGCTCGCCGCAGCGCTCGAACAGCTCCCGAGGAAACTCCCGCGCCTGCTCCCATTCCTCGACGTGGGGTGCGATCTCGGCGGACACGAAGCGTCGCACGCTCTCGCGAAGCTCCTCGTGCTCCTCCGCGAACGGCGGGAGGGGAGCGCGGACCCCGGCGTCCCTGATGATGCTCATCGCTCGTCGAGCGTCGTGTGGCCGCGGCGCCCGTGGTCGAAGCCCAGCAGGTCACCCCGCGGGTTCTTCCGGTCGCCGTGGTGGTACGCCCGGACCTCGGCGATCATCCCATCGCACATCCGAAACCACTCGGTCCCGCGGTTGATCCGCCGCTCGCCGGACTTCGGGTCGCGCCAGGTCATCGTCCACTCGATGACCGCCTCGTGGCCCTGCTCGATCCCATGCTCGAGGTGCCACCGTCCCTCCAGGTTCTCCACGGCCCACTTGGTGTTGTCGCCGATCGCTCGCGCCCCCTGGTGCGGACCGAGTCGCGTGTAGTAGTGAACCGCGTCGTCGGTGAAGTGCGGGGCGACGAGGTCCGGATCGCCGGTGTTCAGCGCGCGGTAGTAGCTGCGGATGTGATCGAGGTTGCTCATGGCCCTTGGCTCGAGAGGTGCATTTTCCGTGCCGGGCGCGGATTTTGCACCCCTCGACGGGCGAGGTCGCGCCGCGGTGTCGATTTGGGCGCACGCCGTTCGTCGTTATCGTGAACGCGGCGAACGGCGCCGCGCGATCAAAAGGAGGTCCGATGAGGTACATGCTTGCGATCATCTCCGAGGAGGGCGGCTGGGAGGACGTGACTCCCGAGCAGATGAAGGAAGCGATGTCGCGGTGGGGCGCCTTCGACGACAAGGTGGTCGCCGACGGCGTCTGGGTGGCCGGCGACGGCCTGCAGCCGAGCGCCACCGCGACAACGGTGAAGATCGGCGAGGGCGAGGCGACCGTGACCGACGGTCCATTCGCGGAAACGAAGGAGCAGTTGGGCGGGTTCTACCTGCTCGAGTGCGACGGCCTCGACGAGGCCCTCGAGTACGCGAAGCAGATTCCGGCGAGCCCCGGGGCCGCGATCGAGGTGCGCCCGGTCATGGACTACGGCGACTTCGGCTACGTCCACCCGCTCGATCGGGCGAAGGCCGCGTCGTAGGGGCCGCCGCCTCCACCCGTCCGGCGGTGGCCAGCGCCGCCGATCCAACCGCAGTCGTCGACCGCCTGTTCCGGCACGAGTCGGGTCGGGCGGTCGCGACGCTCATCCGGGCGATGGGCGACTTCGACCTCGCCGAGGAGGCGGTACAGGAGGCGTTCGCCGTCGCGCTGGAACGTTGGCCGCGGGACGGGGTTCCGAGCAACCCCGGGGCGTGGATCACGAAGGTCGCCCGTAACAAGGCGATCGACCGGATTCGCCGCGAGCGCACGCTGGCCGAGAAACGCGCGGCGCTGGAGGCACTCGAGACGCTCGGTGGCGGCAGCGCCCCCGACGATGTGGAGGCGGACGAGTTCCCGGACGAGCGCCTGCGCCTCATATTCACCTGCTGTCACCCCGCGCTGGCACCGGAGGCACGCGTCGCCCTCACGCTCCGAACGCTCGGCGGCCTGGCGACGCCCGAGATCGCGCGGGCCTTCCTCGTCGCGGAGCCCACGATGGCGCAACGGCTCGTTCGCGCCAAGAGAAAGATCCGTGATGCCGGCATCCGGTACGAGGTGCCCGAGGGCGACCGCCTGCGCGAGCGCCTGCCGTCGGTGCTCGCGACGCTCTATCTGATCTTCAACGAGGGCTATCTGGCGACGAGCGGCGACGCCCTGGTGCGCCGCGAGCTGGCGGCCGAGGCGATCCGGCTCGGGCGTGTTCTCGTTGCGCTCATGCCGAACGAGCCCGAGGCGACCGGCCTCCTGGCGCTGATGATGCTTCAGGACTCGCGCCGCGCGGCGCGGGTGGATGCATCCGGACACCTGGCCCTGCTCGCGGATCAGGACCGCTCGCTTTGGGATCAGGACGAGATCGTCGACGGCCTCGAGCTGGCGCGCCGCGCCGCCGGGTCGTTTCCCCCGGGCTCCTACACGCTTCAGGCGGCGATTGCGGCCGAGCACGCCAAGGCCGCACGCGCCGAGGACACGAACTGGCGACGCATCCGCCACATCTACGGCTGGCTCGCGTTCGTCCAGCCGACCCCGGTGGTCCGGCTCAACCGCGCCGTCGCGATCGCGATGGTCGATGGGCCGGAACGGGGCCTCGAGGAGATGGACCGCATCGAGGGCCTCGACGGCTACCAACACTTTCATTCCGCGCGCGCCGATCTGCTTCAGCGCGCATCCCGCCGCGAGGATGCCGCGGGCGCCTATCGCCGTGCCCTGGAGCTGGCGACCAACCCAGTGGAGCGGGCGTTCCTGGAGCGGCGGTTGAGCGAGCTGGGGCCTGAGCTGGGGCTCAGAACCTAGGAGCGCCCGATCAACCACTTACGGACGGCTCCGGCGTCCTGACAGCTGCTTTCGGGGCTACGCCCCTCACGACACGTCATAGGCCGTAAGAACGGCCGATGACGTCCAGCATGATCTCGTCCGTGCCGGCGCCGATGCGGTTCAGCCGGACGTCGCGGTAGGCCCGCTCGATCTCGTACTCCTTCATGTAGCCGTAGCCACCCATGATCTGGACGCACTCGTCGGCGACCTCGCACGCGACGCGCGATGTGAACAGCTTGACCTCGGTGATCTCGCGCACGGGGTACTCGCCGTTCGCGTAGCGCCAGGCGACGACGTAGTTGAACTGCTTGGCGGCCTCGATCTTGGTCGCCATGTCGGCGAACTTGTGGCGGATCGCCTGGAAGCAACCGATCGGCCGGCCGAACGCCTCCCGTTCCTTCGCGTAGGCGAGGGTCTTCTCGAACATCCGCTCCGCACCCGCCACGGCGCCGGCCGCAGCCACCATCCGCTCGCTCTGGAGCTCCCAGGAGATGTGGTAGAAGCCCTTGCCGATCTCGCCGAGGACGTTCTCGGCCGGCACCCGCACCTCGTCGAACGACAGCTCGCCGGTGTCGGACGCGTGCATGCCCATCTTCTCGAGCTTCCTCGCGACCTCGAACCCGGGGACGTGGTTGCCGTCCTCGTCGCGGAGGTCGACGAGGAACAGCGTGATCCCCTCGTGGCGGGCATCGGGATCGGTCTTCGCCACCAGCAGGATGAAGTCGGCCCGGGCGCCGTTCGTGATGAACGTCTTCGATCCGGAGATCAGGTAGTCATCGCCGTCGCGGATCGCCTTGGTGCGAATCCCTGCGACGTCGGAACCGGCGCCGGGCTCGGTGATCCCGAGGCAGCCGATCTTCTCGCCCTTGATGCCGGGGACCAGGTAGCGCTCCTTCTGTTCCTGGGTGCCGAGCAGGTGGATGGGCGGAAGCACCATGTCGGTCTGCACCGCGAAGCCCATGTTGGTGCCGCCCGAGCCGGAGTGGCTCATGCACTCGGCGCGGACCAGCGAGTAGTAGTAGTCGCCGCCTTGCCCGCCGTACTCCTCGGGAAAGCACAGCCCGAGGAATCCGAGCTCGCCGGCCCGCCGCATGATCTCGTTCGGCCAGGTCGTCTCCTCCCACTCGTTCCGGTGCGGCCGGAGCTCCCTCTTGACCCACGCCTCCATCGACTCGCGCAGGTCCTCGTGCTCGTCGGTGAAGAGGAGGTGCCTGCGGGTCGCCTCGTGCCGGGGCTTGATCACGGTCGCTGCTTCCACATTCGCTCCTTGGGTTGGCGTTGGCTTCGCGCCTGGCGCGCGCGTGCACGGCGGCTTCGCGCAGCATAGAGTATTACTTCATACTTTGTGCTACCGTGCGCGCCGGTGGCCGACGAGCTGGTGAGCTACGGGGTGGACGACGGCGTCGCGACCGTGACGTTGAA
This sequence comes from Solirubrobacterales bacterium, assembly GCA_036265555.1. Classification (GTDB taxonomy): domain Bacteria; phylum Actinomycetota; class Thermoleophilia; order Solirubrobacterales; family 70-9; genus AC-56. The sequence continues at coordinate 7,492 of DATAOX010000047.1, forward strand.
CGATCCCGAGAAGAGGAACCGGCTCTCCGGGGACATGCTCGCGCAGCTGGTGGCCGCGATCCGGCGGACCCGCGACGATGCCGAGGCGCGCGTCGTGGTGCTGACCGGCGCGGGTGACGTCTTCTGCGCGGGCGCGGATCTCGGTCGCTTCGGATCCGACGCGCCGCCGATCCAAAAGCACTTCGGCACCGACCTCTTCCTCGAGTTCTTCCGCCTGATGCCGCGGCTCGGCAAGCCATCGCTGTGCGCCGCGAATGGCCACGTGGTCGCGGGCGGGCTGGGCCTCGCTCTCTCCTGCGATCTCGTGATCGCGAAGGAGGGCGCCGACTTCTGGACGCCCGAGATCAACATCGGCGCCTTCCCCTACATGATCATGTCGATCATCTACCGCAACGTCCCGCGGAAGAAGGTCAACGAGATGATCCTGCTCGGGGAGCGCCTCTCGGCCGAGGAGGCGGTTCGGCATGGCCTCGCGAACAAGGTCGTGGCCGCCGGCGAGTTCGACGACGCGGTGGCCGACTGGGCGCAGCGCCTCGCCGCGAAGAGCCCGGTGTTGATGCGCCTCGGGCACGACGCGATGTACCGGCAGCAGGACATGGCCCTCGACGACGCCCTCGAGTATCTCCGCTCGCAGCTCTCGCTGACGTTCACCACGGAGGACATCATCGAGGGCGCCCATGCGTTCTTCGAAAAGCGAGAGCCGAACTGGAAGGGACGTTGATGCTCGCAGCGCCGCCTCAGCGCGAACGTGGCAGTGGCCGGGTAGGGGAGGTGGCCGGCAGCGCCTCCCGTGACGCAAACCCCTCAAGCGTCACCCGTCGCAGGACGGTTGAAGAGTTGACCTTCCACAGGCAGAACAACCCTTCACTCACCGCGTATCGCGCCACGGTTGAAGGGTTTGCGTTCGCGCTCCCCTACTTGCCTGAATCGGGCATCGATGACGCCTGAGGAGACCAAGCCCGCCGGGGACGCCAAGAGGGTCGCCGACGCGGCGAGGGAGGCCGAGGCACGCGAGGCGCCCGCCGAGGTGAAGGCCGGCGAGGAGACCGGCATGCGCCCGCTCGTGGAGGACCTTC
>DATAOX010000048.1:0-13704 GCA_036265555.1 Solirubrobacterales bacterium
GCGACCTCGAAGAGCTCGTCGCCGAACTGCGCGACGAGCTGCTTATTGGCGGTCACGACGTGGCGGCCGGCCCGCAGCGCCCGCAGCACGTACTCGCGGGCGGGCTCGGTGCCGCCGATCAGCTCGACCACCACGTCCGACCCCTCCAGGATCTCTTCGAAGTCCCCGCCCGATCGGCGCAGGACTCCGACGATCTCGGGCCGGCGCCCGGCTGCAGCCTCCACTGCCCCGGCACGGTCTTGAACGAGGTCACAGAAAGCGCCTCCGACGGTCCCGCGCCCAAGCAACCCGATGCGAACCGAGTCGCTCATGGGATGTCGCGCGCCACCAGGTCCTGCCAGGTCTCCCGCCGCACCACCAGCCGCGCGTCGCCGCCCCTGCAGAAGATCACCGCCGGCCGCGGCGCCCCGTTGTAGTTGTTCGCCATCGAGTACCCGTAAGCGCCGGTCGCCGGCGTGACGAGGACATCCCCGACGGCGGGCGAGGCCAGCATCGCGTCCGTCACGAGGATGTCGCCCGATTCGCAGTGCATGCCGGCCACGGTGGCCAGCGTGTCGGGCACCTCGGCGGCCCGATTCGCAACGATCGCCTCGTACCGCGAGCCGTAGAGCATCGGCCGCAGGTTGTCGGACATGCCGCCGTTGACGGCGAGATACGTGCGCACGCCGGGAATCTCCTTCACGGTGCCGATCTCATACGCCGTGACGCCGGCGTTCCCGACAAGCGAGCGCCCCGGCTCGATGAGGATCCGCGGCACCGGGTCGAACACCCGCTGCACCCCCCGGACCTTGACGTCGACGTAGTCGTCGATCGAGGGTGGCTCGTCGGCCGAGGTGTAGGCGATTCCGAGACCACCGCCGACGTTCAGGATCCGGCACTCCCAATCCCGCGCCACGAGACGACCGAGTGCCTCGATCGCCGATACGTACGGCTCGAGCTCGAATACCTGCGAGCCGATATGGGCGTGCAGCCCGACCAGGCGAAGGTTCCGTGAGGCCCGCACCTCGGCGATCGCCCGCTCGGCGAGCCCGTCCTCCAGGCCGAAGCCGAACTTCGAGTCGAGACCCCCCGTCTGGACGAACGAGTGCGTGGCCGGCAGGACACCCGGCGTGACGCGGATCAGGACCTCCTGCGGACGGTCGAGCATCGCGTCCAGCCGCTGGATCTCGCCGAAGGAGTCGACGATGATGTGGCCGACGCCCGCCTCGATCGCGTAGCGAAGCTCGGACCCGGTCTTGTTGTTCCCATGGAGGTGGATGCGTGCTGGGTCGAACCCGGCACGCAGGGCCACGTGGAGCTCGCCGCCCGACGCAACGTCGACCGACAGGCCCTGCTCCGCGCACAGCCGGTAGACGGCCGTGATCGGCGCCGCCTTGCTCGCGTAGAGAACCTCGAAATCGTCGGTCCGTGACCGGAACGCATTGAGGTAGGCGCGCGCCCGCACCCTGATGTCGTCCTCCGCGTACAGGTACGCGGGCGTTCCGAACTCCGCCACGACGTCGGTGACATCGCAGCCTCCGATCTCCAGGTGGCCGCTCTCGTTCACCCGGCTGCCCGCCGGGTAGACGGGCGAAGTCTCGACCAGGGTTCGCTCGCGCGTCGTGCTCATGGGGGCGCCCATTGTGACGGTGGGGGCCCGGCGGCCGCGGGCGCAGGGGTGCCACTGGGTAGGTTCAGCAACGCGAATGAGCAGGGAGATGATCGGCCCGAGCCAGACGGGGGTCCACGAGGGACGCCCGTACATGCTCTGGCTCCCCGATACGCCCCCGCCATGGCGCGCGATGGTCGTCCTGCACGGAGCCGGGTCGCGAAAGGAGAACCACGGCGACTTCGGGCGCGCGTGCGCGTCGAGGGGCTGGGCGGCGCTCGCCTATGACCAGCGCGGCCACGGCGAGGCCGATGACGGGATGAGCCCGGAGGCGCTGGCGGACGTCGGGAGGATGGCCAGGTTCCTGGCGGCCTTCGATGAAGTCGACGAAGCGCGGGTCTGCGTCCGCGGATCCAGCATGGGCGGGTTCATGGCCATCCAGGCCGCGGCGACGTCGGACGCGATCGCCGGCGCACTCGCGATCTGCCCCGCGGGCGCGCAGCATCTGACGCGCGGGCTGCAGGCAGGCGAGCTCCGCATGCGAATCGACCCGACGGGCGCGAGCGCGCTGGCCGCGTGGCTGGCCGAGCACGACCTGCGCCAGGCGGTGGGGCTCATGGGGTCCAAGCCGCTGCTCCTGATCCACGCCCGTGGCGACGATCAGATCCCGGCCGACTGGTCCGAGGAGCTCTACGCCCGCGCCGCCGAGCCGCGCAAGCTGATCGTGCTCCCGGGCGGCCATCACCGCTCTGCCCAGCACGATGCCGAGCTCCATGGCATCGCCCTGCGGTGGATGGAGCGATGCCTGGGCTGAGGGCCTAGGGCTTGCCGCCGGGCAAGCCGCCGACGACGTTGTTCACGGTGTTGTTGACCGTGTCGCCGACGCCGGTCTGACCGGCGACTCCGCCGACGTCGTTCACGGTGCTGGTGACCGTATTGTCGACCGTGCTGCTCACGCTGCCGACGGGGCCGCCGGAGACGTTCGTGCCGACGGTGTTGTCGACCTGGCTGACCGTGTTCCCGACGACGCCGGAAGACGTCGATGACGACGGGGGCGCGCACGTGGTGCATGGGCTCGGTGTGGGGCTCGGGCTCGGGCTGGGGTCACTCGACGTGGTCGAACCCGTCGACGAGCCGCCGCTGCCCGGGGAGAGGGTGCCGCCGCCGGAACTCGGCGCGCCCGCTCCGCCGCCGCCCGAGCCATCGGAGCCCGCGCCGGCGGACACGCCGGCACCGGGCCCACCGGCGCCGATCGCGGCCCCACGCACGGGATTCGCCGCCACGGCGCCGGGCGCGGCGCGCAACGCGGTGGCGGCGGCCGCCGGGGTACCGTTCGCCCGGACGCCCACGTAGCTCGTCCCGGAGTTGCCGCCGTCACCTCCCAGCGGGATGCCGTTGAACGCGACGTAGGTCGCGAGCGCGAGGAAGACGATCAGCGCGCCGGCGACGAGGGCGCCGGTTGCGCCCGTGCCGACCAGATAGGCCCGCAGGTGCAGGGCCCGCGGTGTCTCAGCATGCGCCTCGGAAAGCGTCGTCATCTGGTGAGGAAGGATGGCACGGCACGCCCACCTTGTGGGCGGTTCACCTCAGCGGATCGGCATGTTTTCACGAAAGCTGTAGCGCGCGGGCGGGTCAGCTACGGGAGATAACCCATCGGGTCCACCGGGTTCCCGTTCACCCGTACCTCGAAATGCAGGTGAGGCCCGAAGCAGAGCCCGGTGCAGTCGCTGTATCCGATCACCTGTCCCTGGCCGACGTGTTGCCCAACCGAGACGGAGATCGACTGCTGATGCGCGTAGCAGGTCGAGACCCCGCCGCCGTGGTCGATGCAGGTGTAGTTCCCGTATCCGGACTCCGGTCCGGCGATCGCGACGGTGCCTGCCGCGGCGGCGTGAATCGGAGTGCCGCTCGGCACCGAGATGTCAATGCCCGGGTGGCAGCTCTCCCACGCCCGCTGCTCGCAGAACGGCGACGTGATCGGGCCGTTGACGGGCCAGATCATCCCGGAGGAGCTCTCGCCCTGGACCGGGCCCGCCGGGGCGGCGCTCGTCCCTCCCGACGACGTGGAGGATTCCTGCTGGGCGGCCGCCCTGGCGGCGGCGGCAGCGGCGGCGGCTTCCGCCTCCTGCTTCGCCTGGAGCTGCGACGCGATCTGCGCCGAGATGTCGCCGACGTCGCCCTCGAGCTGGTCCTGGGTCTGCTGGACCTGGCTCAGGAGCTGCTGATCCTTCTGGCGGGCATCGACCAGGCTGCTCTGGCGCGCCTCGAGGTCCGCCTGACTGCGCTCGAGCTCCGCCTGCCGCGCAGCGATCGCGTCGCGGGCCGCCCGCACGCGGTCGACGGTCTCCTTCTCCTGGTTTCGCAGCCGCTTCACCCGGACGGCGATCGAGGTGTCCTGCGACTGAATCCGCTGGAGGTAGTCGTAGCGGCTCAGCAGATCGTTGAAGCCATGAGCGCTCAGGATCACGGTCATCGCGTCGGGGTTGTTCGACTCGTAGATGTCCACGAGCCGCTGTTGCAGGACCCTGAGCGAGCGCTTGAGGTGGGCGCGTAGCTCGACGAGCCTGGCCTTGGCCTCCTTGAGCTCGGCCTCCTTCTTCTGGAGCTGGGTCTCGACGATCGCGATCCGGTTCTGGAGCGTCGCGACCTCGCCGCGCAGCTGATCGACCCGATCCCCATACCTCTGGATCGTGGTGGAGAGGACGCCGGCGCGATCCTTGGCGTGCTGAAGCTGGGCCTGCTTCTGGCCGAGCTGCGCTCGCGAGGAGTCGATCTTGTTCTGGATCGCCTGGATGTCCTGGGCCGGGGCGCCTCCCGCAACCGCGAGGACACCGGTCACGACCCCGGTCGCGCAGAGGGCGAGCAGGGTGGATCGGCGATTCGGTCCCGGTCGGTTGTTCGGCTTTGTCATCTCTCGCTCTGGTGCCTACGGGGTTAGCTGACGGGCTAGCGCGGAGGAGACGCGCCTGGCGAGCTGAGCCTCCGGGCTCACGGCCATTCGCCCCTGGGGTTTGGTTCCCCCGTTCCATCCAGCCATGGGCTGAATGAACTCGGCACAATCGTGCGCGGGACCCTAGCATCCGCGGGACGGTTTGCAAGCAGGTCTTAACACCATTTATCCCTGCTGCAACGCATATTTCAGGCAAAAAGGAGGAATTGCGGATCAAATGTCGGCGCGCATGATCGAGGCTAACGGGGTCGAGCTCTGCACGGAGTCCTTCGGCGATCGAGCCGACCCACCGGTCCTCCTGGTCATGGGCATGGGCGGTTCCATGCTCTGGTGGGAGGAGGACTTCTGCCGCCTGCTCGCGGACGGAGGGCGGTTCGTGATCCGTTACGACCACCGCGACACCGGCCGATCGGTGACATACGAGGCGGGTCGCCCCGGCTACACGACTGCGGACCTGGTCGCCGACGCCGCCCGCGTTCTGGACGGCTACGGCCTACGGGCAGCGCATGTCGTCGGCGTCTCGATGGGCGGGGCGCTCGCGCAGCTGCTCGCCCTCGACTTCCCCGATCGAGTCCGCTCGTTGGTTCTGATCAGCACGTCACGCGCATTGCCCGGTGGGGTCGAGCTTCCCTCCAGCACGGAGGAGTTCGCGCGGTTCATGGCCACAGCGAACGTCGACCGGTCGGATCCGGCCTCGGTGATCGAGTATCTGGTCGATTACGCGCGCGTAGTGTCGGGTGGTCGGCGTCCCTTCGACGAGGCCGCCGTCCGCGATCTCGCTCGGCGCGAGGTCGAGCGCGCCCGCGACCTGGCCGCGGCCGGCAACCACGAGATCCTCGCGGACGACAGCCGTTCCCACCCGCCCCTGTCCTCGATCGCGGTGCCCACCCTCGTGATCCACGGGACGGCGGATCCGATGTTCCCGCCCGAGCACGGCCAGGCGCTCGCCGACGAGATCCCGGGCGCACGACTCCTCTCGCTGGAGGGAGCGGGCCACGGTGTCGATCGAGCCGACTGGCCCACATTGGCGCAAGCCATCCTCGACCAGAGCGAGCCGAAAGGAGCCCGATGAGGCCTCCACACTTCGCCCCACCCGTCGAGCGGTGCATTTACCGCGGATAGCGCGGGTTTTACACCACTCGAAGGCAGCCCGGGCTCAGGTTTCGACCTGCAGGACCGCGTCGTCGTCGCCGGGATCCTCCATCTGCAGCGTGGTGTGCTCGATCGCGTACCGGTCGCGCAGGAGGAACTCGAGCTCGCGCCGAATCCGGTCGCGATCGTGGGCGCGCTCCACGACCACGTGGGCGGCGAGCGCGTCGAAGCCCGGCGTGACGGACCACACGTGCAACTCGTGCACCCCACAGACACCGCTTACCGCGCCCATCGCACGGGCCACCGCGTCCGCGTCCATGCCCTCCGGCGCGGCCTCCATGAGCACATCGAACGGCTCGCGGATGAGGCGCAGGGATGACGCGAGGATGAGAACGGCGATCAGGATCGCGATCACGGGATCGATCGGCCTCCAATCCGTCGTCAGGACCACGACCCCCGAGACCACCACACCGAGCGAGCCGAGCGCATCCGCCGCCGAGTGTCGCAGCACCGCCTCGAGGTTCACGTCCTGTCGCTCCCCGCGCGCGAGGACCCAGGTCGCGACCGCGTTCCCGGCCAACGACACGATGCCCAGGACCACGACGCCCGCTCCCTTGACGCCGGGTGGATCGCCGAGCCGGTCGATCGCGCCGACGATGATCGCGGCCGCGATTCCGACCAGGGCAAGGCCGTTGACGAGCGCGGCGATCACCTCGGTGCGCTGATAGCCAAACGTCCGGCGTGGCCCGCCCGACCGGCCCGCGAGCCGCGCGGCAAACAGGGCGAGGCCGATCGCGGCCAGATCCGATAGGACGTGTCCGGCGTCGGCGAGAAGGGCGAGGGAGCCGGTGACGATGCCGCCCGCGACCCCGACCGCGAACATGCCGCCGTTGATCGCGGCTGCCACCAGCATGCGGCGCCGGTTCGCGACGCGTCGCGCGGCAAGGGCCTCGGGCGCCCCACGGGCCGAGCTTCGCCGCTCGACGCCCCGACCGTGGGCATGCGCATGTGCCATCGCCGCGAGCTTAAAGCTCGGAGGGGCGAAGCCGGCCACGAGGGCGCGGAATGTTTCGCCTAGCCCTTCTTGGCCTGCCCCGGCGGCGCGCCGCCGGGCTTTGACGCCAGTCCGGGCGGCCCTCCGCCCTTCTTCGCCAGCCCGGGAGGCGTTCCGCCGTTCTTCGCCAGCCCAGGGGGCGTTCCGCCCTTCTTCGCCAGCCCGGGGGGCGTCCCGCCCTGCTTCGCCAGGCCCGGAGGGGCCCCGCCCTCTTCAGGGGCGCTCGCCGCGGTGGCACTCGTCGAGGAATCGCTCGGAGCGCCCCGCTCCTTCGAGCGCTGCGGCGACGCAGCCGGGGACGGCGTCCCGTCGGCCGAGCCGGACGTGGGCGATGTACCCCCCTTCCCGCTGCCTGCCGGCTTCGGCCCACCGGTACGACCGGACGTCGGCTGCGTCCCCGGGTGCCCGTTCGGCGAGGACCCGCCTGCGCCCTCGCTGCGTGGGGTGAGGGCGCGGCGAACCGACGCGAGTCGATGAAGGGCTGCCGGCGATGACAACCCCGCGTGAGGAGCGAGCGCCGGCGGGTCGGTGGGACCCGGCGCCGCGCCGGAATCGGACCCATCGAGGGGGGCGATGCTCACGGCGTGGGGGCCGGACGGTGGCGGGACCGTCTTGCCATCCGGGAAGTCCGTCCCGGCGACCAGCGAGGTGATGGTGATGAACGCAGCGACCGCCGCGGCGATCAGTGCGCCAGAGGCCAGTCCGCCGAAGACGTACTGGTGCGTGCGATCCATCGCCGGTTGTATCGGGCGAAACGCTCGCCGACTTGACTTCTGCCGCTACGAGACCGCGACCGCGGGCTCGTCGACGCTCGCTACGCCGTCGGGCTGCGGTTCCGCGGGGCCGGGTGCGGGCCCTCTCCCGTTCGCCGTCCTCGAGCCGGCGATCGCCTGGGAGGCGATGTCCGCAGCGCCCGTGAGGCGCTCGCGGTACTCCGCGACCTGCATCCTCGAGATGACCAGCCGCTGGATCTCGGCCGTCCCCTCGAACAGCTGGTAGATCTTGGCGTCCCGGAACCACTTCTCGAGGGGGCACTGGGTCGTCTGAGCCAGGGGGCCGACAAGGTCCATGCATGTCCTGGTCGCCCACATGGCGACATCGCCGCCCTTCAGCTTGGACATCGAGCCCTGCCCACCGGTCATCGGGATCCCGTTGCGGCCCATCCAGGACGCGCGCTGGATAAGCAGGCGCGCCCCCTCGATCTCCGTTGCGATGTCCGCGAGCGGCTGCTGGATGCCCTGTCGCTCATGCGCCGATCTGCCCGCGGTCGAGCTCTGGTCGAGCAGGTCGGCCAGCGGGTCCTGGACCGCGCCGCCGTCGAGATGACCAAGCGTCCACTCGTACGCGGCCCGTGCGATCCCGATTGCGGATGCCCCGACGACCGGTCGGGTGAGCTCGAAGGTCGCCAGTGCGTTGGACGCCCGGCCGCTTGACTGGCCGGAGCGGGCGCGCTCCAGCTTGCGCTCGAGCTTGTCCATGCCCCCGAGCAGGTTCTCGAGTGGGATCCGGCAGTCGTCGAGGATCACCTCGGCGGTGTGCGAGGCGCGGATCCCGAGCTTCGATTCCTTCTTGCCCTGCCTCAGCCCGGGCGTGCCCTTCGGCACGACGAACGAGGCCTGGCCGCGGTGACCGAGGTCCGGATCGACCGTCGCCACGATCACGTGCACGTCGGCGATTCCCCCGTTCGTGATGAATACCTTCGTCCCGTTCAGGACCCACTCGTCCCCGTCGCGCTTGGCGGTGGTGCGAAGGCTCTTGACGTCGGAGCCCGCCTGGGGCTCGGTCACCGCGTAGGCGCCGAGATTGATCTCATCGCCGGAGCCGAAGCACTCCGGAACCCACCGGGCGATCTGCTCCGGCGTTCCCGAGGCAGCCAGACCGGCGGCGGCCAGGGTCGATCCGGAGATCGCGAGGGCAATCCCGGCGCAACCCCAGTGAAGCTCCTCGGCATAGATCACGGAGAACTGGCCGTCGGGATCGCTCCCGAGGCGCTGCAGGTGGTCGATCCCGTCGAGCCCCCACTCACGAGCTGCCTGGATGACCCCCCACGGCGTCGATTCCTCGGCGTCGTGCTTCGCTGCCACCGGCCGGATCACCTCGGTCGCGAACTCGCGACAGAGCGCCTTGAACTCGCGTTGATCGTCGGTCAGTCCGAAGTCCATCTAAACCCTCCGTGATCGTGAGTGATTGACTGGTCAGTCAACCAGGCGGCAGTCTACCCCCTGCGCCCGCCGGATCGGACACCAGCCACCCGACGAAAGGTGCAAAAACCGCGCCCAACGCGGGTTTTGCACCGTTCGAGCGAGTGGGCCCCGCCGCGGCGACCGAATGGACTCGGTGGGTCGGGGGTGCCGTGGATTACCGTTCCAGCCGTGTGGAGCGACGGGAAGCGGCGGGTTGCGATCGGGGCGGGCGCCCTGGCCGTCCTGGCCGGGGTCGGCATCGGCGCGTACCTCCTCGGCGACGCGCTCAATGGGGAGCCCAAGCAGGCGTCGGCACCTCCGCCGGCACCGAGGATCGTGGTCCATACGAAGCGCCCCCAGCCCAAGGCGGCGCAGGGCCTGGGGTTCCCGGAATTCGCGACCAAGAACACGACCCGCGTCTCGGGCGCCGATCCCGTGGCCGACGCCGCCGCGGTCGCCCTGGCGGTCTTCCCGTCGACCGGCGGAGTCGCCGGGCCGGACGCCGTCTCGCTCGTGGACGACAAGGACTGGCAGTCCGGCATCGCCGCGGCGAGCCTCGCTGGGCCGCCCATCAGCGCGCCGGTGCTGATCTCCATGCACGACGGCGTTCCGGGCCTCACGGCCGACGCCCTGAAGGCGCTCGGGCCCGGCGGGTCAGCCACCACCCACGGGGCGCAGCTCTTTCGGATCGGAGAGACCGATACGCCGGCTGGTCTCGAGACTCAGCGGGTCACGGGCAATAGCCCCGCGGCGATCGCCGCCGCGGTCGACGCCCTGCGGCAGAAGCTGACCGGGACCACGCCCAAGGACGTGCTGCTGGTGAGCTCCGTGCAGTCGCGCTATGCGATGCCGGCGGCGTCCTGGGCTGCCCGGTCGGGCGAGCCGGTTCTGTTCACGGGCAAGGACTCCGTCCCGAAGCCGACGATGGACGCGCTGAAACGGGACGAGGGCGCCGACGTGTTCGCGCTCGGGCCGTCCTCCGCCATCTCGGACAAGGCGCTGCAGCAGGTCGAGGAGGTGGCGAAGGCGCCGACGCGGATCGGCGATTCCGATCCGGTCCAGAACGCGATCGACTTCGCGCGCTACGACGCCGGCACCTTCGGCTGGAACATCACTGATCCCGGCCACGGCCTCGTGGTCGCCTCCGACGCCGACCCGCTCGACGCCGCGGCGGCGTCACCCCTCTCGGCGAGCGGCAACTGGGGGCCGCTCCTGGTCACCGACGATCCACGCCATGTACCGGACGCGCTCCGCGGCTACCTGCTCGACATCAAGCCGGGCTACATCACCGACCCCACCCGCGCCGTGTACAACCACATCTGGATCATCGGCGACGAAGGGACGATCTCGGTCGGATTCCAGGCTCAGGTCGACGATCTGGCAGAGGTCGCGCCGGTAAGGTCCGGTACCGGAACGAGCGTGAAGCCTCCACCGTCCGGGCCCGGAAAGAAGAAGGGGGGCGGCAAGAAATGATCACAGCGAGAGCCGCAGGCGGATGAGCGAGGCCGAGCGTCCCGACCGGCTGGCGCCCGGCCGTCGGGTCACGATCGAGGACATCCGCGCGCTCGCCGGTCCGGCGACGCCCCACTTCGCGCTTCAGATCCGCAACCGGATCCGCCGCTTGATCGTCGACCTGCCGCCCGACGACCCGGTCAGGGTCGAGGGCGAGCGCCACATCGCGCGGCTCGAGGAGCTCGCGCAGCACTCCGGCGAGCCCCGCGGGGGTGGACCGGGCGCCCCGTCCGCGCATTGATGACAACTGTCCCGCCCCCGGAGGGAGCGGGCTTGCGGCGCGCCCGCGACCTCCTCATGCCGGATGCGCGGGCCATCGCCGAGCGACCGGAGGCGACGGAACGCGGTTATCTCGATCTGCTCGCCGGAGATCTGGAATCCACGGGAGCCACCCAGGACCTGATGACGACGAGCCTCGTCCCGGCGATCTACGAGCGGTACTGGCGGCCCGCTCTGGCTCGCGTGGCCAAAGGCCTGACGGGGCCCGGGATGGCCGAGGAGGTTCGCATCGCCCGGCTGTTGCTGGGGCTGAGCCCGGGCGATGTGGTGCTCGACGTGGCCTGTGGCCCGGGGAACTTCTCGCGCGAGTTCGCCAGGGCGGTGGGGGACGCCGGGCTGGTGATCGGGATCGACGCCTCGCGGACGATGCTCGAACGCGGTGTTGCGGAGCTGGTCCCCGCCGGGCCGTCGCATGAGCCTGGACGGCATGCCGGTGAGGAAACCGGACCCGGCGGCCGTCGGGAGCCGGATTCGAATCTGGTGCTCATTCGGGGCGACGCAACGGAGCTTCCGTTTCGTGATGCCACCTTCGACGCGGTGTGTTGCTTCGCGGCCCTGCACCTGTTCGCGGACCCCTTCGCCGGACTGGACCAGATGCGCCGAGTGCTCCGCCCGGGCGGGCGCATCGCGCTGATGACCTCAATCCGACGCCAGGTCACGCCGCCGCCGCTCAAGCCGATCGTCGAGCGCGTCAGCGGGATGCGGATGTTCGAGGGCGAGGAGATCGTTCGCGCGCTCCAGGAGCGCGGGTTCGCCAACATCCGCCAGCGCCTCGCGGGCGTCGTGCAGTTCGTCGGCGGCAGGCTCCCTGAGGAGTAGGTCGGCCTCTACGCGTTGCTCATCCGCACTGCGTCAGCCCGTATGAGTTGGTCAGCTTGTCGGCCTTGGCGAACGGGTCGCTCTGCCCCTGTTGCGTGATCAGGCTCGGATTCTTCTTGACCTTGGCCAACGCGGAATGGGCGGCATCCACGATCGCCTGGACCTGCTGTTCGTCGCCCGCGGGCGCCGGAAGTGCGTCAACCCCATCGACCTGCTGCTGAATGCTCGGGATGACGGTGGCGGTCACGAACTTCTCCTGCGCGGCCGGGCTCGGCGCCTGGCCGCTGCTGAAGAGCTTCTGGCCCGCCGTCCTGATCTCCTTGTTGCCCTTGGCGCAGATCGCATTGGCCTTCGCCACGAACTCGCTCTTGGTCAGGGTCTCGCTCGTCGTGCCCGTCGTGGAGTCGCTGCCCCCGCATCCCACGAGGGCCACGATGCCGGCGAGCGCCGCCACAAGTGGGGCGGCAAGTCGTAGTCGCATTTGTGCTGGCTCCTTTGTCGTTCGATTCCGCCGTCCGGCGAACGCGGAACCGTAGCGATCACGCTGGCCGGCCGTCGCAGTTGCGACCTCAGGCTGGAGCGTTGTCCAGCGAGCGCCACAGATACAGGCACGCGAGCGTGCGGTGGGGCCGCCATGGCTCCGCGATGCGCTCCAGATCCGTCGGGCCCGGGAGCTCGTCCAGCCCGTATTCGATCTGAACGGCCCGCCTGATCCCCAGGTCCCCGGCTGACATCACATCTGGGCGACCGAGGTGGAAGATGAGGAACATCTCCGCCGTCCACGGCCCCACGCCCTTGATCCCCGTCAGGGTCGCCACGACGTCCTCGTCGGGCAACTCCATCAGGCGTTTTAGGTCGAGCCGCCCGTCTTCGACCCGCTCGGCGAGGTCGCGCAGGAAGTTGACCTTCGACCGGGACAGGCCGGCGGCGCGGATCGACTCCGCATCGACGGCCAGCAACCCGGATGGCTCCGGGAACGTCCCGCCGAGGATCTCCACCAGCCGCTCCCAGATCGAGCGCGCCGCCTTCGTCGAGAGCTGCTGGCCGACGATCGCGCGGGCGAGCGCCTGGTACGGATCGGGGCGGCTTCCACGGCGGTCGGTCTCGGGGTCGATGGGTCCGCGCTCATCGATGATCCGGCGCATGACGTGGTCGACCGAGCGCAGGTGCTGGTCGGCCTCGCTGAGACCCTGAGCATCCACGCGAGCGTGCGCACCGGCGGGCCTGCGCGTCATCGGTGACCAAACGGGGCGCGAGCCCGTTTCGTGAGGCGAGCCTAGATCCGCTGGATCAGCGTGCCGGTGCCGAGTCCGCCGCCGCAGCACATCGTCACGAGGCCCCACTCCTTGTCGGATCGCTCCAGCTCGTGGAGGAGCGTCGTGATGAGCCTCGCGCCCGTCGACCCCAGCGGATGTCCAAGCGCGATCGCGCCGCCGTTCACGTTGACGCGATCCATGTCGGGCTCGATCTCGCGGCGCCATGCCGCCACCACCGACGCGAACGCCTCGTTGATCTCGATCAGGTCGATGTCGGAGATCTTCATCCCGTTGCGATCGAGGAGCTTGTTCGTGGCGGGAATGGGTCCGGTGAGCATGATCACCGGGTCGACGCCGACCGTCGTCTGGTCGGCGATCCTGGCACGTGGCTCAAGCCCGAGCTCGCCGGCCTTCTCGCGCGTCATGACCAGGACGGCCGCGGCGCCATCGGAGATCTGCGAGGAGTTTCCCGCGGTGATCCTGCCGTCCTCCTTGAACGCTGGCTTTAGCTCGGCGAGCTTCTCGAGGGAGGTATCGGGGCGTATGCCCTGATCGGTGACATAGGTGTCGCCGTTGACGGAGAACGGGATGATCTCTCGCTCGAAACGGCCCTCGTCGGTTGCCTTCGCGGCGAGCTGATGGGAGCGCAGGCCGATCTCGTCGAGCTCCGAGCGAGGGATCTCCCACTTGTCGGCGATCATCTCGGCCGAGATCCCCTGCGGGACGAGCTGATAGCGCTCCATGAGCTGCGGCGAGAAGGCGAATCCGTGCTCCTGCTGCACCGACATGCTGTCCGCGAAGGAGATGTGCCCCATGTGCTCGACCCCGCTCCCGATCACGGCGTCGTGCACGCCCGAGGCGACGAGCGCGGCGGCGAAGTTGACGGCCTGCTGGGCGGATCCGCACTGGCGGTCGATCGTCGTCGCGGGCGTCTCGACGGGAAAACCAGCCTCGAGCCAGGCGTTGCGGCC
>DATAOX010000049.1:0-12790 GCA_036265555.1 Solirubrobacterales bacterium
ATCAACGGTCAGGTAAAGAGCGTCGACATCGCCAACGAGAAGGTGAACACAGGCGACCTCCAGGACAACCAGGTGCGCTCGAGCGACGTCCGCGACGACACGTTGACCAACGGTGGCCTGGGGGCGGCGGACCTCGCCCCGAACTCCGTCGGGGGCAGCGAGGTCGCCGACAACAGCCTCGGCGGAGCGGACATCAACGACGCTGCGCTGCCGACGTCCGGTGCCGCGCAGGACTCCTCCGTGGTCACGATCGCGGGCGGCGGCACCAATGTCGTCAGCGGGCAGATCACGACCACGGGCACGAGCCGGGTCCTGATCGACGCGAGCGCCGAGCTGACCGGCGCCAATTCCGACGAACGGGCGCAGTGCGTCGTCCGCCTCGACGGCAACACGATCAGCCTGGGCTACGAGACCACGTTCGACGACATCGGCACGAACAACGAGGCCACGGTGTCCGTGGTCACATCTCAGAACAACGTCTCGGCCGGGACGCACACGATGACCATGAACTGCGCGTCGTTCGTCGGGACAATAGTCAAGGACGACGCGGGCATCAACGCGATCGGGATTCCGGCTCAGTAGCGGATCGGAACCCGACCCGACTGCCGACGGGGCGGCTTCGGCCGCCCCGTCGGGTGGTCCGGCGTGGCTAGTGGGTCGCTTCCTGCTCCGCGAGCCGCAGACGACCGGCCATCGCCACAAGCACCTTGCGAGCCACCGACGGGGCGTCCTCGAGCAACGAGGAGAAGCTGCGGGCGTCGAGGACCAGGAGCTGCATGTCCGTCTCCGCCTCCACCGTGGCCGACCGCGGCCGCTGATCGAGCAATGACATCTCGCCGAACGATGCGCCCGGCCCAAGTGCGGCGATTCTGCCTCGGTCGCCGACCATGACTCTCGCGCGGCCGTCGACGACCACGAAGAACTCTCGTCCGGAGTCCCCCTCCCGCGTGAGCACCGTGCCCTTCGACACCTCGATCTGGTCAACCAGCGAAGCGATTCGGGAGAGCTCGCGCTTCGAGCAGGCCGAGAACAGCGGCACCCCTCGCAGCAGCTCCACCTTGGCGTCTTTGCTCTTCCGCCGGATCGCCACGGGAAGAGACTAACCGTCTCCCGGCCCATCGGCTTGGGCCGAGGATCGAGACATATCCGTCCGGGGATCAAGAAGGAGCGCAATCCGGTTTCAGCCGGGTTCGCCGTGGCGCGTTAACGTCAGGTGGTGCCCGTTGACGCGACAACCGCCAGGCGGCCGGGCCGGCCGGCGGCAGCCACGCGAGAGGAGGTGCTGGACGCCGCTCTGTGGCGCTACCTGCGCGGGCGGCGGGTCGACATCCAGGCCATCGCCGCCGAGCTCGGCCTCGGCCGCGCCACCGTGCACCGCTGGTTCGGGACCCGCGAGGCGCTAATCGGCGAGCTGATTGTGCTGGCCGCGATGCCGATCCTGGAGGCATCGCGAGCCGAGGCGCACGGGAAGGGCGGCCGGGCTCTGCTGGAGACGTTCGATCGCTTCAACCGCAGGCTCGCGGATGCTCCGGCGCTGCGTCAGTTCGTCGAGGCCGAGCGCGAGGCCGCGCTGCGCATCATCACCTCCCGGAGCGGGATCGTCCAGCCGCGCATGGTCGCGATGATCACCGACCTCATCACCGACGAGGTGCGTACGGGCGACTACGAACCGCCGGTCGAGCCGGCGGTCCTCGGGTACGCCATCGTCCGCTTGGCGGAGGCCTTCCTGTTCAACGACGCCGCGCTTGGCTCCCGCGGCGACCTCGACCGCCTCCGCGAGGTCGAGGCCGCGCTGCTGCACGTCGAACCCTGACCCGCGCGGAGCCGGCGCGACTCCATAAGCTCCAGCTCCGATGCAACCCATCGAGGTCGAGGGAGTCGAGCAGCTCCGGGAGCTGATCGGTCGCGAGCTCGGGCCCACCGAGTGGCTCGAGATCACACAGGACGACATCGACAAGTTCGCGGACGTGTCGCGAGACCACCAGTGGATCCACGTCGACACGGAGCGTGCCGCAAAGGAGAGCCCGTACGGGACGACCGTGGCCCACGGTGACCTGACCCTGTCGCTGGTGGATTACTTCCGCCCGCAGCTCATCCGCAACCGCGGGGTGAAGATGGGGATCAACTACGGGTTCGACCGCGTGCGCTTCCCGGCAGCGGTCCCCGCGGGCTCGCGGGTGCGGGCGCGGGCAGAAATCCTCAGGGTGGACGAGCTTGGCGACGGTTGGTGGCACGTCGTCACCAAGTTCACCGTCGAGGGCGAGGAGCAGGACAAGCCGGTGTGCGTGGCCGAGAGCGTCGGCCGGGCGCTGGTCGGCTAGCGGCCCTCCCCGCCCGGGAGGGCCGCTGCCGTGTGGACGCCTACTGGACCTTCAGCGTCCCCTCCATCCCGGCCTGGCGGTGGGAGTCGACGCTGCAGAAGAAGGTGTAGCTCCCGGACTTCAGGTTGCTGAGGTTGAGGGTGCTGGAACCTCCGGTCACCTGGTCCGAGCAGCCGATCTCGCTCCCGCTCGATGACTCGACGCAGACGTCGTGCGCGAGCGCGTCGTTCGGGTTGTTGAAGTCGATCGTGACGTTGCCGGCCTTGGCGCTCAGGGAGTCCGTGTCGTACGCGATCTGGCTGGGATCGGCCGCCAACTTGACAGTCGAGCTCGTGCCTGCGCTGGCGCCACCACCGCCGCCTCCTCCGCCGCCGGAGGTCGCCGCGGCACCGCCGCCGCCCTCGCTGGTGGTGGCAGTCGTCCCGCCGCCCCCGCCGCATGCGAGAAGGGCCATCGAGGCCATCGCGGCAAGTCCAAACGTCACGATCTTGATCATCGACCGATCCTCCACTGTTCGCTTGGCGTGACTGTATACCCGCCGGAGCGGCGTCAGGTTCACGGCTCCATCAGGATTCTCACCGCGGTCGCTCAACGACCCTGGAAGGTGGGCCGGCGCCCGTCGAGAAAGGCGGTGACACCCTCGCGCAGGTCCTCCGTGGCCATGCTGTCGGCGATCCCATGCCGCTCGAGCTGTAGGTGCTCGGTGATGCCGTTCTCGAGGCTGCGCGATACCAGGAGCTTCGACATCCGAACGTAGTGGGGGGCGCGCGCGGCGAGCTCGGCGGCGCGCTCGCGCACCGTGTCCATGAGTCGATCCGCGGGCACCACTTCGCTGACGATGCGCTCCTCGCGGGCCTGGTCCGGGCTGAGGATCGGGTCCTCGAGCAGGAGCTCCAGGGCCCGTGCAGGGCCGACGACGCGCGGCAGGAAGTAGGTCATCCCGCCATCGGGCGACGCCCCGATCCGGCCGTACGCGCAGACGAAGGCGGCGTCCTCCGAGGCGATCCGCAGATCGCACATGAGGGCGAGGGAGAATCCCGCCCCGGCGGCGACACCATTGATCGCGCCGATCACCGGGTACGGGATTCGACGGAAGTCGACGATCGCCTGATGCAGCACCTCGGCGCCGCGCCGCACGTCGCTCGCGAGATACTCGCCCGACTCGTCGAGGCCGCGCTTGAACCAGTTCACGTCCCCGCCCGCCGAGAACGCTCGTCCGGCACCGGTGACGATCAACCCGCGCAGCGCCGCGCGGTCCGCGAGCCACGCGGCCGCAGTCACCAGCTCGCCGATCAGCTCGGGGCTCATTGCATTGAGGGCCTTCGGGCGGTTCAGGGTGAGGGTCCCGATGTCGTCCTCCACCTCGATGCGAAGCGTCTCGAGAGTGGGTGGCGCGGGTGCGGAGGCTGTGTTCATGAAGCGTTCCCTCGGCTGGCGTGGTTGTGAGGGGCGTTAGCCCCGAAACTGGCTGGTGCCGTTGCTGGTGCGGTGCTGAGGGGCGTTAGCCCCGAAACTGGCTGGTGCCGTTGCTGGTGTCTTGATCTGGGCGGCTGGGGCGGAGCCTAACCTTGTTGAAGGAATGCCAGCGAGCGCCGAAAGACCGACTCTCGACGATCAGCGCAGACGGCTGCCCGATCAACCCGGCGTCTACATGTTCAAGGATGCGGAGGGCGGCGTTCTATACGTGGGCAAGGCGACGTCCATCCGCAAACGCGTGGCCTCGCACTTCTCGGGACCCCACCGCGGCGCCCTCGACTTCATCGGACGGGTGGCGTCGATCGACTTCCTCGTCACGGAGACCGAGGCCGAGGCGCTGCTGGCGGAGCAGCAGTTCATCAAGCGCCACCGGCCGAAATTCAACATCCGTCTGCGCGACGACAAGTCCTACCCCTACGTCGGCGTGAGCCTGGACGAGGAGTTTCCGCGCGTCTACTTCACGCGGGAGCGACACCGGTCGGGCCGGGTCTACTTCGGGCCGTTCTCGAGTGCACGGCGGGTCCGCGAGACGCTCGATTTGCTGGGGAAGCTCTTCCAGTACCGGACCTGCGAGGGGCCTGAGCCGGGGCGCCGGTCCGGCGTCCCCTGCCTCGACTACTACATCAAGCGGTGCCAGGCGCCCTGTGTCGGATATATCGACCGCGAGGAGTACAGGCGCAACATCGAGGCGATCGTCGACTTTCTCTCTGGCCGCTACCGGGACGTCGAGCGCGACCTGGAGCGCAAGATGGCCGAGGCAGCAGCGGACGAGGAGTACGAGCGGGCGGCCGCCTACCGCGATCGCCTTGACGCGGTGCAGACGCTCATGCAGCGCCGGAGCGTGGCCGGAGAGTCGCTGGATACCGCCGATCTGATCGCCGTGGCCGTCGAGGGGGCCGGAGCGAATGCGCAGGTGTTCCAGGTGCGTGACGGGGTGCTCGCGGAGCGGCAGGGCTTTTACCTCTCGAACGAGGGCGAGCGCGGCGAGACCGAGGTCACCGAGGAGTTCATCGCCCAGTACTACTCCGCGGTGCCGGCGGTCCCCCGCCTGGTCGTCCTTGGCCCGGCGCTCGCCGACCGCGTCGAAGTTCTGGCCGAGGCCCTGTCGACTCGGCGCGGCGGGCCGGTGGAGGTGCGGGTCGCCGAGCGTGGCGACAAGCGGCGCCTGCGCGAGCTCGCGGAGCGAAACGCCCGCCTGGCCCTCGCTCAGGACAAGCTCCGCCAGGAGCGCCGGCGTCAGCAGCGGGTCGATGCCCTGGCCGCGCTCCAGGAGGCGCTGGAGCTGGAGTCGCTCCCGGTGCGCATCGAGGGGTTCGACATCTCGAACCTGGGTCCGGACCACACGGTGGCGTCGATGGTGGCCTTCGAGGGCGGCGCGCCGAAGAAGTCCGACTACCGCCGCTTCCGCGTACGGGGCGAGCGGGCGGGTGGCCCCGACGACTTCGCGTCCGTCGAGGAGGTGTTGGGCCGCCGGGCTGCCCGCTTCCTGGAGCAGGCCGACCTGTCCCCGCATGACGCCGACCGCGACGCGTCATTTGCGGCGCTCCCCGACCTGATCGTGATCGACGGCGGCAAGGGCCAGCTCTCGGCGGGGATGCGGGCGCTCGGTCCACTCGCCGAGCGCGGCGTCGCGGTGATCGGGCTGGCGAAGCGGATCGAGGAAGTGTTCGTACCCGGCCGCTCGGCGCCACTGCCGGTCCCCGGCGACTCCGAGGCCCTGCGTCTCCTGCAGCGCGTGCGCGACGAGGCCCACCGGTTTGCGATCGAGTTCCACCGCCAACGGCGCGACCAGGCGATGACTCGCTCGCTGCTCGACGAGCTGCCGGGCGTGGGGCCGGTGCGCAAGCGCGCTTTGCTCACGCACTTCGGCTCGCCGGAGCGGCTCGTCGGCGCAAGCCGCGAGGAGCTCGAGGCGGTGCCGGGAATCCCCGGCAAGCTCGCGCGCGAGATCCACAGGCAGCTGCACAAGATCGGATGACCGCGCCGCCCCGCGAACCTGGAGGCGGTGCCGGGGATGGCGGGCCCCCAGTCGACCTCGTCGTCATCACCGGCTACTCGGGAGCGGGGAAGTCTGAGGCGATCGCGGCGTTCGAGGACGGCGGCTACTTCTGCATCGACAACCTGCCGCCACGGATGATCAGCTCCCTCGGCGAGCTCTTCCGCCACGAGGGCAGCGGGGTCCGCCGAGCGGCGGTCGTGTCAGACGTCCGCGGAGGCGAATACTTCGAGGAGCTTCTCGAGGTCCTCGGGCAGCTCACGGAGGACGGACTGAGCCCCACGGTGGTGTTCCTCGAGGCCGACGAGGAGACGCTGCTCGACCGGTTCAAGGAGACCCGGCGCCGCCACCCACTCGCTCCGAACGGGCGCGTGCTGGAGGGCATCCGGGCGGAGCGCGAGGTGCTCGGCCCCCTGCGCGAGCGCGCGGACGTCGTCATGGACACCAGCGAGCTCACCGGGGCGATGCTGCGGCGCCGCATCGTCACCGAGCTCCTGGGGCCGAAGGGGGCTTCTGGGAGGCTCGCTCTGACCGTCATCACGTTCGGCTTCAAGAACGGCCCGCCGCGCGAGGCCGACCTGGTGCTCGACGTTCGGTTCCTGCCCAACCCGCATTACCGGGAGGACCTGCGGCCGCTGACGGGCCGCGACCCGCGCGTGATCGATTACGTGGAGGCAGGCGACATCGCCGGGGAGTTCTACGAGCGGCTGTTCCCGCTGCTCGACTTCGTGCTGCCGGCCTACGTGACGGAGGGCAAGACTCATCTGACGATCGCGATCGGGTGCACCGGTGGCAGACATCGCTCGCTGACGGTCGCCGACCGGATCGCGGAGCACCTGGCCGATCGCGACGACGTGTCGTTGCGGGTGGTCCACCGCGACGTCGAGCTCGACTGAGCGGCTCAGGCACGCCCATAAAATCCCGAACGATGAACGGCACACGCTGCTGCCGGCGCCCAAGCGCGCCGGCCGCCATCCGCCCGTGACGGACCCGATTATCAGCGTCCGCGGGCTGCACAAGTCCTATGGCGCGCTCGAGGCTGTGCGTGGCATCGACCTCGACGTCGCTCCGCGGGAGGTCTTTGCCTTCCTGGGCCCGAACGGAGCGGGCAAGACGACGACGGTCGAGATCCTCGAGGGCTACCGTGACCGGACCGCCGGCGAGGTGAGGGTCCTGGGGGCCGATCCGGGCAGGGCGGACCACGATTGGCGTCAGCGCATCGGAATCGTGCTCCAGGAGAGCCGTATGCATCCCGAGCTCACCGTCAGGGAGTCGCTCGAGCTGTTCGCCGGGTACTACCGGGCGCCCCGCGGGGTCGACGACACGGTGGAGCTGGTCGGGCTCACCGAGAAGGCCGACGATCGGGTCGCCCGGCTCTCGGGAGGGCAGCAGCGCCGGCTCGATGTCGCGCTCGCGCTGATCGGCGACCCCGAGCTCCTGTTCCTCGACGAGCCGACCACGGGCTTCGATCCCTCGGCGCGCCGGCGCGCCTGGGAGGTCATCGCAAGCCTCCGCGATCTCGGAAAGACCATCTTCCTGACGACGCATTACATGGAGGAGGCACAGGAGCTCGCGGATCAGGTCGCGATCATCGCCGGGGGCCGGATCGTCGCCCAGGGCACACCGCGCGATCTGAGCTCGCGGGACGGGCGCGTGAGCCGCATCAGCTTCCGCCTGCCCCGGGGCGTCGCCGCCGGCGAGCTACCGGGCGGCCTGGCCGCGAGGGCCTCGGCGAGCGCCGGCAGCGTGGAGGAGCTTCAGATCCAGGCCCAGGATCCGGTGCAAACCCTGAACGAGCTGACAGGGTGGGCGCTCGAGCGCGGGGTGGAGCTCGCCGGGCTGGAGGTCCGCCAGCCCAGTCTCGAGGACGTCTACTTGGAGCTCACCCGCCCGGTGCCCGAGGAGGCCAGACGTCAGTGACCGGCGCGGCCCTGGCGGTCCACCAGTTCCGCTTCGACCAGAAGACCTTCTGGCGGAATCCCGCCGCGGTCTTCTTCACGGTCGCGTTCCCGGTGATGTTCCTGGTCATCTTCGACCTGGTGTTCGGAAGCCAGGATCACCTCGATCATCTGGGCGTCGACGTCAGCACGTACTACGTTCCAGCGATCATCACGCTGGCGGTCATCTCCGCCACGTTCCAGAACCTGGCGATGAGCGTGACGATCGACCGGGAGTTCGGGATCCTGAAGCGAGGCCGCGGGACGCCGATGCCGGATTGGGTGTTCTTCGCCGGTCGGATCGGTAACTCCCTGGTCGTATCGGTGCTGATGCTCGCCCTGCTGGCGGCGATCGGCCGGATCGCCTATGGAGTGAGCATTCCCTGGGACCGGGCGCCCGCGGTGCTGTTGACCCTCGCGGTCGGGGCTTCGGCGTTCTGCTGCCTCGGGCTGGCGCTCACCGGCTTCATTCCGTCGCAGAGCGCGGCAGCGCCGATCACGAACATCGCGATCTTCCCGCTCTACTTCCTGTCCGGGGTGTTCATCCCGGAGAGCGAGATCCCGAGCGGTGTGCTCCACGTCGCCGACGCCTTCCCGGTCAGGCACTTCTTCGAGGCTTTCTTCACCGCGTGGATCGGAAGGGGGGGTGGAGCCGGATTCGAATGGGCGGACCTGGCGATCGTCGCCGCCTGGGGCCTGGCGGGGTTCCTCATCGGCCTCCGCTTCTTCAAGTGGACACCGCAGGCCGCCGGGTAGCTGGCGCTCAGTATCGTCAGACCCGTCGCGGCGAGCGCGACGCGGACGCAAACGAAAGGGGGAGCAGGTCAGATGGCAGTAAGGGTCGGGATCAACGGGTTCGGAAGGATCGGGCGAAACATCTTTCGGGCCGCCCACGAGGCCGGCATCGACCTGGAGTTCGTCGCGGTCAACGACATCACCGACGCCGCGACCCTGGCTCACCTCGTCAAGTACGACTCGACCTACGGTCGCTTCCCGGGGACGGTCGAGGCGCGCGACGAAGCGATCGCGATCGACGGATCGGAGGTGAAGGTGCTGTCGGTGCGCGACCCGGCCGACCTTCCCTGGGCGGACATGGGAGTCGATGTCGTGATCGAGTCGACGGGCCTGTTCACCAAGCGCGACGCCGCCGGCAAGCACCTGGATGCGGGCGCCAAGAAGGTGGTCATCTCGGCACCCGCGACCGATCCCGACGTGACCGTCGCGCTCGGCGTGAACTTCGACGACGCCTATGACCCAGAGCGTCACCACATCATCTCCAACGCCTCGTGCACGACCAACTGCCTCGCGCCCGTGGCGAAGGTGCTGCACGAGACGGTTGGGATCGAGCGCGGGCTGATGACGACGATTCACGCGTACACCGCCGACCAGCGCCTGCAGGACATGCCGCACAAGGACATGCGGCGCGCGCGGGCCGCCGCGATCAACCTGATCCCGACGACGACCGGAGCCGCGCGCGCCGTCGGTCTCGTGCTGCCGGAGCTCGACGGAAAGCTGAACGGGCTCGCGGTCCGCGCGCCGGTCCCGACGGGCTCGGTCGTGGACCTCGTGTTCGATGCCGCTCGGAAGACGAGCGCGGATGACGTGAACGCCGCGGTGAGGGAGTCGGCCGCCGGGCCGCTGGCCGGCATTCTCGACTACACCGAGGATCCGATCGTCTCGACGGACATCATCAAGAATCCGCACTCGTCGATCTTCGACGCCGAGCAGACGATGGTCACGGACGGCCGCCTGGTCAAGGTGTTCGCCTGGTACGACAACGAGTGGGGCTACTCGAATCGCTGCGTCGAGGTGGCCGCCAAGGTGCTCGAGCCGGCGCTCGCGGCCGCCGACGGCAGCTGAAATCGCCGGCATCTCGCGCGACCGCCGCCCCCTGGGTTGAGCTTCGTCAAGGCAAGCGTCCGCGATGCGGAGGTCGAGGGACGGCGCGTCCTGGACCGCGTCGACTTCAACGTCCCGCTCGAGCGCGGGCGGGTGGTAGACGATTCGCGGATCCGTGCCGCCCTGCCGACCATCGACCTCTTGCGCGATCGCGGGGCCGGAGTGATCCTTGTGTCGCATCTGGGGAGGCCCGAGGGCCCGGACCCGGAGCTGTCGATGAAGCCGGTGGCCGTTCGACTGGGGGAGCTGCTGGGGACCGAGGTCCGCATGGCGCCCGCCGTTGTGGGCCCGGAGGTCGAGGCGATCGCCGAGGAGCTCGGGCCCGGGGACCTGCTCATGCTGGAGAACAGCCGGTTCGAGCCCGGCGAGACGGCCGACGACCCGGAGCTCGCCGCGGGCCTCGCGCGACTGGCCGACGTCTACGTGAACGACGCCTTCGGGGCGGCTCACAGGGCGCACGCCACGACCACCGGCGTGGCGAGGCTGCTGCCCGCGTACGCCGGCCTCCTGCTGGAACGCGAGGTCACCGAGCTCGCGGCGGTGCGCGACGATCCCACACGGCCCCTCCGGCTGGTGCTCGGGGGCGCGAAGGTGAAGGACAAGATCGGCGTGATCCAGCGCTTTCTGGAGGTCGCCGACCGGATCATGATCGGGGGCGCGATGGCGTACAGCTTCTTCAAGTGGCGGGGCACCCCGGTCGGGAACTCGCTGGTCGATGACGAATCGGTCGAGGCGGCCGGGAGGATCCTGGACCAATCGGCGCGCTCTGCATCCGAGCTGATGCTCCCGGTGGACCTGGTGTTGGGGCGCGAGCTCGCCGCCGAGACCGAGCGCCGCGAGGTCCAGGGGGTCGAGGTGCCGGACGGCTGGATGGGCCTGGACATCGGCGGGCGGACCGCTGCCGCCTACGCTGAGGCGATCGGCGAGGCTGGGACGGTGCTCTGGAACGGACCGATGGGAGCGTTCGAGCTGCCGCCATTCGCGGCCGGAACGCGCGCGATCGCGGAGGCGATCGCGGAGGCGCCGGGGACGACGGTCGCCGGCGGCGGAGATTCGGTCGCGGCGCTCGATCAATTCGGTCTCACCGACCGGTTGGACTGGGTCTCGACCGGCGGCGGGGCGTCGCTCGAGCTGCTCGAGGGGCGGGACCTGCCCGGCGTCGAGGCGCTGCAGGACAGGCAAGCCGCGGGAAGCAGGTAGAACACCGCCTGCATGACACCGCGAACCCCGGTCTGCGCGGCCAACTGGAAGATGAACAAGACGCGCCCGGAGGCGACCGCCTTCGCCGACGCGCTACCACCACTCGTAGCGGATCAGCTGGGCGAGGTCGACGTCTTCATCTGCCCGCCCTTCACCGCCCTTGGGCTCACGGTGGAGCGCGTAGCCGAGACGGCGATTCGGGTCGCCGCGCAGAACGCGCACTACGAGGAGGCCGGGGCCTTCACCGGCGAGGTGTCCCCGCCGATGCTCGTCGAGCTGGGCGTCGACGGCGTGATCCTCGGCCACTCGGAGCGCCGACGGCTCTTCGCGGAGACCGACGAGGCGCTCGCGCGCAAGGTACCGGCGGCCCTGGTCGCCGGCCTGACTCCGATCCTCTGCGTTGGCGAGACGCTCGAGGAGCGCGAGGGCGGCCGGACCGAGGCAGTGCTGCGGCGCCAGGTGGAGGCCGACCTCGCCGGCGTGGCGGACGATGACCTCGGCGGCCTGGTCATCGCATACGAGCCGGTCTGGGCTATCGGCACCGGCCGCAACGCCACGCCGGACCAGGCCACGCAGGCGATCGCGCACATCCGGTCCCTGATCGCAAGCCGCAGCGAGGCGGCGGCCGGGGCGGTCCGAATCCTCTACGGCGGCTCCGTGAAGCCCGACAACGCGCACGAGGTGCTCTCGTCCGACGGCGTGGACGGTGGGCTCGTGGGCGGTGCGAGCCTCGACCCGGACGACTTCGCCGCCATCGTCGCGGCCTGCCGGTGAGCGTTCCCGAGGGGCCGTCCAAGGTGCCCGTTCGCTCGCTGGCCCTCGTGGTGCTCGACGGCTGGGGGCTTGCACCGCCGGGGCCGGGCAACGCGATCAGCCAGGCGGCGACGCCGGTCTTCGACGACCTTTGGGGCCGGTTTCCGCACACGACGCTCTCGGCGAGCGGGCGCGACGTGGGACTGCCCGAGGGCCAGATGGGCAATTCCGAGGTGGGCCATCTCAACCTGGGCGCAGGCGCCGTCGTTCAACAGGATCTGACCAGGATCGACGACGCCATCGCCGACGGCAGCTTCTTCGAGAACGCTGTCCTGAAGGCCGCCTGCCAGGCAGCGGTCTCGGGTCCGCGCGGCCGGCTCCACCTGATGGGCCTGGTGTCGGACGGCGGGGTTCACTCGGGGTGGGAGCACATCGAGGCGTGCATCGAGCTCGCCGCGCGTGAGGGGGTTCCGGACCTCGTCGTCCATGCCTTCACCGACGGTCGCGATACGCCGCCGAAGGCTGGGGCGGGATACCTTGCCGAGCTCGAGCGATGGCTCAGGCACGCCGGCAGGATCGGCACGGTCAGCGGGCGCTATTACGCGATGGATCGCGATCGCCGCTGGGAGCGAATCAAGCAGGCCTACGATGCGATGGTGCACGCCGAGGGGCCTCGTGCCGACTCGGCGGCGGCGGCCGTGCGGGAGTCATACGAGGAGGAAGAGACGGACGAGTTCATCCGCCCCACGGTCATCGGCGACTACGACGGCGTGGCGGACGGCGATGCCGTCCTGCACTTCAACTTCCGGCCGGACCGGGCGCGCGAGCTCGTACGCGCGCTCGGCGATCCCGACTTCGACGAGTTCCCGCGCGGAGCGGCTCCGCGAGTCGAGCTGACGACGCTGACCGAGTACCAGAAGGATTGGCCGTACCCGGTCGCGTTCCCGCCACGGTTTCCCGCGGTGACCCTCGCGCAGGTGATCGCAAACGAGGGCGCCAGGCAGCTGCATGTGGCCGAGACCGAGAAGTACGCGCACGTCACCTACTTCTTCAACGGAGGCGAGGAGCACCCGTACACAGGCGAGGAACGGCGCCTCGTCGACTCGCCGCGCGACGTGCCGACCTACGACAAGAAGCCGGAGATGAGCGCCAACGCCGCGGCCGATGCGTTCGTCGAGGCGTGGCGTGAGCACGAGCCGGGCTTCGGG
>DATAOX010000050.1:0-13822 GCA_036265555.1 Solirubrobacterales bacterium
GGCTCCAACCTGGGCGACGACATCACCTACTCGGGGACCGTCGCCGCCGCGCTCGAAGGGATCGTGCTCGGGATCCCGGCGATCGCGATCTCACAGCAGGGGAGCACCCAGGAGATGGGGTTCGTCCCGGGGCCGCAGTTCGAGTTCGGCGTGGCCGCCGCGTTCGGCGCGGAGCTCGTGCGGATGCTCGGCGAGACGCCGCTTCCCGCGGAGACACTGCTGAACGTCAACTGTCCGGCCGGCG
Organism: Solirubrobacterales bacterium; assembly: GCA_036265555.1. Classification (GTDB taxonomy): domain Bacteria; phylum Actinomycetota; class Thermoleophilia; order Solirubrobacterales; family 70-9; genus AC-56. The sequence continues at coordinate 245 of DATAOX010000050.1, forward strand.
ATCCCGACGGAATCGAGGTGACAGGGCTCGGCAAGCGGCTCTACAACGACGAGCTGCGGCTCGTCGGCGAGGACGGGGACGGCCGGCGCCGCTATCAGATCTATGGCTTCGAGCCGTCGTTCGAGGACGAGCCCGGCACGGACCTCGCGGCCGTTGCGAGGGGGCGGATCTCGATCACCCCGGTGCATTTCGACCTGACCGACCGGGACGGACTCACTCGGATGCGAGGGTGGGACCTCGACCGAATGTTCAGAGAGGTGCTCGCCGGTGCGGGCAGCGCTTAGTCCATCGATGCCCCGGGCGTGAGCGCGACGGCCTCGGCAAAGCGCGCGGAGGAGCTCCGGCGCGAGATCTCGCACCACGATCATCGCTACTACGTCCTCGACGACCCGGAGATCGGGGACGACGCCTACGACGCGCTTCTCGATGAGCTCCGCCGCCTCGAGGAGGAGCACCCGAAGCTGCGGACGCCCGATTCACCGACCCAGCGCGTGGCGGGAGGGATGCGCCCGCTCGACAAGTTCGGGGAGCTCCGCCACGCGGAGCCGATGCTCTCGCTCGCCAATGCACGGGGCGCCGACGAGTTCCGCGCCTGGGAGAGCAGGCTGCACAACCGACTTCGCCAGCTCGACATCGAGCCCGGTGACCTGCGGTTCGTCTCCGAGCCGAAGATCGACGGGCTGGCGATCTCGCTCACCTACGTCGACGGCGTCTTCGAGCGCGGCGCCACCCGCGGTGACGGCGTCGTCGGCGAGAACGTCACCCAGAACCTGCGCACGATCAGGGCGATCCCGATGCGGATCGATGACGCACCGGGCCTGATCGAGGTCCGCGGCGAGGTGTACCTGCCGCGCTCGGCCTTCGAGCACCTGAACGAGACGCGCAGCGCCGCGGGGGAGGCGGCCTTCGCCAATCCGCGGAACGCGGCAGCGGGGTCGCTGCGCCAGCTCGACCCCAACGTGACCGCCTCGAGGCCGCTCTCCATCTGGTGCTACGGCATGAGCGCGCAGCGGGACGGCGAGCTGCCCACGCACGCCAAGGAGCTCGATTGGCTCCGCGACCGCGGGTTCAAGGTGAACGGAGAGACGCAGGTTCACGACTCAGCCGACGAGGTGGTCGCTCGCTGCCGCTGGTGGGAGGATCGGCGGGAGGCCCTGGACTTCGAGATCGACGGCGTCGTGATCAAGGTCGACCAGCGCACCCTTTGGCGCGAGCTCGGGGTGGTCGGCCGGGAGCCGCGATGGGCGGTGGCGTGGAAGTTCCCGCCGATCACAGCGACGACGAAGCTCAATCACATCTTCTGGAATGTCGGACGTACCGGCGCCCTGTTTCCGTTCGCTGCGTTGGAGCCGGTTCGCGTCGGCGGCGTGACGGTTTCCACCGCGACGCTCCACAACGAGGAGGATCTCACGCGCAAGGACGTGCGAGAGGGCGATGAGGTGGTGGTGACCCGCGCCGGCGACGTCATCCCTCAGGTGATCTCGCCACTGATCCAGCGCCGCAAGGGCAGGCGCCTGCGCAAGCCGAAGCCGCCGGCGAGATGCCCGCGCTGCGATACCCCAACCGTCAAGCCTCCGGGCGCGGTGTTCACGATCTGCCCGAACCGGCGCGGATGCCCGGGGCAGGTCTTCCAGCACATCAAGCACTTCGCGGGAGTGATGGACATCGAGGGATTCGGCGAGAAGCTCTCGGCGCGGTTCCTGGAGGAGGGGTTGATTCGCGACCAGGCGGACATCTACGACCTCACGACCGATCAGCTGGTGGCCCTGGAGGGGTTCGGCGAGACCTCGGCGCGCAACCTCATCGATGCGATCGAGGCGTCCAAGCGCCAGCCGTTCGGCATCGTTCTCTTTGCGCTCGGGCTGCCGGAGGTCGGTTACGTCACCGCGGGAGCGCTGGCCGGCCACTTCGGCACCATCGATCGCCTGATCGAGGCATCGGTCGCTCAGCTCGGGGACGTCGAGGGAATCGGGCCGATCGTGGCTGAGCGACTCGCGGAGGAGCTCTCCGAGGAGCCAACGCTCGAGCTAATCAACCGCCTGCGCGAGCGTGGCTTGCGCTTCGAGCTCTCGGAGGCGGAGCGACGCGCGGAGGGAGGGCCGCTCGAGGGGAAGACCTTCGTGCTGACCGGGACGCTCCCGAGCCTCACGCGGGAGGAGGCGACGGCGATGATCCGGACAGCCGGCGGCAAGGTGACGGGCTCCGTGTCGAAGAGCACGGATTTCGTCGTGGCGGGGGACAGCCCGGGGTCGAAGCTCGCCAAGGCGGAGGAACTGGGCAGGCCCGTGATCGACGAGGCGGGCCTCCGCGAGCTGGTGCCGGCGTAGTTGCGGCGGATGTAGTGCCGAGGGCCTTGCGGCTAACGCCCGTACCGAGCGATCAGCGCGGCCATTCGATCCTGCGCGTCCTCCGCGACGGAGACGTTGACGGAATTCATCAGGATCGAGAAGGCCACGGTGTGGCCGGCGGCGTGGCAATAGCCGGACAGCGCGCTCACATCGATCAGCGTCCCCGTCTTGGCCCGGCAGTCGCCGTCCGCAGCGGTGCCGTGCATACGGCTGCCGAGCGTTCCTTGATGCCCCGCCAGGGGGAGGGACCTGCGAAATGCCAAATGCTCCGGGCGCCGGTCCAGCGCCCGCAGGAGGCCACCAACTGATTTTGGCGAGGCCTGGTTGTCTCTGGACAGGCCCGACCCGTTCTGCAGCTTGACGGAGGCGCCGAGCTGGGCCGCGAAATGCTCCGCCTGATGGGCTCCGCGGCTGGTGGTGCCCTTCGTCGTGGCGCTCGCGCCGAGGCGCTTCAGCATCATCTCGGCAAAGAAGTTGTTCGACGGGCGATTCGTCGCCATGACCAGCGTGGACATGCGGGGCGAGCTGACCGCCGCCAGCGGGGAGTGCTCGAGGGCGCCCTCGGACAGGTTGGCGCGGCCGACGCCGCCCTTGACGCGGATGTGGTGCTGGCGCAGCTTCGCCCGCAGGGCACGTGCGGCCTCGAGCTCGGGACGGCGCGCGTAGTGACTCCCGTCGAATCCCGAGTCATAGGACAGTCCCGACAGCGGGGAGAGCTCGCCGGACGCATCCACACCGGTGGTCGGCACGCCGCGCCTGCGGTCAAAGATGGTGTCGTCGGCCTCGACCTTGCCGAGCACCCGCCTGATGCCATCTCGGTGCAGCCCCCTCGCGAGTGCCCCAATCGGTGTCAGCGGCAGATTGTTGCGCTTCGCGAAGCCTCTGCTCGCGAGGGCCGGGTCCCCGTCGCCCGCGATCACCAGATCGCCCCTGATCGCGTGTGGGTGAACCGCGGTGCGCGGATGGGGATACAGGCGCGTCTCGAGGCGGCCATCGACACCGAAGCGGTGGAGCGCCGCTGCCGTCGTGAAGAGCTTGGAGTTCGAAGCCAGGATCCTCGGCGTCTTCGCCGCCCAGCTGAACAGCGGCCCGTGACCGGCGGCATCGAGGTCGGAGACCCAGGCACCGCTCCCTCCGCCGACACGATGCATCTGCTTCGAGAGCCCCTGCTCCAGCCGCGCGCGAGAAATCGCTTCCGCCGTCGGGGGCGCGGCGAGGAGCGTGCACGTCGCGCCCAGAAGCACGATTCGCAGCCTCCAACCCGGCACGAGGCACGTCAGCCTATCCGAGGGAGATGCAGCGCACTGGCTGCTCAGCCAGGCATAATCCCCACGGGAATGAAGTCCACCTATTGCTTCCGGCGCCGGTCCAGAGCCCATGGGTAAGGTCGTCGAGCTCGAGACCCCGCGGACCGCGGCTCGAGAGGGTCGGGCGAAGAGATCGCGCAGGAAGCGCTCCAAGACCGCGCTGGTGCTCGGGGGCGGCGGCTTCACCGGCGGCGTGTATGAGATCGGCGCGCTCCGCGCTCTGGACCTTCTCGCGGTCAACCGAACGATCAACGAATTCGACGTGTACGTCGGGACGAGCGCGGGCGCGTTCGTCGCCAGCATGGTCGCGAACGGGATCACGCCGGAGGAGATGATGCGGGTGATCAACCGCGACCTCCCGACGCCGCTCTCCGACATCGACCTCGGGACGCTTCTTCACCCCAACTACGGCGGCTTCCTGCGCAAGTCACTCACCTTCCCATTGCGAGTGGCTGGCGTCGCCCGTGAGTTCGTGGCCCACATCGGTGAGATCTCGGCGGTCGACCTCGTGAACGGGCTCGCCGGCGGGCTCCCGACCGGCATCTACAGCGGCAGGGGCATCGAGCGCTACGTCGAGGAGGCCCTGGCGGACCCCGATCGCAGCAACGACTTCCGCCTGCTCAACTCCGAGCTCTACATCACGGCGACCGACCTCGACTCAACCGAGAGGGTCGTGATGGGGGATGGGGACTGGACGGACGTGCCGATCTCGACCGCGGTCGCGGCCTCCGGGGCCCTCCCGATGATCTACGAGCCGGTGCGCGTCGACGGCCGCGAGTTCATCGACGGCGGGATCCGATCGACCACCAACATCGACGTCGCGGTCGAGCACGGGGCCAAGTTCATCGTCGTCGTGAATCCGGTGGTGCCGTTCATAAACGACTTCCGCAAGCGGATCCCGACGATCATGGGCACGCGGGCTCGGCGCATATCCGACATGGGCTTCACCGCGATCGGCAACCAGGCGTTCCGGCTGCTCTCGCACGAGCGCCTGCACATCGCGGTCCAGCATTGGGAGGAGCGGTATCCCGGCGTCGACATCATCCTGATCGAGCCCGAGTTCGACGACGAGCTGATGTTCGGCACGTCGATCCTGGACTACAGCGCCAGGCTCGAGATCGCCAAGCACGGGTTCGAGTCGGTAACGCTGAAGCTGGCGCGGGATTACGAGCGCTACAAGTCAATCGCGGAGCGCCACGGGATCGAGATCTCGGCGCGACGCGTCCGCCACGTGCTGGATCAGGTCGAGCGCGAGCGGGAGCCGCAATCGGCGTGGCGGCGCGTCCTGGAGCAGACGACGGCGGCGCTCCTTCGCACGCAGCGTCAGGACGACGCGTCAGAAGCCGGCTGAGCCCCCGCTGAACCCTTGCCGGCTCGTCAGCCGGAGTAGAGCGCCTCGATCTCCCCCGCGTACTTGTCGGTCACGACGTTGCGCTTGACCTTCATCGTCGGCGTGAGCTCGCCGCCCTCCTGCGAGAGGTCGTGAGGCAGGATCACGATCTTCTTCACCTGCTCGACCCGCGCGAACTTGGCGTTCACCCTCTCGAGGTGCTGGTCGATCGCCTGACGGACCTCATCGGTCGACGCCAGTGCGTCGGCGTCGCTCGAGAGACCGTGCTCGGCCGCGAACTTCTCGGCCTCCTCGGCATCGAGCGTCACCACCGCTACCAGGTATGGCCGGCGATCGCCGATCACCACGCACTGGGAGACGAGCGGGTGCTGCTTGATTTCGGCCTCGAGGTTCGCAGGAGTGATGTTCTTGCCCCCGGCAGTGATGATGATGTCCTTCTTGCGACCCGTGATCTTCACGTAGCCCTCGGCGTCGGTCTCGCCGATATCGCCGGTATGTAGCCAGCCGTCGACGAGGGTCTCAGCGGTCGCCTCGGGGTTCTTGTAGTAGCCCTGGAAGACGTTCGGGCCGCTCACCAGGATCTCGCCGTCGTCGGCGATCTTGACCTCGCAGCCGGGGAACGGCCTGCCCACCGTGCCGAACTTGAAGTCCTCTGGCGTGGCGATCGTCGCGGCCGTCGACGTCTCCGTCATGCCCCATCCCTCCACGACCAGCACCCCGGCGGCGTCGAAGAACCGCAGGATGTCGGGATTGATCGGCGCGGCGCCGCTGACCGCCACCTTGATGCGGCCGCCGAATAGGTTGCGGATCTTGGAGAGCACCTGCCGGTCCGCGACCTCGTACTGCCTGCGCAGGAGAAGACCGGGCTTCCTGCCGGCTCGTTCGGTCTCGCGCATCCGGCGGCCGACGCCGATCGCCCAGCGAAACACCGCCTTCTTCAGCCCGCCGGCGTTCTCGGCCGCGGCGGTGGCGGCCGTGTAGATCTTCTCGAAGATCCTCGGGACGGACGGGAAGTAGGTCGGCCTGACCTCGGCGAGGTCCGGGATGATCTTCAGCGGGTCGCGCTGCCAGTACGCCAGCGTCGCCCCGAGCGCCACGGTGCCGAACTGGATCAGGAGCGCGAACGAGTGGGCGAGGGGGAGGTAGAGGTAGGTGACCTCGTCGTCGCCGAGGACGCCCACGTCGAGCACCATGTCCAGCATCGACCGGTAGTTGCCATGCGAGATTACGCAGCCCTTGGGCGGGCCCGTCGTGCCCGACGTGTAGATGAAGGTGCAGATGTCGTCGGGTGCGACGGAGCTCCAGCGCTCCTCCCACTCGGCCGACTCGTGGGAGGCGCCGCGGTCGGCCAGCGCGGCCGCCGAGATCGCGTCCTCGGCCTCGCCGGTCATCTGGATCACATACTCGAGGGCGGGGCAGCGGTCGCGGATCTCGCGAATCTTCGCGAGCTGCTCGGCGTCCTCGACGATCACCGCGCGTGCATCGGAGTTCTCCAGCACGTACTGGCACTCGTCGGGGGAGTTGGTCTGGTAGATCGGGACGACGGTCGCCCCGGCCGTCAGCGCCGCGAAATCGAAATAGGTCCACTCGGGCCGCGTGTTGGCCAGGATCGCGACCTTGTCGCCCTTCGCGACCCCGAGGTCGATGAGGCCGAGTGCCAGCCGCTCCACGACCTCGCCGACGTCGCGATAGGTCCTGGAGATCCACTCGGAGGAGCCCTCCTCCTTGTACATGACCGCGCGCCGATCGCCGTGCTCGCGAACGGCGATCGGGAGGAGGTCGGCCACAGTGCGCGAGGCCACTCCGTTGGCGGAGCCGGGCTGCACCGTGGCGGTCTCCATGGGTCCTCCTCCTTCGTCGGTCGGCCCGCGGTATGGCGCCGCGGGCGCCCGAAGGCTATCTCAGCGCGCCGAGCGCGCGCCCCCGGTGAGCGCGGTCCCCGCGCTCATCGGCAGAGGTGTATGCCCGGCCGGGTGCTTACGCCGGCTGCTTGGCCTGCTTGGTCGTGCGGCGCAGCGACGAGAGAAACAGGGTCTTGTCGATCCGGCCGTTGAAGATCGGGACGCCCATCTCCATACACTTCGAGATCACCTCGCGACGCTTCATGTTGACCTCGTCGGCGAGCTCGGTGGGCGTCAGGTGTATTGCCACTCGCTTGTCTCCTCCCGTCGCTTCCGCTCCGGAGTTTTATCCAATGGAGCGGATGTGTCAACGGATTTGATCGCAAATTCCGAAGAGCGTGGGCCGGGATCGGCACTGGCCTACGATGTGCGCCGTGGCTGAGACCACCCCAGACCTCGCGTCCGCGGGCTCCTTCCTGGAATCGCTCATGGACACCGAGCTCTATTCCATCGGTGCCTTCTTCTGCGACGAGCACCCCGATCTGGTCGACGAGGTCGTTACGCGCAGCGAGGACATCGAGCGTCGCGGGCTGGAGGCGTACTCGACCGAGGCCGGCACCCCCATCGAGGAGAGCTTCGAGACCCTGCTCACCGGACTCGCGGTCCGCTACTACAAGGCGGTCGCCGGCTAGTGAGCAGTGCTTGGGTGCCCCGCGTCCTCCTGGGCGTGGGGATCGCCGGGCTCGTCGCTGCGATCATCTCCCTATCCGTTGGGACTGGGGGTCCAAAGGTGATCCGGATCTCCGGCGGCAACGATGTTCAGGAGCTTCTGGGCGGCGTACAGCAGGACGGGTCCTCACTGGGAACGCCGGACGCACCCGTCACGCTCGGGCTCTTCACGGATCTGCAGTGCTCCACCTGCGACACCTACCAGCGCGACACGGTCGATCCGCTGATCGCGAAGTACGCCCGCGGCGACCAGGTCCGATTCGAGTTCCACAACTACTCGCTGGGGCAGGCGGACGTGACGCAGTCGGCCTACGCCGCCACCGCGGCCGGCAACCAGGACCGCGAGTGGCAGTTCGCCGAGCTCTTCTTCCGTAACCAGGACGAGGCCCCTGCAGGCAACGTCACCGACCAGTTCCTGGACGACCTCGGCAACTCGATCCCAGACTTCGACCTCGATGCCTGGCACCAGGCAATGGACTCCGACCAGGTCAAGGAGGACGTGGACGCCGACCAGAAGCTCGCGGCGCAATACGGCCTCCGAATCGAGGCACCGTCGATCGTGGTCGACGGCCCCGACGGCACGAAGGTCCTCCAGGACGGCCCGACCAAGCAGGAGGTCGAGGCCGCGGTCGCCGACGTCGGCGGATCGTAGGCGCGAGCGAGCTCCTCGATCCGGCCCGTAAAATGACTCCCTCTCGGGGCGTGGCGCAGCCTGGTAGCGCGCACCGTTCGGGTCGGTGAGGTCGCCGGTTCAAATCCGGCCGCCCCGATTGAGGCTTACTCGCCTGGGACTGCGGCTACTCCGACAGGCCGGCGGCTTCGATGGCCTCGGCCCCTCCCGAAATTCGAAGGCGAATGATCTGCGACATCGCGCTCGCAGCTCACCTACAGACGAGGTTCGTGCACTGGCGTGGATCGCCGTTGCCGCTCGCCCTGTTCCCGCCGCCGTCGATCACCCCGCGGCGGGCGGCGATGCCGAGGTCTCGGTTCCGCTCCGCCTGGTTGCCGGTCAGCTTCGCGCTGTGGCTCCGGATATCGAAGCCGTCGTCCGCGGCGCCGATCGCGACGTTGTGCTTCAGGACGCTGCGGTTGTCCTTCTCGTTGACCAGGAATCCATCGTCGCCGCTCCCCTTCACCTGATTTCGGCTGATGACGTTGTTGGCGCCGCCGATCGAGGGCCGTTGGATACCGAGGCGGATGCCCGGACCGCGGGCGCCAGCGACGACGTTTCGGGTGACCAGATTGCCCCGTCCCTTTTCGACGCGGATGCTCTCCGACGCGCGCGAGGTGCGGTTTCTGGCGATCACGTTGTGGCTTCCGGGGCCAACCCGGATGCCGCCGCCGCGACGGACGCGGTTGCGTCGGACCTCGTTGCGATCACCCTCGATCAGGATTCCGGGGCCGTTCCGCGAGAAGATGTTGCCCTTGATCAGGTTCTGGTCGGAGCGACTGACGTGGATCCCCGGCCCCGGATTACGTCTGACCTTGTTGCCCACGATCCGGAGGTGGTCGGAGCTGAACAAGCCGATCCCGTCTCCCTCCGGGGGGATGTTGCGACTGAAGGAGCCGTTTCGGATCACGCTTCGCGTCGAGTCGAACATCACCATGCCGAAAAAGACGTTCCTCGACGCAGAAATGCCAAGGAATCGGTTGTGGCTCGCCCTCAGGCCCCACACACCGATCCCGAACTGGCGCAGCGAGCCGTTCGTGACGGTGACGCCGTCGTGGCCGTCATTGAGCACCCCGACGTCGCAGAACTCCCGCCGGGGATCACAGCCAGCGGCCGGGGTCCCGTCGCCGTCGATGCTGTGGTAGTTCAGGTCGAGGGTGACGTCGTCGGCGCCGATGACGATGCCGTTGTTCGGGCAGTTGACGAGGTTGTGGTGGAGGGTGGCGTCGGTGGTGATGGTGTCGCCACACTTCGGCTGTTGCTGGGCAGCGGCCCGGGCGTCGTTCAAAACCACGAGGGCGATGAGCGTTAAGGCGAGGACCACCGCAAACGCAACGGCCGCCGCCGGTCCAACGCGGAGACGAGACTGGGCTGCTGACATCCTTGTCCTCCCTCTTCTGGCAGCGCAGAAGGTTGCTGGCTGACATCCCTGTCCTTCCTTGTCTGCCCGCGCAGAACTCGCGGGCGTTATAGCGAACCTACACTCGGCGCCCGCTCAGCGCAAGGGCTCCGATCCCGCGTTCTCCCACAGCCTCGCCGCTTCGAGCACCTCGGTAGCAGAAGCGACTAGGCGAGTACGCCCTCGCGCGGCGGGTCGTTCGGCGACGCCTGCGAGGGGTGGTTCGCGTGCGCGCCCGGGGGCGTGGGGATGGGGCCGTGCCGGATCGGATCGTCGGTCTCCTCCATCCAGCTCTCGAGTCGCTCCCTCATCCTCAGGCGCGTCTCCGCGTGGCGCGGGTCCTCGGACAGGTTGCGGTGCTCGTTCGGGTCGAGGATGAGGTCGAACAGCTGCTCCTCCGGGACGATCTCCTCGCCCCACCCACGCTCGACCAGCACCTGCTTGGTCGCGCTGTCGTCGCAGTTGGCGAGGACGGGGTGCGGGTAGTCGTAGAACCGGCGGATGTACTTCCATCGCCTCGATCGCACGGCACGCAACGGCTGGTACGCGGCGTGTTAGGTCATCTCGGTGAAGATCAGGTCGTGGATCCGCTCGATCTCGCCGTGGACGAGCGGCATCAGCGATGCGCCCTGGAGGAACGGCGGCTGGGGGACCTCGGCGATGTCGCAAAGCGTCGGGTAGATGTCGAGGTGGCTGACCATCGCGTCGATCACCCGCCCACCGGCGAAGCCGCCCGGCCCGCGCATGATCAGCATCACCCCCGTGCCCCCGTCGTACAGGGTGGCCTTGGCGCCCGGGAACGCGAGCCCGTGGTCGGTCGTACATACGATCAGGGTGCGGTCGGCGAGGCCGCTCTGATGGAGCCCGTTCAGCACCGCCCCAATTCCCTGATCGAGTGACCGTGCGCTTGCCTTGAAGGCCGCCATGTCCCCTCGGGTCCGGGGCGTATCGGGGAGGTTGGGCGGAGGCAGGGAGTAGAGGGCGTCCCGGACCGAGGTCGGTGCCGAGAACTGGCGGTGCGTCTCGAAGAAGCCGACCGACATGAAGAACGGCTCCGGAGCCAGCCCGAGCACCTCGTTCGTGATCGGCGCGACCTCGGTCGCGCGATAGCTCTCGACCTCGATGACCTCGTCGTAGCCGATGGCCGCCGGGTCCTCCGAGATGTGCTGCTCGCCGATCAGCACCGAGTGGTAGCCGCCGGGCCTCAGCGCGTGGATCAGATGCTCGCCGTAGTCGTTGAGCGACCACCCGCGATGGGCGAGCCCGAGCATCCCGTTGTTGTGGCAGTACTGGCCCGTCAGCAGGGAGGCCCGGCTGCCCGAGCAGGTGGGCGCGCCGCAGAACGCCTTGCGGAACAGGACGCCCTGGTCCGCGAGCAGCTGGATGTTCGGCGTCGGCACCTGGTAGCCGTACGGCTGGACGTAGCGGCCGGTGTCGTGCGAGTGGATGTAGAGGATGTTGGGCGGCTGGCCGTCCATTGTTTCCCGATAATATTAGTCAACATGATGGAGAAACACGTCGAAAGGTGCAAAACCCGCGGCAGCCGCGGAAAACGCACCGCTCGACCCGGGGGCGGCGGCGAAGTCGAAGGCGACGAATGAGGCTTCACGGCATCCATCACGTCACCGCGATCACGGGCGATCCCGATCGGTGCGTCGAGTTCTACAGCGGCCTGCTCGGGCTCGCGAGGCTGCCGGACGCGCAGGGCGCGAGCGGAAGGGTGATTCGCTTCGGCGACGAGCTCGGCCGGCCCGGCAGCACGCTCTGCTTCATCGAGCGCCCGGGAGAGCGCATTGGCCGGGCGGGCGCGGGGATGGTCCACCGGATTCGCTGGCGGGTGGCCGATCTCGAGGTCTTGGAATTCTGGTCGCGCCGCCTGAACGCCGTCGGTGTGGAGGCCCGCTACGAGGACCCGAGCCACGGCGAGACGCTCCTGCGGTTCGCCGATGTCGAGGGTCTCGAGCACGAGCTCGTGCCGGTCGGGCCCGAGCGGGTCGCGCTGGTCGCGCGCTCCGCCGACCTCTCCCCCCACCGGGCGCTTCGTGGCTTCGACGGTGTCCACGCCTACTGCCGGGAGCCGGTGCCGACCGCCGACATCCTCGCGGGGCGCCTGGGCTTCGACGCGCTCGACGAGACCGCGTTCGCCGTGGCCGGCCCTAGGCGCCGGGCTCACTACGTGCTCGATCGCCCACCGCGGCTGCGCGGCGTCGCGGGGGCCGGCTCCGTCGACCACGTCGCGTGGTGGGGTCGCCGCCGGCACCAGAGCGTCTGGCGCCAGCGGGTGATCGGCCTCGGGATCCACGTGACCCCGGTGACGAAGCGGGGACCCCTGGAGTCGATCTTCTTCCGGGAACCCTCCGGAGTCCTGTTCGAGATCGCCGCATAGACGGCGAGCTCGCGGGCGAATGCGCGGCGCGCGGCGGCGCCGGTAGCTTTCAGCTGCGATGAGGATCTTCGTCGCGGGAGCCTCCGGCGTGATCGGTCGCCCGCTCGTACGTCGGCTCACCGGAGCCGGCCACGAGGTGGTGGGGATGACGAGCCGCGAGACCGGGACTCGGGCGATCGAAGCGTCCGGTGGCCATGCCGTCGTTTGCGACGCGCTCGACGGGGATGGGCTGCGCGAGAGCGTCGGCGCAGCGAGGCCCGACGTCGTCGTGAACGAGCTCACGAAGCTGCCGCGCGACTACGACGCGCGCAAGCTGGACGAGCGGTTCTACGGCCCGACCAATCGGATCCGGACCGTCGGCGGGACCAACCTGCTGGCGGCGGCGGTGGGGGCGGGCGCCAAGCGCTTCGTCACTCAGAGCATCGCCTTTCTCTACGCGCCGGAGGGGGAGATGATCAAGGACGAGGACGGCCGCCCGTGGACCGAGGCCGCACCGCCGTTCGGAGACGGCGTCCGGGCGATGGTCTCCCACGAGCGGGCGGCGCTGGAGACCGACGCCATCCAGGGAGTGGTGCTGCGCTACGGCTGGTTCTACGGCCCGGGTACCTACTACGCGCGCGACGGCAGCATCGCCGGGATGGTCCGCAGACGGCGGTTTCCGATCGTCCGTGGGAGCGACGGCCTCTTCTCGTTCATTCACATCGAGGACGCCGCCTCGGCGACGGTCACGGCGTGCGAGCGCGGCGACCCCGGCATCTACAACATCGTCGACGACGAGCCCGCGACCGTCGCGGAGTGGCTTCCGGCGTACGCGGAGGCGCTCGGGGCGAAGCGGCCGTGGCAGGTCCCGGGCTTCATCGCGCGCCTGCTCGGAGGAACCGCGGCGCGCATGGTCATCGGCCTGCGAGGCGCGTCGAACGCCAGGGCGCGGCGCGCACTGGGCTGGGAGCCCATGTACCCGAGCTGGCGCGCGGGCTTTCGCGACGCGCTCGGATAGGCTGAATCGAGATCCCCCAACGCGACGAAGGAGCGGTCAGATGGCTTACTCAGTCCCCGAGCTTCCCTACGACTACGCGGCGCTCGAGCCACACATCGACGAGCAGACGATGCGCGTCCACCACGACAAGCACCACCAGGCCTACGTGGACAAGGCCAACGCCGCGCTCGAGGGAACGGAGTGGGCGGACAAGGCCGTCGACGAGGTGCTTCGCAATCTCGATCAGCTTCCGGACGACATCCGCACCGCCGTGCGCAACAACGCCGGCGGGCACTCCAACCACACGTTCTTCTGGCAGATCATGAGCCCGGACGGGGGCGGCGAGCCCGAGGGCGACCTCGGTAGCGCGATCGATGACGCCTTCGGCTCGCTCGACTCGTTCAAGGACGAGTTCAAGACCGCCGGAGTCAACCGCTTCGGGTCGGGATGGTCGTGGCTGGTGCATGACGGCTCGGGGCTCGCCGTGGTATCGACCGCGAACCAGGACTCGCCGATCTCGGACGGGAAGACGCCGCTGCTCGGCGTCGATGTCTGGGAGCACGCCTACTAC
>DATAOX010000051.1:0-13622 GCA_036265555.1 Solirubrobacterales bacterium
CTCGGCGCCGGGCGTCATCGCCGGGACGCTGCTCACATTCATTCCCGCTGCCGGCGACTACGTCAATGCGTTCTTCCTCGGCGGGACGAACAACAAGATGATCGGGAATGTCATCCAGGGGCTCTACCTGACGAACCGCGATTACCCCGCCGCGGCGGCACTGTCGTTCGTGCTGATGGCGGCGATCATGCTGATGGTCTTCGTCTACATCCGGTTCGCGGGATCTGAATCGCTCATGGGGGAGGAGGCGACGGCCCGATGAGGACGCGGAGGAGACGCTGAAGGTGGAGGCTCAGACCGCAGCCGCTCCAGCCTACGTACGCCGCGAGTCTGCGCTGCGTCGGGCCTGGGACTGGCTGCGCGCGCACGCGATCAACATCTACGCAGGGCTCGCGATCGCGTACCTGCTGATCCCGATCGCCGTCATCATCCTGTTCTCTTTCAACAATCCCGCCGGCAAGTACAACTTCACCTGGGTCGGCTTCACGCTCGACCACTGGAGCAACGTCTTCAGCCTTCCGGACCTGAACTCGGCCCTCCTCACCAGCCTCAAGCTCGCCGCGCTGGCGACGGTCATCTCCACCGCGATCGGGACCTTCATGGCGGTCGCCCTCGTGAGGTATCAGTTCTTCGGCCGCCGTACCGCCAACTTCCTGATCGTCGTGCCGATGGCGACGCCGGAGATCGTCATGGGTGCCTCGTTGTTGTCGTTCTTCCTGATCCTGGGAACGCCGACCCTCGGGTTCAGCACCCTCCTGATCGCGCACACCCTCTTCTGCATCAGCTTCGTCGTCGTGGTCGTGCGATCCCGCCTGATCGGCTTCGACCGCAGCCTGGAGGAGGCGGCCCAGGACCTCGGCGCCAATCCGTTCCAGACCTTTTGGCGGGTGACCTTTCCCCTGATCTTTCCCGGCGTCCTCGCCGGAGCACTCCTGGCCTTCGCGCTCTCCATCGATGACTTCGTCGTCTCCAACTTCAACGCCGGGACCACCGTCACGTTCCCCCTCTACATCTTCGGCGCCGCACAGCGCGGGATCCCCGTGGAGGTCAACGCCGTGGCGACGATCCTCTTCAGCGTGACCCTGATCGCGATGGGATTCACCGTGCTCCAGCAGCGCAGGGCGGAGAGGATGGCCGCGATTCGCCCGCTACAGGAGGACGAGGAAGTGATGGGAACCGCGCCGGCGCCCCCCCCCGGCCGCGCCGGAGGCTGAGGTAAGGTCGCGAGCAACAGGATCGGCGCAAGGAGGTAGGCCATGGAGAGTGCATCCGCCACCGTAGGGGCGGGATCCGAGCCTGGTGGCAAGGGCCTGAAGGCCGATGCGATCGGTTACCTGACGAACCTCGTCATCTCCGTCGCCTCGGTGGCGCCCGCCTACAGCCTCGCCGCCACGCTGGGCTTCATCGTCGCCATCGACGGCATGGGGGTGCACGCGCCCGCGGTGATGGTCGTCTCGTTCATCCCGATGCTCCTCATCGCCGCGGCCTACTACTACATGAACCGCGCCGACCCGGACTGCGGCACGAGCTTCACGTGGGTGACGCGCGCGATGGGGCCTCAGATGGGGTGGCTCACCGGCTGGGCGATCGTCGTCGCGGACGTCGTCGTCATGGCCACCCTCGCCTACATCGCCGGCAAGTACACGTTCCTGCTGTTCGAGTGGGACAGCGCCGCCCACTCACTGCTGGCGGTGAGCATCGTGGCCGCCATCTGGATCGCGGTGATGACTTGGATCTGTTACGTGGGCATCGAGCTCTCGGCGGCCACCCAGCGGATCCTGCTGTCGGTGGAGGTGTTCACGCTGGCCGCCTTCGCGATCGTGGCCCTGGTCAAGGTCTACTCGGGCGGGGCCCCGGCGGAGTCGCTCCACATCGGTTTGGATTGGTTCTCCCCCTTCGGTCTGCCCGGTGGCAGCAGCGCACTGATCGACGGCGTCCTGCTCGGGGTCTTCATCTACTGGGGCTGGGACTCCGGGGTCTGCGTAAATGAGGAGTCCACGGACTCCGCCCGCGGCCCCGGCAAGGCCGCCGTCATGAGCACGATCCTGCTGGTCCTGATCTACGTCGTGGTCGCAGCGTCGGCGCAGGCCTTCGCCGGCACCGAGGCGCTCACCAGCCACAAGAACGACGTCCTCGCAAATCTCGGTGGACCGGTGCTCGGCTCGCCCCTGGACAAGCTCCTGATCATCACCGTCCTGACCTCGGCGTCAGCGTCGACCCAGACAACGATCCTGCCCACGGCGCGCACCACCCTCTCGATGGCTCGCTTCGGCTCGATCCCGAGCGCGTTCGGGAAGATCCACCCGAGGCATCTGACCCCGAGCGTGTCGACACTCGCGATGGGCGCCGTCTCGCTGGTCTGGTCGCTGTTCATCATCAACGTCAGCCAGAACGTCCTCGGCGACTCGATCACGGGCCTGGGCTTCCAGATCGCGTTCTACTACGGATTGACCGGGTTCGCGTGCGCGATCTACTACCGTCGCGAGCTCTTCCGGAGCGCGCGCAACTTCATCATGGCCGGGGTGGTTCCGTTTCTGGGCGGCGCGATGCTGACCTACATCTTCGTGAAGGCGTTCATCGACAACGCCCCTGTGGACTCGGCGTACTCGGGTGGCGTCTTCGGCCTCGGCGCGGCCGACGTGATCGGGGTCGGCTTGCTGGTCGTGGGGGCCGTGCTGCTCGTGTTCGCGAACTTCATCTATCCACGGTTCTTCCGCCGCAAGCTCGAGACGGCACCACCGCACTTCCTGGAGGGCGGCCCGACCGGGCCCGCGGTCGAGACGGTCACGCCGGAATGATGAGGCGTATCTAGATGGCTGAGATCGTCATCGGCTACGACGGAAGCGACTGCGGTCGGGCGGCGCTCGCGGAGGGGGTCACCCTCGCCAAGGAGCTGGGCGACAAGGTCCGGATCGTGTTCGGCTTCGCCCCCGGCGGGGCCGGCGGCGGCGAGGTGCCTACCCAGCGGGAGGCGGTGCACGAGCTCGGCGAGCGGATCACCGCGGAGGCGGCCGCGAAGGCATCCGAAGCCGGCGTCGACCATGAGGTCGAGATGCTCAACGAGCACGCCGCCCACGCGCTGGTCGACGTTGCTCGAGAGCACGACGCGCGGATGATCGTCGTGGGCACGCACGGCGAGTCCCCACTCCGTGGAGCGATCCTCGGCTCGACCGCTCACCGGCTGGTGCAGATCGCCGAGCGCCCCGTGTTGATCGTGCACGCCGACGGGGATTGACCCGGACCGGAGGGTGCGCTAGAGGCCGAGGTCGCGGCCGATACCCGGCGTGTGACCGCCGATGACGACGAATGCCGGATGCTGCAGGGTGCCGGGCGCCGGCTCGACGTGCATCTCGGGCTCGCTCGACGCAAGCTCACGGACCCGGCCCGCCAACTCGGCCGCGTGCTCCTCCGTTGCCGCGGGGATCAGCAGGTGCCTCCAGCGGCGATGGTGGCGGATCCCCGCATCGGATAGCCGTGAGGACAGCTTCCCGGTCTCGCCGAGCGAATCCAGATCGACTCGCAGCTCCCACTCGTCGCGGCCTGTGGTCTCCGCCTCACGCTCCTCGCGGGCCTCGTGCTCGCGATGCTCCGCGGCGCGCTCGGCCTCGCTCTCGGGCATGGGGGACTCCGCGTCGAGCCACTCCTCCTCGTCGGGATGCCAGCGCGTGATGCGCGTCATCGCCTCGAGCCCATCCTCTGAGGCCAGCTCCTTCACCACCCGCTCGGCCTGGCTCGCGGTCTCCTCGCTGCCGGTGTACAGAAACATCCGCGAGCCATCCCGAGTCACGATCACGCGCTCACCCAGCTGCTTGCGCGCCTCGTCGTCGAGGTCGAGCGAGCGGAGCCGGTCTCCGAGTGAGAGGCCGTGACCCTCGTCCTCGAGCTCCACTTCGACGCGCCACTCGTCGCTCATGGGCCGAAGTCTTACACGGCCCGAGCCGAGGAGCCGGCGCCACCCTCGGTAGCATCGGCTCGGATGCTCGCTCGAGGAGGGAACGAATGATGAAGCCCGTCACGACCGCCGAAGCGGCCCCCACCCGCACGCGGATGCTTCGCAACTACGTCGGGGGGGCCTGGCAGGACGCTTCGGTCGATGGGACGCTCGAGGACCGCGATCCCTCGAGCGGCGAGCTTCGTGCCCTGGTGCCGCTCAGCGGCGTCGCCGAGGTGGATGCGGCGGTCACCGCCGCCAGGGGCGCGCAGGCGGAGTGGCGCGAGGTGGCGCCGCAGCGCCGGGCCCGGGCGATCATGCGTCTGCGAGGCGAGCTCGCTGCCCGGCAGGAGGAGCTCGCCCTCCTGGTCACCGACGACATGGGCAAGACGCTCGCGGACGCGCGCGGCGAGGTCGCGCGCGGGATCGAATCGGTGGAGGCCGCATGCGCGATCCCCCATCTGCTGAAGGGCGAGAACCTCGAGGGCGTCGCGCGCGGCGTGGACGTCGAGCTGTTCCGCCAGCCCGTCGGCGTCGTTGCGGCGATCACTCCCTTCAACTTCCCGACGATGATCCCGCTGTGGTTCCTGCCGTTCGCGCTGGCGTGCGGGAACGGCTTCGTGCTGAAGCCCTCGGAGCGCGATCCGCGCCCATCGGAACTCATCCTCGAGGTCATCGATGGGATCGAGGAGATTCCGCCCGGGATCTGCAATCTCGTACACGGCGCGCGCGACGCGGTCAACGCCCTGCTCGACCACCCGGGTGTGGATGCCGTCTCCTTCGTCGGCCAGGCCTCGACCGCCCGGTACATCGCCGAGCGCTCCGCCGCGACGGGCAAGCGCTGCCAGGCGCTGGGCGGAGCGAAGAATTCTCTCGTCGTCATGCCCGACGCCGATCTCGAGCCGACCGTGGCCGGGATCATGGGCTCGGCGTTCGGGGCCGCCGGCCAGCGCTGCCTCGCGGGATCCGTGGCCGTCCTGGTGGGGGACGAGCGGCGGCAGAACGAGGTTCGCGACGCCCTCATGGCCGCGGCCTCGGAGCTGCGAGTCGGCCCCGGAGGCGACGAGGCGACCGACGTATGCCCGCTCGTCGCACCCGAGGCGCGCGAGCGCATCTGTGTGGCGCTCGAGGGCGCTGAGGCCGACGACGTCGAGGTGCTGCTCGACGGGCGGACCAGCGACGCGGGCCCGGCCGGGACGGTGCTCGGGCCGACGATCGTCGACCGCACGGAGAGGGAGTCGGAGCTCGCGCGCGAGGAGCTTTTCGGTCCGCTCCTGACCCTGATCAGGGCCCGCGACCTGGACGACGCGCTGGAGTTCGTGAACGGATCTCGCTACGGGAACGCGGGATCGATCTTCACGAGGTCGGGCGGCGCCGCACGCGAGTACCGCTATGGAGTCGAGGCGGGGATGATCGGCGTCAACGTAGGCGTCGCGGCGCCCGTTGCGTGGTTTCCGTTCTCCGGCTGGAAGGACTCGCTCGACGGCGACCTCCACGCGAACGGACGGGACGCGGTGGAGTTCTACACGCGCAAGAAGGTCATCACGTCCCGATGGCGCTGAGGGAGGCGGAGGGCTCCGCCGGCGCGCCCTGGGAGCGGCCGCTCGCCGGCACGCTCGACCGGCTGGTGGTGGAGTCCGAGCTCCTCGCGGGCAATCCCCTGGGCGATCCCCAGCAGCGCCCTCTGTACGTCTACAGGCCTCCCGGCGTCGAGCTCGACCACCCGCGACCGCTGCCCAGCGTCTACGTGATCCAGGGCTACACGGGCCAGCTCGACATGTGGGCGAACCGCACACCGTTCGAGCCGACGATGTTCGAGCGGCTCGACGCGATGTTCGCCGCGGGCGAGTGCCCCCACGGCATCGTCGTCTTCGTCGATGCCTGGACGTCGTACGGCGGGTCGCAGTTCGTCGACTCGACCTCCACCGGCCCCTACCAGTCCTACCTGTGCGACGAGGTGGTGCCGTTCGTGGACGGCCGGTACCCGGCGGCGGCCGACCGCGAACGGCGGGGCATCACCGGCAAGTCCTCCGGCGGGTACGGCGCGATGGTGGTGCCGATGATGCGGCCCGACGTGTTCGGCGCGCTGGCCTCACACGCCGGCGACGCGCTCTTCGAGGCCTCGTACCTCCCCAGCATCGCGGGTACGGTCCGGACGTTGCGCGACGACTTCGAGGGTTCCTACGACGTCTTCTTCGAGCGCTTCGCGGAGGCGGATCCCAAGCCGTTCGAGAAGTTCGGCGAGCCGATCATGTGGTACGGATGCGCGGCGTCGTACTCGCCGGATCCCGACCGGCCCGGAAAGGCGCTCTTGCCCTTCGACGTCGAGACCGGCCGGCTGGTCGACGACGTGTGGGCGCGCTGGCTCGAGCTCGATCCCGTGAGGATGGCGCCCGGCCACACCGACGAGCTTCGAAGCATGCGGCGGATCTACCTCGACGCGGGGAAGAAGGACGAGTACTTCCTGGACCTCGGGGCGACGGCCTTCGCGCGCGAGCTCGACGCGCTGGGCGTCGAGTACTCGCTCGAGCTGTTCGACGGGACGCACGGCGGGCTGACGTACCGATACCCCGGCGCGATCCGGGAGCTCATCCTCGCGCTGAACGCGTGACGCGCCACGCCTGGCCGGGTTTGGGAATTGGGGGCCGCTAGCGCTCCCGGAAACCCCAAACGCGCTCTGAGGTTCAGCGGCCGACGTGGATGCCCATTCGCTCGGGCACGCCGGCGACGAAGCGCGTCAGCGGGTCGGGGCGCCGGCCCTCCTCCTCCAACCGCTCGCGCCGCAGCAGGGCGGCTCGGATGATCGTCCCCCCGGCGAAGCGGAACGGTTCCGGGGGCACGCGGACCGGTGGGGGCTCGACGAGCGCGAGCCGCGTGTGTTCGTCCCGGCGATCCAGGCTCAGCGACGCCAGCGCGCGGCCCGCCACGCGCGACGGCGCGACGCCGTTGCCCGTGTATCCGAAGGCGTAATGGACACGGTCGCCGGCGAGGCTTCCGATCACCGGCAGGTGGGTCGGGGAGACGTCGATCGGGCCGCCCCAGGCGTGCTCGATCCGGCGGCCGCGCAGGGCGGGAAAGACCCGGACCAGCCGCCGCTCCACCTCGGCGACCACGCGCCGGTCGACCTCGGCTCGGCCATTCAGGCGGGCGCCCGGGACGACGCGGCCGCCACCCCACCCGAACGCGATCCGGCCGTCGGGCGTCGTGCGGAAGTACTGGACCATCGCTCGCGAATCGGTGATGCACTCCCCGCCGGTCCACCCGATCTCCTCCAGCACGTCCGGCACCGGTTCGGTGATGACCATGTGACTCGACGTCACGGTGAGCAGGCGGCGGATCGGAGCGTGCGCTGCGAGCCCACCGCCGCCGGCGAGCACGGCCGCGCCCGCGCGCACGCGCCCGGCCGAGGTCTCGACCTCCAGCACATCGCGGCTCGAACGGAGCCGCCGCGCGCGCGAGCCCTCGAAGATCAGGACACCGCGCTGGATCAGGCGATCGCGGAGTCCCTGAGCCAGTCGCGCTGGTTGGACCGTCGCGGCCACCGGGCGGTATGCCCCGCCCCTGAACAGCGGTGAGTCGCACCGCCGTCTCACCTCGTCGGGACTCTGGGGGACGCACTCATCTGGCACGCCGAGCTCCGACCCGACAGCGGCCGCCTCGCGGGGGCCGGCGTCGTGCAGTGGGGTCGTCGAGACCTGGAGGTAGCCGCCGCGGCGATACCAGGCATCGACGCCGTGCTCATCACACCATGCGCCGATCCCGTCGACGGCCGCCTCGCCTGCCCGCGCGACCCGCAATGCCTCGTCGTCGCCGAACCGCCGGCGAAGCGTCCCGAGGCTGAGCCACATCGAGTTCGCGAAGCCACCGTTGCGCCCGCTCGGACCGGTCCCGCAAACCTCCGCCTCGAGGAGGACGATCCGGGCATCCGGCTCGGCCTCGGACACGAACCACGCGGTCCACATGCCGGTGTAGCCGCCACCGACGACCACCACGTCGGCGTCGACGGCGCCCTCGAGCGGAGGTCGCGGCCGAGGGAGGCCCGCCTCCTCGAGCCACCAGCCGTAGCGCGTGTGCCGTTCAGCCATCCGTGGCAGTGTGACGAGGCGCCGCACGGGGGGCCACCCGAAACCAGCACCGGTTGGCCGGTCCGTTTCGCCATGCGAAACAAAACGGCCACGGGCGGCCCGCGGTTGCCGCCGTTCGTCGTCCCTGAGGGTCGCCCCGGCTAGCGCGCCGGTTCCCCGGCTGCCCGTGCCTCGTGGAGGTCCATCAGCTCGCGCTGCACGTTGTGCGGCTCGCCGTCCGGGCGGCGGCGGATCCAGGTGCCGTCCCCCTGCAGGACCCAGGCGTTGGTGTTGTCGGCGAGGCAACGGTCGAGGACGTCGAGCAGCTGGTCGCGGATGCGCGGGTCCGTCACGGGGGTGACCAGCTCCACACGGTTGTACAGGTTTCGCGGCATGAGGTCCGCGGAGCCGGTGAAGACTCGCTCGGTCTCGCCAGGTCGCTCGAACGAGTAGATCCGCGAGTGCTCCAGGAAGCGGCCGACGACCGAGACCACCTCGATGTTGTCGGACGCGCCCGGCAAACGGGGGCGGAGCGCGCAGATGCCGCGCACGTTCAGCTGGACCTCCACCCCCGCCTGGGAGGCTCGATACAGGGCCCTGATGCACGGCGCGTCGAGAAGCGAGTTCATCTTCATCCGGATCCTCGCCGGCCGCTCCTCGGAATGCGATTCGATCGTGCGCTCGATCTCCCCCAGGATCCCCTCGAAGAGATTGAAGGGAGCCACCAGCACCTTGCGATAGTCGCGGGGGCGCGAGTAGCCGGTCATGTAGTTGAACATCTCGGCGATGTCGTTGCCGATCGCCGGATCGGCGGTGAACAGGCCGAGGTCCGTGTAGAGCTTGGCGGTCTTCGGGTTGTAGTTGCCGGTGCCGACGTGGGCGTAATAGCGAACGCCGCGGCCCTCGCGGCGCACCACCAGGATGCACTTGGCGTGGCTCTTCAGGGCCGGCAGGCCGTATACGACGTGAACACCCGCCTGCTCGAGCTTCTTCGCCCATCTGATGTTCGCCCGCTCGTCGAACCGCGCCTTCAGCTCGACCATGCAGACCGCCTGCTTGCCACGTTCGGCGGCCTCGATCAGCGACGGGACCAGGGGCGAGTCGGCGCTCGTTCGGTAGACCGTCTGCTTGATCGCGAGGACGTCCTGGTCGTTCACCGCCTGCTTCACGAAGCGCTCGACCGAGGTGGTGAAGGAGTCGTATGGGTGGTGGACAAGGACGTCCCCCTCGCGCAGCACTGCGAACAGATCGGCGGGGTCGCCGTTCTCCCCTCGAAGTCGAGGCTTGGTCGCAGGGTTGAACGGCGGGTCGCGCAGCTCGCTGAACCCGGGGAGCGCGGCCACGTCCATGAGGTCCGACAGGTCCAGGAGCCCGTCGACCTCGTAGACCTGGCGCTCAGCGATCCGCAGCGCGCTCTTCAGCTGGTCGCGGAGTCGTGGGCTCATGCCCCCTCCGACCTCCAGCCTCACGACCTCCCCGAACCGGCGCCGGCGAAGCTCCTCCTCGACGGCCTGCAGCAGGTCGTCGGCCTCGTCCGACACGTCGTAGTCGGTGTCCCGTGTCACCCGGAAGAACGCGTAGTCGGTGACCTCCATACCGGGGAAGAGCGAGGGGAGGTTGGCGGCGATGACGTCCTCCAGCGGAACGAGCGTGACGCCCCCTTCGCCGATCTCGACGAACCGGCCGAGGAGCTCCTTCGGCACCTTGACTCGGGCGATGATCTCCGTTCCCTGATCGGGATCGTGCAGGGTCACGGCCAGGCTCAGCGACAGGTTCGAGATATAGGGAAACGGACGGCCGAGACCGATCGCGAGGGGGGTCAGGGCGGGAAAGATGCTGCTCTCATAGATGCGGTCCAGCTCGGCGCGCTCCGAGGAATCCGCCCGGTCCGGGGAAATCAGGCGGATGCCGTGCTCCGCCAGCGCAGGGCGAAGGTCGCGCTCGAAGCACTGCCTGAGCCGCTCACGCTGGCCGAGGACGCGCTCGCGGACCGCATCGATCTGCTCCGATGCGCTCAGCCCGTCAGCACCGCGAGCGTCCATACCGGCTTCGAGCTGGTCGTGCAGGTTGGCGACCCGCACCATGTAGAACTCGTCGAGGTTGGACTCCCAGATCGCGCAGAACTTGACCCGCTCGAGCAGCGGCACCGAGGGATCCTCCGCGAGCTGCAGGACGCGGTCGTTGAAGTCGAGCCAGGACAGCTCGCGGTTGAAATAGAGGGCGGAGTCCTCGAGGTCGATCGCCTCCGGCTCCGCCCGAGGTGCCACCGGCTCGATGATCTCGGCGGCGGCGTGCTCTGCTTCGGGGGGCTCCATGCGGGACGGACGCCCATGCTACCGCCGTCGCCTCTATGCGGCTACTCGGCTCGGCATGCGTGAGTCCGACCTGCCAGCACCCGTCAGGGCTGCCGCCAGCTCCCGTAGCCGCGGGCTACCGGAGACCCGTCGCGAGCATGTCGCCCAGCCTCGCGCGCGGCACGGCACGTTCGATGGAGCGCGCCGAATGGCCCCACCCGTGTGGCTTACCGGGCCGGTACAGCCAGACATGGAAGAAGTGCCCCAGGTCCTGGCCGCTGTCCGCCTCGGCGAGATCGATGAACTGCTTCGTGCCCGCGTTGCCGTAGGCGTGCTGGCGCGCCCAGTCGCGGAGGATCTGGAAGAACGTCAGAGTGCCGACCTCCTGGCGCAGCGCCTCGAGCGTCATGCCCCCGCGGTTGTAGATCGTGCTGTCGAACAGGTTTTTTGGCCCGCCCGGGTCGCCCGGGGGCGGATTCCAGAAGCGGCGGTCCTTGGCCGCATGACCCCGGTAGAGAGACTCGAAGATCTGCCGCGTCGTCGGGCCCCCCTTGTGCTCGAGCCAGAGCCACTCGGCCCAGGTGGCAAAGCCCTCGTTCAGCCAGATCTGGTGCCAGCGCCTCAGCGAGACCGAGTCACCGAACCATTGGTGCGAGAGCTCATGAGCGACCGTGATGTCGCCAGGGGTGCGGTCGAAGAGCGGCTTCGTCTGAGTCTCGAGCGCGTATCCGACCTGAGGCGCGTGATCCACCACGCCCCCCACGACGCCGAAGGGGTAGGAGCCGAAGCGGGATCCGAACAATTTGAGAATCGCGGGCATCTTCTTCAGGGCCTTCCCGGACTCCCGCGGGTCGACTGCGACCACCGACGGGATTCCGTCGACCCGCGAGCGGGTGACCCGGAACTTCCCCGTCGTCACCGTCGCTAGATAGGTCGCCATGGGCGCGTTCTCGTTCCAAACGAAGGTCTGGCGGTGGCCGTGGACATCCCGGTCGACGAGCTTTCCGTTCGAGATCGCTGCCCGCGCCCTCGGCACGGTCACCCTGACGCGGTAGGTCGCCTTGTCGGTGAGCAGGTCGTTGCACGGAAACCAGGTCGGCGCACCCTGCGGCTCACCGGCGACGAACGCGCCGTCGTCGGTCGGGATCCAGCCGTCCTTAGAGCCGTCCGGATCGATGACCGGCCGCGGGTGGCCGCGGTAGCGCACTCGGACCTCGAAGCGGCTGCCCTTTCGCAGGCCCTTACGGGGGCGGATCATGAGCTCCTGGCCGCGGCGCGAATGGCGCGCCCGCTCACCGTTCACCGTCAACCGCTTGATGCGCAGATGGCGGAAGTCCAGATCGAAGCGCGCGAGCGACTTCTTGGCGCGCGCGTCGATGGTCGCCCTGGCGGCAAGCCGGTTCGTGCGCGGCCGGTAGCGCAGGTGGAGGTTGTAGTGGGAGACGTCGTACCCGCCGTTGCCAGCCTTCGGGAAGTACGGGTCGCCCCCGCCGGGGGAGCCTTTGACCGAGGCCGCGTGCGCGGCGGCCGGTGCGGTCGCCGAGACCGCCACGGCCGCGAGTGCTGCGAGCGTGGCCCGGCCCCTGGGAATGCCCATCAGCCGGCGTCGTCCGCGGGGCCGCGGTCGAGGAGGCAGTCGAGCTCCGAGACCGTCCTCGCCAGCTCGTCCGCCATCGGGCCAGGACGAAGCTCCTGGAACCGCTCCGCAAGGGTGCCGTAGTACCAGCGGACGTCCTCGGCGCTCTTACCGGTCCGCTCCCACTGCTCAGCGCCCCGGATTCGATAGCCGCGGATCATGCTTCGGGTGTTGTCGAGCTTGTCGGCGAGCGAAACCCGAAGCGATCCCTTGGATGCGCCGTCGAGGCTGCGAATGTAGTCCTCCTTGCGCCGCCGCCATGGCGGACGCGGATCCGCGTAGCTGTCGGTGTTCTCGTCGACGATGTCACCCACGACATTCCCGTAGCGCTTGCGAATGTCGGCCAGCCGGTCCAGCCCTCCCTGGTCCTCGACCGCGTCGTGGAGCAGGGCGGCGATCGCCTCGTCCTCGGAGCCTCCGTCCTGGATCACGAGCCCGGTGACGCGAAGAAGGTGCGCGACGTAGGGCTGGTCGTCGCTGCCGCGGATCTGCCCCGAGTGAACGCGGGTCGTGTACCCGAGGGCGTCCACGAAGCGGTCACCAAGCTCCTCGGCGCGGACGGATCCGGACCTCAGGGCGACTGGCGTCTTCACGGGATCCGTAGGCTAGCGACGATCGGGGGCTATCGCTCCGTTGCCGGCGGGCTGCCATCCGGGTTCCGCCGCGGACCGTCGGGCGTCGCGACCGGTCCGGGTCGGGGCCCCTCTCGCGACGAGCCGATTGCCTCCCTCAGCTCCGCTGCAGCCGCGGCGGCCCTGGATGCCGCCTCGCGCCTCTGGTGCTCCGCTGCCTCCAGGGCGCGCTGCGCCCGTGCGGCGCGCTTCGCCGCCCGGCGGCGCTCGCGCGCCTCGTCCAACCGGCGCTGGGCTGCGCGCTCAAGGCGCTGCCATGTGCCGGCACGTTCCTGCTCCGCCCAAAAGGACCGAAAGCGCTCGAACAGAACCTCCCGGCGGGCCTGCGTGTAGACGATCAGCATCTCGATGCCGCGGTACGAGGTGCGATGCGGGGCCCGGGCGGCGAGGCCGGGGTCGAGGTCATCCGCGTCGCCGGCCCGCTCGCGAACGGCTACCGCGTCGGCCGCCCGCAGCTGGACAATGTGCCGTTCCGCCCGCGGGAGCATCTCGTCGCAATCGTGGAGCTCGCCGAGGATCTCCTGGAGGTCTCGAGCGCGCCGCCGCGCGACCTGGGCGGATCGTCCGAAGCAGAACTCGGTGGCCTCGAGCACGTAGCGCAGCCGCTTCGCGGCGATGCGCATGTCGTGTCGCGGGCGGACCTGGTCCCGCTCGAGCGCCTTGGGCGCGAACGACCGAAGCTCGGCGAGCCGGACCCGCACGATTCGGGCGGCGTTTTCCGTCAGGGGTCCGTCGGGATCGAGCTTCTTTACCCTGCGTGCCCTCATCGCGCCTCCGCCGTTGTGATCGCCTCGGCCTCGACGACCAGCTCTGCAAGCCGCTCGCTGAGCGCGGCGAGGCGCCGCGGCTGGACGAAGGCCTCCAGGCGGACGTTCGCCTCGCCCTGTTCTGTGCGGATCCGCTCGATCAGGCTCGCAACGCCGGGACGGTCCGGAGCCGCCAGGCCCGCGGCGAACCGCTCCAGCGCCTTGATCGCAACGTCCGCGTCCCGCCGCTCTCCCAGTGCATCGGCAACCGCCTTGACCTCCTTCGAGGCCTCCTCGTACTGCTGGGCGGGAAAGCACG
>DATAOX010000052.1:0-5598 GCA_036265555.1 Solirubrobacterales bacterium
AGGGGCCGAGAAGATCTCTGGGTCGCGGAGGTCACCGTCCAATACGACGGGGGCCCGCAGAACTTCGGCGTGAGCATCATCGAGCTTCGGGGGGAGCGGATCGCCCGTGAATCAATCTATGTCGCGGAGGGCTTCGAGCCACCGGAGTGGCGAGCCCAGTGGAGGGCGGCGCCCTAGGCGGCCGTGAATCGCCAAGCCTGATCGGCAGCTGGACCGCGACTACGATGGCGCCAGGTGATCTACGCGGTTCGACTCGAGCGTGGCGGGCCTTGGGACTGGTCGCGCGACATGCGTGAGCAGGACGGCTGGGACGAGCACGCGCGGTTCATGGACTCGCTGGTCGAGGATGGATTCCTCCTGCTCGGCGGGCCGCTCGAGGGGGATGGCGCGGTGCTGCACGTCATTGAGGCGCCCTCGGAGGACGCCGTCCGTGAGCGGCTGGCTCAGGACAGCTGGCACCGAAACCGCATGCTGCGCGTAAAGAGCGTCGAGGGCTGGACGGTGGTCCTCGACGGCCTGCGGCGATAGTCGCACGTCATGAGCCACCAGGCTCGCGCGCGCTCACCGGCCCAAGACGTCACCCGTTCTCCTCCACTTTCGACGAGCTTCAGTTCAACGCGACGCTGAAGCGCTGACGCCCACCTGACGAGCAGTCGAAGCTCGTTACCGCTTCACGCGGAAGCTGCCGCGCATGAACGGGTGGACGCGGCAGAAGTACGTGTAGGTCCCCGGGGAGAGGTTCTTCGGCGTCTGCCAGGTGATCGAGCCGATCGCCGGCGCGCCGAACGGCGGGTTGGTGCCGAGCTGACCGGAGTCGAACGACCGCGGGCCGTTGGCGATCGGGTAGGCGATCCCGGTGCCCCGATTACACGGCTCCTTGCAGCCGGTGATCGTGTGCCAGGTGTTGCTCTGGGCGTCGTCGAGGTTCTTGAACGCGAGGGACTGCCCGGGCTGGATCGTCGGTGGCCTACTCGCAGAAGCAGAGAAGCCGGAGCTCAGGTCGCCCTGCGAGTAGGCGTAGCCCTGAATGTCGACCGGCCCCGTCATGAACGGGCCGTTCGGCAGCTTGAGCGGATCGCGGTACGCGCTCGTCGCTCCCCCGCCGTGGTGGCGGTTCTCGGCCAGGTGGCCGTGCGTGAGCACCCCGTTCTTCGGGATCTGCGGGCTGAACGCGCCCACCCCGCCCATGTCGGTCCCGTTGTAGACGGCAACCGGCATGATGCCCATCACCTCGTACCAGTCGGCGCGCGAGGTGTCGTAGGTCGCGTGGACACTGAGCTGGTCCCCGGGCTGGAGCTTCACCCGCCAGTCACGGGGCGTGGCGCCCATCGCGACGTCCCAGGACACCTCGCCGGCCGGCTCGAAGTAGTGGGCCCTCGAGGTGAAGAGCGTGTTCTTCGCGTTCCCGCGCCGGACCCTGAGCTGCGTGTTCAACCCGCCCGGGTGGAGGTGACCCGCGGTGCTGATGAGCGTGACCGGGTGGTTCGGAGTCCACGTCTGGTCGGACGAGATCAGGTCGCGCTGGGCGCCCTGGGCCTGGTCCGGGAACGTGTACCTGCCGTTCGTGCCGTACTTCCGCAGGGCATTGAAGACGGGGTAGATCGGTCGCGAGATCCCCACGTGAGGCTGGGGCCCCGCCACGTTCATCCACCTGGTCTCGACCGTGTGCATGTTGGCGGCCGCCGGTGCCGTGTCGGGCACGAAGTCGATGCGCCAGACGATGTCGACGTTGGCGGGGCGCCCGACGAGGTCGTGGAGCATGTCGTTCAGGAGCCAGTGGTCGCTTGGTTCGGTCCGCCAGCCGAATCCGCGAGGGGCCTGGATGATCGTCTTCTCCTCCCCAACCGCGAACTGCGGGTTGCCGTTCACGATCCAGACCGCGTGGTGCAGATGGAGCACGTCCACCCTGGGGACGGTCCCGTTCGTGTAGACGAGCTCGGGATCGAAGCGGGTGATGTATCCGGGCTGCTTGGGAAAGAGGTCCGTGCCGTGGAGCCGGATGACGTTCTGTCCTGGGTTGACGCGGGCCGGCACGCAGTAGGTGATGTGCCGGACCCCGTTGTAGTCGACGTGGGGGGTCGCGTTCGGCTTGTTCTGGATCGGCGGACACTGGGAGCCGGTCTCCGCCCCGGCGCCCGCGCTCAGCACAACCATCGCCGCGAGCGCGGCGACAAGCGCAAGGCCGAGACGTCTCATGACGAGGCCTCCTCCCCGCCCCGGCTTCCGTGCGACCACGGGCACGGCCGAGAAAGCTAACAGGCGCCATGCCGCACGGGCCGGGAACAGTGCCCGGAGCAGTAATTACGATCCGGCTCGATGGGACTCCCGAGCACGACGCTGACGAGGGTCAGCGCGATCCTCTCGTTGATCGCATTGGTGTTGGTCTCGGTATCCGACGTCGTCTTCACCGGGTTCTGGGACCGCAACGCGATGGCCACTTCGGTGATCGCCGACATCGCGGTCCTGATCGTGGGCGTCGCGGTGGTGAACGAATTCCTGGCCGCCCGGGCGAGACGCGAATGGCGGCTCCTCTCCGACTACGGGCTGGTCGAACTGGGTGAGGTGGCGCGACACACCTGGGTGATGCTCGCCCAGCAGATCGGCGCGGGCCAACGCGAATCGTTGACGCTCAACGAGCTCCGCAACCGCGTTCAGCCGGAGGACACGATCCGCAAGCTGGCCCTCGCGGTGGCCACTGACGACGTGCGGCGTCGGTCCCTCCACGACCTCGTCGCCGAGCTCGCCGAGAACGCTGGGGCGCGACTCGGAAGATGGGCGCCGGTCCTGGTCGGGACTCCGTTTCCGGAGACGATCACCCGATTCGTTCGGCTGCAGGCCCGGCTCACACGCCTGCAGACCGTGCTCTGGGAGGACTCGCTCAACTGGCGACCCAGCTACGAGGGATCTGGCGATGCCGACTGGATCGCCGAGCGGATCACCGACGTCATACACCTCGGATCTCGCCTCGAGGTGGAGCTCATGAGCGTCGTGAAGCACCCGGATCGCTGGGGCTGGGGAGCGGGCGCCCGCGGCGAGCTCCGGGCCAGCGCATAGGAAGGGCTACGCGGCGGCGTAGCGATCGGCGGCGCGGGCGCGGCGCTTTGCGGCCTCGACCTCGCGGTCCTTCCGCGGCGCCGAGGTGACGAGCCGGTCCAGCAATTTCGCCGATGCCCGCGCGACGTCGTCGACGGCCTCCTCGAACGCGGACGCGTTCGCCTGCGAGGGCTTGTTGAACCCGCTGATCTTGCGCACGTACTGGAGCGAGGCGGCGCGAACCTCCTCCTCGGTCGCCGGCGGGTCGAAGTTGTAGAGGGTCCGGATGTTGCGGCACATGGTGGGCTCCTAACCGTCGTTGTCTTCGATTCGATCGGGCAGGCCGAAGGCGCGGAAGGCGGTCTCGAGCCGTTCCGGGTCCGTCGGCTGCTCGGGCATCCGCGCAATGACCTCGCGGTCGGATGACTCCGGATTGCGGATGATGAAGGCGGTGACGTCGCTGATCCTCTGACCGCGGAGCGTGAGCACGTTGAGCGCGAACGGCATGTAGGCCTCCTCGTCCGGATCCCAGCTGTAGAAGGCAAGCGCAGGCTGCCCGTTGGCCCGCACGTACACCGGGTGCCACCGCCACCGCCCGGAGAGCGGCCACCCGGCCAGGAAGGTGGCGATCTCCCCGCGCCCGCTGAACCAGGTCCGAAGCGGGGGCATCGAGAACGCGGCGTCCTCCGTCAGCATCTCCACGACCGCCTCGACGTCGGAGCGTTGCCATGCCTCGACGTAGTCGTCGACGATCTCCCGGAGCGCGTCGTCGCCCAGCGCGCGGGCCGTCTCCTGCTGGCTCTGATCGGGCAGGCGCTCCTCGACGGCCGCTCGCGCGCGCTGCAGGGCGCTGTTCACCGACGCGGTCGTGGTGTCGAGCGTCTCGGCCGCCTCCTTGGCCGAGAACCCCAGAACCTCGCGCAGGATGAGAACCGCTCGCTGGTTCGCCGGGAGGTTCTGTAGAGCGGCGACGAACGCGAGCTCCACGCCCTCGCGCTGCTCATAGCGGGCCTCGGGCCCGGCGAGGCCATCCTCGACTCCGAACCGGTCATCGGCGTACGGCTCGACCCACACGGACTCGACGAGGGGCTCGCCGGGTCCCTCATGAGGGTCCGCGGCCGGTCCGTAGTCGATCGGTAGCACCCGCTTGGGGCGCTTCTCGATCATCGTGAGCGACGCGTTGGTGGCGATCCGATAGAGCCAGGATCGAAGCGAGCTTCGCCCCTCGAAGCCGGGGAGGCCGCGCCAGGCGCGAAGCATGCTTTCCTGGAGCGCGTCCTCCGCGTCGTGAACTGATCCGAGCATGCGGTAGCAGTGGGCGTGGAGTTCGCCGCGATACGGATCGACGAGCCGCTCGAAGGCGCCCTCGTCGCCGCCTCGCGCCGCCGCCAGCAGCTCCCGCTCGCGGGGAGTCGAGCCTGTGGCCTGGGAGGTCATCCTCCTCAGACTAGACCGCGATCCCTGGAGAGGTTCATCGGTCGCGATGAATTCCCGCCGCTCGACGGGTCGTAGGTGGCAGGGCATGAGCCGCGAAGCCTCGAACCCGGTCGTCCACCTGGAGCTCCACACGCAGGATCTCAACGGCGCGCGCGAGTTCTACGCGGACGCCTGCGGCTGGCGTGCCGAGCGCATCGCCGCGGCGGGCAGGACCTATCTCGCGCTCGAGATGGGCAACGGCCTCGGCGGGGGCGTCGTAGAGTGTGAGACGCCTCAGCCGCTCTGGCTCCCCTATGTTGGGGTGGCGGATATCTCCGGCGCGACCCAGCGGGCGCGCGAGCTGGGCGCCGCGATCCTGCTCGAGCCGCGCGAGGGCCCGGCGGGATGGCGAAGCGTGGTCGCCGCGCCGGCCGGTGGCGAGATTGCCTTCTGGCAGTCGAAGTGCTACAAAAAGTAAAGTTGCTATACAAGGCGAAGTGGCGATTAGTCGGCGGCGCCCGGCGGGTCTTTGGAACAGATGACGACGACGAAGGAGGACATCGGGATGGAACAGCACGTTGCGAACGCCGAACGTGGCACCGCGAAGCCCGTGAGCGACCAGCGTCGCTGGATGGCGCTGTACGTGCTGTGCGTCGGAATGCTGATGATCGTTCTCGACGTCACCGTCGTGAACGTGGCGCTGCCAACGATCCAGGATGACCTGGGCTTTACGCAGTCGAGCCTGGCGTGGGTGGTCAACGCCTATCTGATCGCGTTCGGCGGGTTGCTCCTGCTGGCCGGGCGCTTCGGCGACATCCTCGGCCGGAAGAACGTGTTCATGGCGGGCCTCACGCTGTTTACGCTCGCATCGCTCGTCTGCGGCGCGTCCCAGACGCAGGAGATGCTGGTCGTTGCCCGGTTCGTGCAGGGGATCGGCGGCGCGATGACCTCGGCGGTCATCCTGGGGATGATCGTCGTGATGTTCCCCGAGCCCCGCGAGCAGGCGAAGGCGATCGGCGTTTACGGGTTCGTGGCCTCCGCCGGTGGATCCGTCGGTCTGCTGGCAGGCGGCATCTTGACGCAGGCCATCAATTGGCACTGGATCTTCTTCATCAACGTCCCGATCGCGATCCTCACCGCCTTCGGCGC
>DATAOX010000053.1:0-3142 GCA_036265555.1 Solirubrobacterales bacterium
CGTGGCGATCACGTGGAAGCCCAGGTCGTGGAAGCGGGCGGCGAGCTGGGTCGCCGCCGGCTTGTCGCGGTCGGTCACCGTGATGAAGACGGTGCCCTTGGTCGGAAGCGAGATCCCGGCCGCCGCCTGAGCCTTTCCGAAGGCGGTCGGGAAGTCGCTCGCGACGCCCATGACCTCTCCGGTGGACTTCATCTCCGGGCCCAGCACCGAGTCCGCCCCGGCGAAGCGGGCGAACGGAAGCACCGCCTCCTTGACGCTCACGTGGTCGGCTGGCGTGGACGGAAGGTCCTGGTCGGCAAGCGCCTCGCCCAGCATCAGCCGGCAGGCGATCTTGGCGAGCGGCACGCCGGTCGCCTTGGACACGAAGGGAACGGTTCGCGAAGCACGCGGATTGGCCTCGATCACGTGCAGCGTGCCGGCAGCGACGGCGTATTGGATGTTGATGAGGCCGACGACGCCGAGCTCCAACGCGATCCGCTCCGTGGTGTGGAGGATCTCGTCGAGCATCTCCTCACCCAGGCTCATCGGCGGCAGCACGCAGGCGGAGTCGCCGGAATGGACCCCCGCCTCCTCGACGTGCTGCATGATCCCGCCGATCCGCACCTCGCTCCCGTCCGCCAGGGCATCGACGTCCACCTCGATCGCGTCCTCGAGGAAGCGGTCGAGAAGCAGCGGGTGCTCCTGGTCCGCCTTGACGTTCTGCTCGACGTATGCGGCGAGGCCCTCGGCCGTGTAGCAGATCTCCATCGCCCTTCCGCCGAGCACGTAGGACGGGCGCACGAGCAGCGGAAACCCGACCTCCTCGGCGATCACGGCGGCCTCGTCGGCGGACAACGCCGTTCCATAGGGCGGATGGGCGATCTCAAGTCGCCGCAGGAGCGCCCCGAAACGGCCGCGATCCTCCGCGAGGTCGATCGCGTCGACCGGGGTTCCGAGGAGCCGCGCGCCGGCGCTCTCGAGGGCACCGGCGAGCTTCAGGGGTGTCTGCCCGCCGAACTGGACGATCACCCCCTCGGGGCCCTCGGACTCGATGACCGCGAGGACGTCCGCGGCGGTGAGCGGCTCGAAGTACAGGCGGTCGGAGGTGTCGTAGTCGGTCGAGACGGTCTCCGGATTGCAGTTGACCATCACCGCGTCCCGGCCGGACTCGCGCACGGTCATCGCGGCGTGGACGCAGCAGTAGTCGAATTCGATCCCCTGGCCGATCCGGTTCGGCCCGGAGCCCAGGATCACCACCGACGGCCGATCGCCACGCCTGACCTCCGACCCCGGCGCTCGCTCATGGGCCGAGTAGAAGTAGGGCGTCTCCGCCTCGAACTCCGCGGCGCAGGTGTCGACCGACTTGAACGTTCGGTGCTGGCCCTCGGTGCCGTCGCCCTCGAGCGCGAGCGCCCGAAGCTCGTCGAGGAACCACGGGTCGATCGAGGTGCGCTGGTGGATCTCGGCGGGGTCGACACCGCGCCGGAAGGCGGCGAGGATCAGGTCGTAGCGGTCGGGCGCCGGGACGAGGAGCCGCTCCAGGAGCTCGCCCGTGCCCTCCGGCACGTGCGGCGCGGAGTCGAGCTCGCGCGAGCGCATCGCCTTGGCGAAGGACTCGCGAAACGTGCGGCCGATGGCCATGGCCTCGCCCACCGACTTCATGTGCGTCGAGAGGCTTCCCTCCGCGCCCGGGAACTTCTCGAACGCGAACCGGGGGATCTTCGTCACGACGTAGTCGATCGTGGGCTCGAAGGCGGCCGGGGTCACCATCGTGATGTCGTTCGGGATCTCCTCGAGCGCATAGCCGACCGCGAGCTTCGCCGCGATCTTCGCAATCGGAAAGCCGGTGGCCTTCGAGGCGAGCGCGGAGGAGCGCGACACGCGCGGGTTCATCTCGATGACGACGACCTCCCCCGTCTCCGGGTTGACCGCGAACTGGATGTTCGAGCCGCCGGTCTCCACCCCCACGGCGCGGATGACGCGGATCGCCTGGTCGCGCAGCTCCTGGTAGCGGCGATCGGTGAGCGTCTGCGCCGGGGCGATCGTGACGCTGTCGCCCGTGTGTACGCCCATCGGGTCGACGTTCTCGATCGAGCAGATGACGACGACGTTGTCGGCGCGATCCCTCATCAGCTCAAGCTCGAACTCACCCCACCCCAGAACGGACTCCTCCACCAACACCTGATTGATGGGGCTGGCCGCGAGCCCCTCGGACACGACCTGGCGGAGCTCGGTCGCCGTCCGCCCCACTCCGCCGCCCTCGCCGCCCAGCGTATAGGCGGGGCGCACGATCGCCGGGAGCTCGATCTCGCCGTCGGCGAGCCCATGCTCGACGTCGCTCACGCTGCGGACGATCTGCGACCAGGGCACCCTCAGGCCCGCGACCTCCATGGTCTCGCGGAACGCCTCGCGGTCCTCGGCGCGCCGGATCGCCTCATAGTTCGCTCCGATCAGCTCGACCCCGAGCCGGTCCAGGATGCCCCGGTCGTGAAGCGCCGACGCGAGGTTGAGCGCCGTCTGGCCGCCCAGCGTCGGCAGCAGCGCGTCCGGTCGCTCACGCTCGATGATCGCGCTGACCGATTCGACCGTGAGCGGCTCGACGTAGGTACGGTCCGCGAACTCCGGATCGGTCATGATCGTCGCCGGGTTCGAGTTGACGAGGACGACCTCGTAGCCCTCCGAGAGCAGCACCTTGCACGCCTGGGCGCCGGAATAGTCGAACTCGGCGGCCTGCCCGATCACGATCGGGCCCGAGCCGATCAGCAGGACCTTGTCGATGTCCTCACGCCTGGGCATCAGTCCTCCTCGCGCCCCCGCCCGCCAGCGCCACGAAGCGGTCGAACAGGTAGCGGGAGTCGTGCGGACCGGGGCCCGCCTCCGGGTGGTACTGGACCGTCGCGCCGGGCACGTCGCGCAGCACCAGCCCCTCGACCGTGCGGTCGTACAGGTTCAGGTGCGACAGCTCGGCGGCCCCGAACCGCGTCTCCCAGCGCACCGGCTCGTCACCCTCGACGCGCGACTCGCCGGCCGGCCCCCGAACGGCGAAGCCATGATTCTGCGAGGTGATCTCGATCCGCCCCGTCCCCAGGTCCTTGACCGGATGGTTCGCTCCACGGTGACCGAACGGGAGCTTGAACGTCTCCAGGCCGACCGCGCGACACAG
>DATAOX010000054.1:0-18005 GCA_036265555.1 Solirubrobacterales bacterium
CATGCATGCTCGGATCGCCGTGGGCGCCGTGTACATGATCGTGACGCCGTAGCGTTCGACGATCGACCACCAGATGTCCTTGTCCGGATAGTCCGGGGCGCCCTCGTACATCACGCTCGTCGCGCCGTTGGACAGCGGTCCATACACGATGTAGCTATGGCCGGTGACCCAGCCAACATCGGCCGCGCACCAGTAGACGTCCTCCTCCGGGTTCAGATCGAAGACGTACCGCTGTGTGAACGTCACCCCGAGCAGGTAGCCGCCCGTCGTGTGCAGGACGCCCTTGGGCTTCGCCGTCGACCCCGAGGTGTACAGGACGTACAGCGGGTGCTCCGCGTCGAGCTGCTCGGGCTCGCAACGATCGTCGGCCGCCTCGACGGCCTCGTGGTACCAGACGTCGCGGCCCTCCTTCATCTCGCACTCGGCGTCCGTGGCCTTGACGACGAAGATGCTCTCGATCGAGGAGACATTCCCGATCTTCTCGTCGACGGCCGACTTGATCGGGGCCGTCTTGCCCTTGCGCCGCGCCCCGTCAACGGTCACGAGCGCCTTCGCCTGGGCGAACTCCATCCGCTCCTTCACCGCATCCGGCGAGAACCCGCCGAAGACGACGTTGTGGGGGGCGCCGATCCGTGCACAGGCGAGCATCGCGACGACGACCTCGGGGATCATCGGCAGGTAGATCCCGACCACATCGCCCTTTTCGATGCCGCGGTCCTTGAGCGCGTTGGCGAACTTCTGAACCTCCGCCAGCAGCTCGGCATAGCTGATGTCGCGGCTCTCGCCCTCCTCGCCGCGCCAGTGGATGGCGACGCGCTCCCCATCGCCGGCCTCGACGTGACGGTCGAGGCAGTTGTAGGAGGCGTTCAGCTTGCCGTCCTCGAACCACTTGTAGAACGGGGGGTTGGAATCGTTCAGCGTCTCCTGCGGCTCCGTGAACCAGTCCACGAGCTCCGTTGCCTGCTTGGCCCAGAACCCCTTGAAGTCCTTCTCCGCCTCCTCGTGAAGCGACCAGTCGCTCACCCGTGCCTTCTGCCGAAACTCGTCCGGCGGCGGGAACTTCTCGATATCCAGCTCGTCGGCGAGCTCGCGCTCGAGCTGCTGCACGTCTATGACATGCGTGGCCATTTCAGCCTCCTCGCGTCAGGAAACATCTCTCCGTCACATGAATTGAAGCTCAGTTGCGGCCCGGGCCGGCACGGCCGAGGCCGCGCCAGCCCGAATCGCTTCGTAGCGCGTCCGATCACTCCCTGTTCAGGGGTACCACCGGAAGGACGGTCCGCCTGAACGTCGAGTTGAGAACGACCGCGAAGGACGCGTACCATGCGGCGGCCGCCGTGGCGAGCCCGATGTAGCCGCCCCAATGGGTGACCGTCTCGTGGGCACCCGAGGCGCCTATCGCCAGCAGTACGAACGTCACTGCCAACAGCAGGAATACGAGCGCCACCGCGGCGGTCGTGCGGAGCGAGGCGAACAACATGTACGTCGTGAATATCGCCCACGCCCACAGGTACAGGCCAACCGCGTGCCCGGCGTCGGCCGCCGGGATCGAGCTGGCGAAGAACACCTCGAACACGAACAGCGACAGCCAAAAGGCTCCGAAGGAGCTGAAAGCCAGCGCGCCGAACGTGTTCCCGTTCCGGAACTCCCACATCCCTGCAAGGAGCTGGGCGAGTCCGCCGTAGGCGAACGCGAGGCCGAATACCACCGGCTCACCCGCGGAGCTGACGAGATTCGCGTTGAACATGCTCAACACGAAAGTCGTCATCGCAAACCCGGCTAGCCCGAGCGGGGCCGGGTCTGCCACCTTCCAACCGACCCGCTCCATCGCGGTGGCGATTCGGGCACTCTCACCGGCGGTCGGGTCACGAGTAGGGACCGCTGCAGTCTCCATTGCCCCTCACTTTCTCCGTCCCGACACGTCCCGGCAGGCACGCGCCGGGAGCGGATCGATGTTGTAGCTTCCCGGCGCGTTCCCGCTCGCCGCTTTTGTCAAACCCGACACTAGCTCGCACTATGTCGGGAACCTGACAACAGCGGCTCAAACGGATGCTGCAGCTCCTCCGGGTAGATTGGAGTCGTGGCACAGACGAGGAAGCGCCGCCGGCGAAAGCACCGCGGAACCCAGACGGGGAAGATCGACCGGCGCGGGCGCGCCGGGCGCCCGCGAAGCCGCGAGGAGGCGCGAGCGCGCGCCCGCAGGCAGATGGGGCAGAAGCGCGAGCAGGCGCCGACCTGGAGCGGTGCCGCCGGTCGCGCCCTGTTCGGCGCGGCGATCTTCTTCATCCTGCTGATCCTGATCTTCAAGCGCCCGATCGCCGTCGCGTTTCTGCTCTCGGCCCTGATGTTCCTGCTCTACATCCCGTTGGGCCACGCGATCGATCGCTTCATGCACAGGCGGAAGCTCCGGACAAGGCAACGAGAGCAGCCGGAGCGCAAGACAAGACAGTGAATGGGGGCCAGGTGAGCGCCGGGCGGATGAACTCTCGAATGGACGCCTTCATTCCCTATGCGAAAGCCAACGTCCACGCCCGGCTAGTCTGACCGCCATGGACGTTCGCTCGTTCACCGTCGGCCCGGTGGCGGAGAACTGCTACGTCATGCGTCGCGACGGCGCTGACCATGGCCTGATCGTGGATCCGGGGGAGGAGGGTGACCGGATTCTCGGGGCCGTCGATGCCCTCGGGCTGAAGATCGACGCCATCCTGATCACCCACTGCCACTTCGACCACATCGGCGCGGTCGCGCCGGTTGCGGCGGCGACGGGGGCGCCCGTCTGGTGCCCGCAGATCGAGGTGCCGGTGCTCGCGGACATCATGTCCTACGTCCCGTGGCCTGGATTCGGGCCGTACGAGAGCTACGACGCTGACGAGACGGTCTCCGGCAG
Source organism: Solirubrobacterales bacterium (assembly GCA_036265555.1). Taxonomy (GTDB): domain Bacteria; phylum Actinomycetota; class Thermoleophilia; order Solirubrobacterales; family 70-9; genus AC-56. The sequence continues at coordinate 2,888 of DATAOX010000054.1, forward strand.
TGAGCGTCTGTCCCTCGCGGGGTTTGAGATCGACGTCCTCTTCACGCCCGGACACAGCCCGGGCCATGTCACCTACGCGATCGCGGACGAGCAGGCGCTCTTCTCCGGTGATGTGCTGTTCAAGGGGTCCGTGGGCCGCACCGACCTGCCCGGGGGTGATTGGGCGACCTTGCTGGAGAGCATCCGCGGCCTCATCGACGCAGGTCCGGAGGAGACGACCGTCTATCCCGGTCACATGGGGGTGACGAGCCTCGGCGCCGAGCGCTCTTCGAATCCCTTCCTGAGCGAGCTGGCGCGCTAACTCGGGCACACCCACGCCGAGAGGTGCGAAATCCGCGCATACCGCGGAAATTGCACCGCTCGACCGAGGGAGGCGATAGCGCCGGCGCCGCGACGCAGCAAATAAGCTCGCCCGTCGTGGCAGAACGTGAACGCTTCCAGGCGCCGAGGGGAACCGCTGACACGCTTCCGGCGGCCGCCGCCGCCCGCGCGCGCATCGAGCGGACGGCGCGCGAGCTGCTGGAGCGCGCCGGGTACGCCCGAATCGAGACGCCCGTCTTCGAGGACACCGAGCTCTTCGCGCGCGGCGTCGGCGGCTCGACTGACATCGTGCGCAAGGAGATGTTCACGTTCGAGGACAAGGGCGGTCGGAGCGTCACCCTCCGGCCGGAGGCGACGGCGTCGATCGCCCGTGCCTACCTCGAGCACGGGATGCAGAAGCTTCCCCAGCCCGTGAAGCTGTGGTGGTACGGGCCGCTGTTTCGCCACGAGCGGCCGCAGGCGGGACGATTTCGCCAGTTCACCCAGCTCGACGCCGAGGTGATCGGCTCCGACTCCCCGCTCGTCGACGCCGAGCTGATCCTGCTGTGCGACGAGCTCCTGCGGTCGCTGGAGGTGCCAGACCTCACGCTGCGCATCGGCAGCCTCGGCTCTCCGGAGTCGCGGGCGGAGTACAAGACGGAGCTGATCGCCTACCTGCGACGGCATGAGTCCGAGCTCGCGCGCGAGGTGCGCGAGCGGATCGACGAGAACCCGCTGCGGGCGTTCGACTCGAAGGACGAGTCGACCCGGGCCGTGATGGCCGGCGCGCCGACGGTGCTCGATCGGCTCGAGGGCGAGGACGCCCAGCACTTCGCTGCCGTACGACGGCTGCTCGACATGCAGGGGCTCGAGTACGAGCTCGACGGCACGCTGGTGCGCGGCCTGGACTACTACACGCGCACCGTGTTCGAATTCCACTCCGCCCGCCTGGGGGCGCAGTCCCAGGTCGCGGGCGGCGGCCGTTACGACCGTTTGATCGAGCTCCTCGGCGGGCCGCCCACGCCGGCGAACGGTTGGGCTGCCGGCATCGAGCGGATGCTCCTGGCCGTCGGCACCGAGGAGGGCGAGCGTCTGCACGAAGTGTTCGTGGCCGCCGAGGACTCCCAGCGCGAGCGGGCGCTGGCGCTGGTGACCGAGTTGAGGAGAGCGGGCCTGCGGGCCGACATCGACCTGGCGGGGCGGAGCATGAAGGGCCAGATGCGCCAGGCTGACCGCGTGGGAGCGGGGCATACCGTGATCCTGGACGCCGACGGCTCCGCGCAGCTCCGCGACATGCGATCGGGCGAGCAGCGGGAGGTCGACGCCGCGCACGTGGTGGAGGAGCTGGGTACCGGATGAGTTCGGGCGATCCGTCGTTTCCGGCGCTGCGGCCGAACGAATATCGCAACGCCTGGTGCGGCCAGGTCCTGCCCGACCGAGTGGGCCAGACCGCTCGAGTGGGGGGTTGGGTCCATCGCCGTCGCGACCATGGCGGCCTGGTGTTCATCGACCTGCGCGACCGTACCGGGCTCGTGCAGCTCGTGTTCAACCCCGACACCGCGGCAGGTGCGTTCGAGCTCGGACACGCCCTGCGGTCGGAGGACGTGCTAACGGCCTCGGGCGAGGTCCTACGCCGCTCGCCGGAAACCGTGAACCCGGACCTGCCGACCGGCGAGGTCGAGATCCACGTCTCGGACGCAGAGCTCCTCGCTGACGCCGAGACCCCGCCGTTCGAGATCGAATCGTTCTCCGGCGAGGTGGGGGAGGAGACGCGCCTTCGCTACCGCTACCTGGACCTGCGGCGCGACCGGATGCGCCGGGCGATCGAGCTCCGACACCGCGTCGTACGGGCGATCCGGGAGTTCTTCGACGGCGAGGGCTTCGTCGACATCGAGACGCCGATGCTGTCGCGCTCGACGCCCGAGGGGGCACGCGACTTCCTGGTGCCCTGGCGGCGGGAGCCGGGCACCTTCTTCGCGCTGCCGCAGTCGCCACAACTCTTCAAGCAGCTCCTGATGATCGCGGGCTTCGAGCGGTACTACCAGATCGTCCGCTGCTTCAGGGACGAGGACCAGCGCGCCGACCGCCAGCTCGATTTCACGCAGCTGGACGTCGAGATGTCGTTCGTCGACGCCGAGGACGTGCTCGACGTGAACGAGCGGATGCTCGCACACGTGCTCGATCGGGTCGCCGGCCCGGCACTTGAGGTTCCGATCCCGCGTCTCGCCTACGACGATGCGATGTCGCGTTACGGGACGGACCGGCCCGACACGAGGTTCGGGATGGAGCTCGTGGACGTGAGCGCAGCGCTTCGCGGGTCGGAGTTCAAGGTCTTTGCAGGGACGATCGAGGGCGGCGGGACCGTCAAGGGACTCAACGCCGGGCGGCGAGACCTGCCGCGCTCCGCGCTCGACGCCCTGATCGATCGCGCGCAGGAGCTCGGCGCGAAGGGGCTCGTGTGGGCCTTCCGCGAGGGCGACGGGTGGCGCTCGCCGACGGCGAAGTTCCTGAGCGCCGAGGAGCTGCGCTCGGTGAACGCGGCGCTCGGCGCCGAGGAGGGAGACCTGGTGCTTCTCGTCGCCGACGATGCGGCGGTCGCCGGCGCGGTGCTCGGCGCGCTGCGCCTGGAGCTCGGGGAGCGGTTCGACCTCAGGCACGGCGAGGAGTTCGTCTGGATCGTCGATTGGCCGATGTTCGGGTGGAGCGCCGAGGAGTCGCGATGGGACCCGCTCCACCACCCGTTCACCGCACCGGACGGCGAGTTCGATCCGGACCGGCCGGGCGAGGCCAGGGCCAGGGCGTACGACATCGTCTGGAACGGCCAGGAGATGGGCGGCGGGTCAATCCGTATCTCAGACACCGCGGTGCAGGAGCAGGTCTTCCGGGTGATCGGGATCGGGGAACAGGACGCCAGGAACCGGTTCGGATTCCTCCTCGACGCGCTGCGGTACGGCGCGCCGCCGCACGGCGGGATCGCCTACGGGCTCGATCGCATCGTCCAGCGCCTGATCGACTCGGACAACATCCGCGACGGGATCGCGTTCCCGAAGACCGCGTCGGGAGCCGACCCACTCACTGGCGCCCCGGCCACGGTCGACGAGGCACAGCTTCGCGAGCTCGGGCTGGCGCTTCGCGGGCGACGTCAATCGTGAGACCCCGAGCGACCCCGCCGTGACTGGCGCGTGCCGCCCGATAGGGGCGGTACCCTGCCGCCGGTCATTTTCGGCATCCGGGAGGTAGGTACGTGACTCTTTCGAGATTGTTTGCGCCGGACGACGGTCGTGACGCGCTGCGGACCCTCGCCGGGCTCCTGCTCGGCCTGGGCTTCGCGATGGCCTGGGCCCGGAAATCCGGCGACCCGCTCAACGGCTGGGGCGATTGGGGCCTCCTCGTCACGCTCCTGATCATCACCGTGTTCCTCTACGGGGTCGGCCTGGCCGGCCGCCTCGCCACCCCAACGGTGCGCGCGTGGCAGGCCGTCTACGTCGTGTTCGGAATCCTCTTGATTCCGTTCCTTCTGTTCCAGTTCATCCAGGTGGTCGGCGGGACGCCGACGACCGACCTGAACGTGTTCTGGGTGCTCCTCGTGACCGCAGCCGCGGCCGCCTTCGCGGCGCTCGTCGCCGATGTGCAGTACGGGATGTTGCTGGCGGCGATCGCGGTGATCATCTCCTGGTCGACCCTGTGGGACAAGATCCTCTCCAACGGGATCGCCACCCATTACGGGATCTACCGTGGCCTCCTGGTCATCATCGGCCTGATCCTCGTCGGCGCCGCCCTGGCCCTGTATCGCTCCGATCCGCTGGCGCGTCTGCGACCCGGCGGCATGGCGGCGCCGGAGCCCATTCGATGGCTGCGCGCCAACGACATGATCACCGGAGCGGCGATCGCCGGCGTGGCAGCTGGAGCGATCACGTTCACCGCGTTCTTCGCCCAGGCCGGGACCGGCATCTCGGTGCTCGTGGCCTCGCCGAGCCTGCTGTGGGACCTCGAGCTGCTCGTTGCGTCGCTGCTGGCCATCCTGTGGGGCGCCCGGTTCGGGGTCCGGGGCCCGACCTACGTGGGGGCGATCGGGCTGATCATCTTCCTGATCGACGTCGGCAGCGAGGTCGGCATCACCCTGCGGGAGTCGACGATCGTCGGCTGGCCGCTGATCCTCGCGCTCGTGGGCGCCGCTTTGTTCGTGGCCAGCCTGGCGCCAAGCGTGGAGACGCCTGACGCCGAGGCCCGTCTGCGTGGCGGGGGCGGCACCGGCGCGGGGCCATCGGGTGCCCCCGCAGGCCCAACCGCGGGCGGCACCGGCGGGGTGAGCGGTTCCGGCGGTACCGCTCCCTGAATACTCAGGGGGTGGCAACCCCCTCCAACGCGGACCTGGCTCGGCAGGTCCTCGCGGCGCTGAGCCGCGGGGACGTGCCGGGCTTCGCCGCGATCGTCCATCCGGACATCGAGATCCACACCGCGCGGGGCGTCCATCGCGGGACCGACGAGGCCACCGAATGGGCGCAGAAGCGCTATGAGCACCTGGAGCGCCACTTCGCCATCGATCGCCTCGACGCACGCGGCGACGAGGTGGTGGCGAGGGTTCGCACCCAGTACGTGTGGCGCGAGAGTGGGCTGGTCGGCGACGAGGAGCTGACGGTGATCGACCTCGTCTTCAGGGACGGCATGCTCGTGCGTTGGGAGTTTCGGGAGGGCTAGCGAGCCCGCCGGGCGCCCGGACGCGGTCTGAGCGCCCGAGCCTTCGATGCCTCTCGGTGACTGGTATGTTGAACGAAGGCTCGAGCCTGTTCGATAGCCGCTCCAATTGTGAGCCAGCACAATCGGCTTGGGAGTCGGTTTCCGGCGAGCCGTTCGCGGTCTCGCCGGTAGACGCCCACCTTCTGAGAAGGGTTCTCAAGCTGAGCGGCGTCGGCAGGTTGGGGCCTTTTTTCTGCTCTGCACAGGAGCCGCGCTAGCCTCGGGCTCGAGATGGACTCGGCCCTGCTCGCCCATTACGCTCGCGATGCTTCGCGTCGCGGTCCTGCTCCCGGCGCCGCTTTCACCGGCGCGGCCGGCGGGGCGCCGTGTGGCGACCTCGTGCGGATGTCGGTCCTCATCGAGGACGACGCCATCGCCGAGGTGCGCTTCGACGCTGAGGGATGCGCGTCGGCGACGGCGGCCGCCGCCGCCGCCGCCGAGGCGGCCGAGGGGAAGAGCGTTCTCGCGGCGGCCGGGATCGCCGCGGGCGATGTAGCCGGAACGCTCGGTGGCCTGTCGCCGCAGGGGCGCCACGGGGCCGATCTCGCCGCGGACGCGCTTCACCGCGCTGTGTCGGCGGCCGCGTCCTCAGGTGTGCGACTGGCGGGGCCACCGGCGCGTAGCGAGCGCGTGCTGGTGGCGATGAGCGGCGGTGTTGATTCCGCCGTGGCCGCGCTGCTCGAGCGCGAGCGCGGCGCGGACGTGGTCGCGGTCACGCTAAAGCTCTGGGCCGACCAGCACAACGACGGCGCGAAGAGCTGCTGCTCGCCCGAGGCGGTGCTCGGCGCGCGTGCGCTCGCGCACCGAATGGGGATTCCGCATCTGACGCTCGACCTGGAGGAGGTCTTTCGCGTGCGGGTGGTCGGCGAATTCATCCGCGGCTACGCGGCCGGCCGCACGCCCAACCCGTGCGTGATCTGCAACGGCGATGTCCGGATCGACGCGATGCTCGAGCTCGCCGACCGGCTCGGTGCGGCGAGCCTCGCGACCGGACACTACGCGCGGGTCGTCGACGACGGGCAGGGCCCCCTGCTGGCCGCCGCGAGCGACGAGGCCAAGGACCAGACGTACATGCTCTCGGCGCTCCGACCCGAGACGCTTGCCCGCCTGCGGTTCCCGCTGGCCGAGCTCACGAAGCCACGAGTCCGGGAGCTCGCCGCCGCGGCCGACCTGCCGGTTGCGTCCAAGAGCGAGAGCCAGGATCTCTGCTTCCTGGCCGGTGAGGGGAAGCGCTCGTTTCTGGAGCGGCACGGCGGCCTCGACGAGCGCCCGGGAGAGATCGTCGACGGGTCCGGCCGCGTTCTGGGTGGCCACCGTGGGTTCCACAACTTCACCGTCGGCCAGCGTCGCGGGATCGGCGTCGGCGGCGGCGACCCGCTCTACGTCCTGGGGACCGACGCGCGGACCAACCGCGTGGTCGTCGGGAGCCACGCGGACCTCGGGCGGCGCCGCGTGCGCGTCCGCGACGCCCTGCTCCGCCGGTCGGGCGCCCGCGTGGACCGCGTGAAGCTGCGCTACCGGGCGCGGCCCATCGACTGCGAGGTCAGAGCGGGTGCCGGACGCCATGGCGAGCTGTGGCTCGAGCTCGCCGAGCCGACCTACGGCGTCGCTCCCGGCCAGACCGCATGCCTGATGGACGGAGAGATGATCGTGGGCCACGCGACCATCGCCGCCTGAACCCGGGCCGGACCTAGACTTCGGCCGGTGAAGACGAGCGAGATTCGCGAGGCGTACCTGTCGTTCTTCGAGGAGCGCGGGCACCTGCGCGTGCCGTCCTCGTCGCTTATCCCGGCGCCCGAGGACACCTCGACGCTGCTCACCATCGCCGGGATGCAGCCGTTCAAGCCGTATTTCCGCGGTGACGAGGATCCCCCACGGAACCGCCTCGCGTCGTGCCAGAAGGTCTTCCGCACGCCGGACATCGACGAGGTCGGGAACACGCTGCGTCACCTGACGTTCTTCGAGATGCTCGGCAACTGGAGCTTCGGCGACTACTTCAAGGATCAGTCGATCGCGTGGGGACTCGAGCTTTCGATCGACGTCTTCGGCCTGGATAGGGACCGCATCTGGGCGACCGTGTTCGGCGGCGACGACGAGCTCGGGCTCGGCCCGGACGAGGAGTCGATCGAGATCTGGAAGCGTCGCGGGATCCCGGAGGAGCGGATCGTCTTCCTCCCGCGCTCCGAGAACTTCTGGCAGGCGGGGGAGACCGGCCCGTGCGGACCGTGTTCCGAGATGTACTACGACCGCGGCCGAGAGTTCGGCGGTCCCGACGAGCGCCCCGGTGACGACACCGACCGCTTCCTCGAGTACTGGAACCACGTATTCATGAGCTACGAGCTGCACGAGGACGGATCGCTCACTAAGCTGCCGGCGAACAACGTCGACACCGGCATGGGGCTCGAGCGGATGTCCGTGGTCCTGCAGGACGTCGAGTCCGTCTTCCAGACCGACGCCTTCCAGCCCCTGATCGACCTGGCCGAGGAGATGTCGGGCCGCGCCTACGGGAACGACCACGCGACCACGAGGGCGATGCGCATCATCGCCGATCACTCTCGCGGCATGACCTTCCTGATCGCCGACGGCGTCGTCCCCTCCAACGAGGATCGCGGCTACGTGCTGCGCCGCGTCATGCGCCGCGCCATCCAGCAGGGCCGGGTGCTGGGGCTGGAGTCGCCGTGGCTCGGGCGCTTCGCCGAGCGCACGATCGAGATGACTGGCGATGCGTATCCCGAGCTCGTCGCCGAGCGCAGGACGATCATGCGCTGGGTCGGCGACGAGGAGACGGCCTTCGGCCGCACGCTCGATCGCGGGACGCAGCTCCTGGACCAGCTGATCGCGGAGGCCGAGAGGCAGGGTACGTCGTGGATCGACGCGGAAGATGCGTTCAGGCTTCACGACACCTACGGCTTCCCGTACGACCTGACCAAGGAGCTCCTGGCGGGGGAGGGGCTGTCGGTCGACGACGCGGGCTTCGAGGCGCTGATGGAGAAGCAGCGGATCCGTGCGCGCACCGGGGCCGAGCCGGCGATCCGGGACCGCCACGAGGCGGTGATCTCGTTCGCGCAGACGGCTCCGCCATCGGACTTCGTGGGGTACGAGACGCTCGCCGCCGAGACCGCGGTCACGGCGGTCGATTCGCCGCTCATGAAGCTCGAGGAGAGCCCCTTCTACCCCGAGGGTGGCGGGCAGGTCTCGGACTCGGGCTCGGTGAGCTGGGACGGTCAAGCCGCTCGCGTCGCCGACGTGTATCGGCTGGGGGACGACCAGGTGATCCGCTTGGACGACGCGGGGCCGGCCCCGGACGCTGGGTCGCGGGTCCACGCCGAAGTCGACCACGAGAGCCGGCACGCGACGATGCGAAACCACACCGCGACTCACCTGCTCCACGCAGCGCTGCGCGAGCGGTTGGGCTCGCATGTCCGGCAGGCGGGCTCCGCGGTCCGGCCCGACAAGCTGCGGTTCGACTTCACTCACGGCGCAGCCCTGGTCCCCGAGGAGGTCCGTGACATCGAGGACCGGGTCAACGACTGGATCAAGGCGAGCCGCCAGGTCCGCGCGCTGCACATGACGCGCTCCGAGGCGGAGGCGCTCGGGGCGATGGCGCTGTTCGGGGAGAAGTACGGCGACTGGGTCCGCGTGATCGAGGTCGACGAGGTCTCCCGTGAGCTCTGCGGCGGGACCCATGTGACGAACACGGCGGAGATCGGGATCTTCGCGATCGCGTCCGAGGGTTCGAGCGCCGCGAACGTCCGCCGCGTCGAGGCGATCACCGGCCCGGCCGCGATCGATTGGTTCCGCGAGCGCAGCGAGGCGCTGACGCAGGCGGGGGCGATCCTGGGCTCGCCCCGCGATCCGCTGCGAGCGGCGAAGCGTGCGGTGGAGCGATTGCGTGAGCTCGAGCGCCGCGCGGACGAGGCCGAGCGCCGCAGCGCGGGGGAGGACGCGGAGGAGCTCGTCTCGGTGGCCGCCGAGATCGGCGGGATCAAGGTCGTGACCGCGCAGCGTGATGGGGTGGATCAGCGGGCGCTCCTAAACCTCGCCGATCGGGTGAAGGCGAAGCTGGGCGAGGGGGCCGTGGTGCTGGGCGGCGCGAACGACGGACGGGCGGCGCTGGTGGCGAGCTTCACCGGTGGCGCCGTGGAGCGCGGGCTGTCGGCGGCTGAGATCGTGCGCGGAGCCGCCGAGGTGATGGGCGGAGGCGGCGGTGGCCGCGACGACGTGGCGCAGGCCGGCGGCCGCGATCCCGACCGCCTGGACGATGCGCTTGCCGCCGCGCGCGAGGCGATCGAGCGCGCCCTGGGTACCTGATCCCTCGAGCGATGCGGGTCTTGGCCATCGACCACGGGGCGGCCCGCGCCGGCTGCGCGATCTCGGATCCCACTGGTACCATCGCGCGGCCGCTGGGAGTGATCGAGCCTCCGGAGCCGCACAGAATCGCGGAGCTGGTGACCGAGCATGACGCGGATTTGGTCGTGGTCGGTCTGCCGGTCTCACTCGATGGGACCGAGGGACAGCAAGCAGCCGATGCGCGAGCGTTCAGGGACGAACTCGCCGCGATTCTTCACGTTCCCGTGGATACGTACGACGAGCGACTCACCACCCGCATTGCTCAGGGCTCGGCCCGCGCCGGCGCGAGTGCGCCCGCCGATGCGCTGGCAGCTGCGCACCTGCTCGAGACCTACCTGCGGCACCGCGAGGGCGCGCAGGAGCAGGGCGGCTAGCGATGGAGGATTGGAGCGATCCGTTCGCCGATGAGGAGGCTGCCCGCGAGCGCGAGCGACGCCGTGCCGAGCGCGAGGCGCGACGACGCGATCAGGGTGGGAAAAGAGTCCAGCACCAGGGCGCGCTCGCGGAGCGGGTACGGGGGCTGATGGGCGCCGCCGGCCGCGACGGTGCGGACCCGGAGCCGCGCGTGGAGTCCGCGCCTGCCGCGCGCGCCGCTGCGGCGCCACCCGACCCGCCGGAGGCCCCGCCCCCCGCCCTCGGTGGGCGGCAGCCACCGCCGCCGCCGCGGCATCCGCACCGACGCCGGCGGCGTGTGATCGCCGTGGCCGCGGTCGTGCTCTTCGTCGTCGGGATCGTCGCCGCCGCCGCGGCTCTGATCCACCATTACACGGCGGGAAGCGGTTCGCCGCCGCCGAAGCCCCAGGCGGCGCGCGGCGTCAAGAACGTCACGATCCCCGAGGGCTATGACCGCCACCAGATCGCCGACCTCGCGAAGAAGGACGGCCTGAAGGGCGACTACCTCAACTCGAGCGAGAGCTTCAAGGGATTCGATCCGGCCAAGTACGGCGCGGATAACCCCTCGAGCCTCGAGGGATTTCTGTTCCCGGCCACCTACGAGCTCCCGCGCAAGCCAACGGTGGACGATCTGATCGCGCGCCAACTCGACGCCTTCAAGCAGTACATGTCGAAGGTGAACATGCGCTACGCGAAGTCAAAGAACCTGACGCCATACGACGTCCTCATCATCGCCTCGATGATCGAGCGCGAGGCGGTCGTCGACAAGGACCGCAAGCTGATCGCCGCGGTGATCTACAACCGCCTGCACGATGGGATGCCGCTGCAGATCGACGCGACGATCCGCTACGCGGAGAACAACTGGACCAAGCCGCTGACGGACTCCGACCTGCAGATCAACTCGCCGTACAACACGTACACGCACACCACGCTGCCACCGACGCCGATCGGGAATCCAGGGCTCGCATCCATCCAGGCGGCGGCGCATCCCGCGAGCGTCGACTACCTCTATTACGTGGCGAAGCCGAACGGCTGCGGGCATTTCTTCACCGCGTCCTACCAGGAGTTCCTGCAGGCCAACCAGCGTTACGAGTCCGCCCGGTCGGCCGCCGGCGGGAAGTCGCCCGCCAACTGCTCATAGGGATCCCCCGCGCAGCTGCAAATTGTCGGGTTCATCGCGCACGGCGCGATCGATCCGACGATCCCGGACGTAGGATCGGCGAGTGCCAAAGCGCCTCGCCGTCCTCGGCCAGCCGATCTCACACTCGCGTTCGCCCGCGATGCACAGCGCCGCGCTCGCGGAGCTGGGCCTCGCCGAGGAATGGACGTACGAGGCGATCGAAGTCGCACCTGACGAGTTCGCCGAACGGGCCCGATCGATGGCCGGGGACGGGTTCGTCGGCGCGAACGTCACCGTTCCCCACAAGCTCGCGGCGCTGGCCATCGCCGACGAGGCATCCCGGGCAGCGCGCGCGATCGGCGCGGCGAACATACTCAGCTTCCGCGGTGATGGGATCGCCGCGGAGAACACCGACGCGACGGGATTCCTGGACGCGCTGCAGCAGCGCCCCGGCGGCAAGCGCGCGCTCGTGATGGGCGCGGGCGGCTCGGCTCGGGCGGTCGTGTGGGCGCTCGTCAGCCACGGTGCCGAGGTTGCGATCTGGAACCGAACCCCGGAGAGGGCGCGCGTGCTGGCGGCGGAATTCGGTGCCGAGGTCACCGATGCCGGCTCCGATGACGTGGATTACGAGGTCGTGGTGAACGCGACGACGGTCGGAATGGGCGCATCGAGCGGCGAGCCCGCCGAACTGCAGAGCCTTCCCCTCGACGCCGATGCGCTCGGTGGGAACCACGTGGTGGTGGACCTCGCCTACGGGGCGAACGAAACGGAGCTCGCCCACGTGGCCAGAGCACGAGGAGCCCGAGTCGTCGACGGGCTCGAGGTGCTCGTCCGTCAGGGCGCCGCCTCGCTTCGAATCTGGACCGGGCTCGACCCGCCGGTCGAGACCATGAGACGGGCAGCTCGCGGCCGCCTAGACTCGGGCTCCGACTAGGGATTCGACGATGAAGTGGATCTACGAGTTCTCCGAGGGGTCCCGGGACATGCGAGACCTGCTCGGCGGCAAGGGAGCGAACCTGGCGGAGATGGCGCGGGTCCTCGGCCCGGATCTCGTTCCGGCGGGCTTCACCATCACCGCCGAGGCCTGCGTGGCGTACATGGAGGGTGACGGGGCACCGCCGGCGGATCTCGACGATGAGGTTGAGTCTGCGCTCTCGGCGCTGGAGGAGAGAGTGGGGCGGCGCTTCGGCGAGCACCAGGAGCCACTCCTCCTCTCGGTGCGGTCGGGGGCGCGGGTGTCGATGCCCGGGATGATGGAGACGGTCCTCAACCTCGGCCTCGGCGACCGCTCGGTCGAGGGGTTGGCACGGCTGAGCGACGATCGCTTTGCCTGGGACTCCTACCGGCGGCTGGTGCAGATGTTCGGGGACGTCGTGCGCGGCGTTCCTGGCGCCAGCTTCGAGGAAGCGCTGCGGACGGCGAGGTCCAAGAAAGGGGTCGATCAGGACACCGGCCTCGACGCCGGCGACCTCCGGGAGCTTACGGAGACGTTCAAGGGCATCTTCCAGGACCAGACGGGCGAGGCGTTCCCTCAGGAGCCCCGCGAGCAGCTCCGCCAGGCGATCATCGCGGTCTTCGATTCATGGAACGGCGAGCGTGCTGTCGCCTACCGGCGAATCAACGGGATTCCGGACGAGTGGGGGACGGCCGTCACCGTCCAGCAGATGGTCTTCGGGAACACGGGTGATCGATCGGGCACAGGGGTGGCGTTCAGTCGCGACGAGCGCACCGGAGAGCCCAAGCCCTCGGGCGACGTCCTCATCAACGCGCAGGGCGAGGACGTTGTGGCCGGCATCCGGGATCCGCAGGATCTGCATGTTCTGGGCGAGCTCATGCCCGATGCCTATGGCCGCCTGCGCGAGGTTCTCTCCGTCCTCGAGCGCCACTACGGTGACATGCAGGACGTCGAGTTCACGATCGAGGAGGGTCGTCTCTACCTGCTCCAGACCCGCAACGCGAAACGGCCCGCCCAGGCCGCTGTGCGCTTTGCCCACGATGCTGTCGACGAGGGGCTCCTGGAGCCCTCGGAGGCGCTCCAGACCATCGACGCGGACTCGCTCGAGGCACTACTTCACCCCATCTTCGACCCCTCGGTCGAGTTCACGCCGCTGACCACGGGCATTGCGGCGTCCCCGGGCGCCGCGAAGGGAGCGATCGCGCTCAGCGCGGATGACGCCATCGAGCGAGCGGCGAGCGGCGAGAAGGTCATCCTCGTTCGCCAGTTCACCGAGGCCGACGACGTGGCCGGGTTTCACGCCGCCAGCGGCATCCTCACCTCCGAGGGCGGTAAGGCATCCCACGCGGCCCTGGTGGCCCGCGGCATGGGCCGCCCGTGCGTTGCCGGCGCTTCGGCGGTGGTGGTCGATGAGCGGGAGCAGGCCATCCGGGTGAACGGCACCGAGCTCAAGCCCGGGGACCAGATCGCCATCGACGGTTCCACGGGAACCGTCACCGTGGACGATGTGCCACTTGTCGAGCCCGATATCGGCGAGGACTTCAGGAAGGTGCTCGAGTGGGCCGACGAGATACGCGGCGTCGGGATCCGCGCGAACGCCGATACCGCCCGCGACGCGGCACGGGCACGAGCGTTCGGCGCCGAGGGGATCGGGTTATGCCGGACCGAGCACATGTTCTTCGGCGAGGACCGCGGCGAGCTGGTGCGGCAGATGTTCATCGCCGCCGAGCGCTGGCGACGGGCGGTCGGCGAAGCTCGGTCGGAGACGAACGAGGCCGGCGGCGAAAAGCTGGCAAGCGCGGAGAGCCGGTTCCAGGACGCCCTGCAGCGGCTTGAGGAGCTTCAGCGAGGCGACTTCAAGGCGATCCTGCACGAGATGCGGGGCCTCCCCGTGACCATCCGTCTGCTCGACCCCCCCTTGCACGAGTTCCTCCCGCTCGAGCAGTACGAGGGACTAGTCCGTGAGCTGGAGGAGGGGGGTGATGAGGCCGAGCTCGAGGAGGCGCGCCGGACGGCGGCGATCGTCTCCGAGCTCCAGGAGGCGAACCCGATGCTCGGGACGCGCGGAATCCGGCTCGGGATCCTCTATCCGCAGATCTACATCATGCAGACCCGGGCGGTGATCGCGGCGGCCGCGGAAAGCCCTGACGCCGCGGATGCCACGCCCGTGGAAATCATGCTTCCGCTCGTGGCGTACGAGGCGGAGCTGCAGCGGCTGCGTGAGACCGTCGTCGAGGCCGCGGAGAAGGCAAGGGCGGAGGCCGGTGTGGATGTTCCTTATTCGGTGGGAACGATGATCGAGCTACCTCGTGCCTGTCTGATCGCGGATCGGATCGCGGAGCACGCCGATTTCTTCAGCTTCGGCACCAACGACCTCACGCAGACCGCAATCGGATTCTCGCGCGACGACGTCGAGAACAGCTTCATGCCCGCTTACCTCGAGCAGCGCATCATCACCCGCAGCCCGTTCGAGACCGTGGACGTGCCAGGCGTCGGTCAGCTCGTCCGCGGCGCAGTCGAACGCGGTCGGGAGGCGAAGCCCGGACTGACCTGTGGCGTCTGCGGCGAGCACGGGGGCGACCCCGACAGCGTGAGCTTCTTCGCCGCGATCGGCCTTGACTACGTCAGCTGTTCGCCCTACCGGGTCGCCATCGCGCGGGTCGCAGCGGCGCAGGCGCGGCTCGCTCAGGCGAAATAGCCTCCCGGCAGTCCCCAGCGCAGGGTAGAGTCAGGCCCCCCTGCGGCACCGCGCTCTCCGGCGCGACTCGACCAGAGTGAACGAACAGCCAGAAAGGATTCCAAGGCCCGAGCGTGCGCGGGCGGACGCATCACGCCGTCGCGGGCGCAGACGGTCACGAAGGACCGCGCCGAAGCACCGCCACCGCTTCGTGGTCTGGGCGCTGGTCGTGCTCGCATCGCTGGTGCTGGTCGTGTCGATCATCGCGAACTGGGTTCAGCGCGAGGTGATGGACACGAACCAGTTCAAGAACACCACCGACCAGATCCTCGCCGACCCCGACGTCCAGAACGCGCTCGCCATCTACACCGTCGATCAGCTCTATGCCAACGTCGACGTCCAGGGCCAGATCCAGAAAGAGCTGCCGAGCGCGGCGAAGCCGCTCGCCCTTCCGGTCTCCGCCGCGACCCGCCAGCTCGCCACCGACGCGGCGAAGCGGGCGCTGGCCTCACCCCAGGTCCAAAACCTGGTCTCGGGCGCGATCGCGGGAGCTCAGGCGCAGTTCGTCGCCCTGATCCGCGACAAG
>DATAOX010000055.1:0-12908 GCA_036265555.1 Solirubrobacterales bacterium
CGCCGGAAGCGCTCACCGAGTGGTGGAGTGGTCACGGCGTCTATGAACCGATGCTAGTGGCGCTCCCACGGGCGGCGGTCCGTCCGGCTCGAGTCTCGTGCGCTTGGGAGCGTCAGTGGTCCGCGGCCGCCGCCGCGCTCGGCGACTCGGGAAGCGCAGCCCCGATCGCGGTCTCGGCGTAACGGACCAGGATTTCCTCGGCGACGCTTCTGTCGATCGCCGGGTGGGCGATCACTACCTGGAGCCCCAGCCCGTCCTCCATCGCGACGAGGCCGCGCGCGACCGTGAGCGCATCGGCCGTGAGCTCGAAATCACCGGTCCGCGCGCCGGCGTCGAGGATCGACTCGTACAGGACGGCCTGCCGGTCGAAGTAGGACGCGGTCAGGATCCCGAACGCGGGGCTCGAGCCTGTGAACGCGTCGAGCTCATAGAGAATGCGGCTGTCGACGTCGTCTGGCCCGGACGGAACCCCCAGATGGATCGCGAGCCGCAACTGGTCGCGGGCGCCGTCGAGGCGCCGAACCGCGGCCGCGCGCCGTTCGGTGAACCGCTCGATGGCGCCTCGCGAGACCTCGATCAGGAGCTCATCGAGGTTCGGGTAGTAGTAGAGGACCGAGCTCGGAGCGAGCCCGGCTCGCTCCGCGACGTCCTTGACTCGCAGCCCCACGGCACCGCGCTCCAGGAGCACCTGGCGGGCCGCGCGCGCCAGTTGCTGCCGCCTCTGAGCCTGGTTCCTTCGCCGCATCCGCAATCGAATCCTATTCGGTTGTGGAGTCGAGATACGCACCAAGGCGCGATCGCACTGGAGTGATATTATTCGAACAACGTTCGAAGAATGATTCTGCGAACGACACCCTTGGGAGGAGAGCGCTCCGGCGGATCGCGGCCGACGCGTGCGGCGGCTGGAGTCCTGGCGCTGCTTCTGATCGCTCTCGCGGGCGGATGCGGCAGCTCGGGCGGGATCGAGTCCGGCAACGCCAAGTCGGGCGAGCAGGTCGACGCGTCGGGGCCGGTCCAGGGCAAGCTCACGATCTCGCAGTGGCCGCTGTACATCGACCCGGGGAAGAACGGGACGATCAACGAGTTCGAGGACAAGACGGGCGTCCAGGTCGACTACATCGAGGACATCAACGACAACAACGAGTTCTTCGGCAAGCTCCAGCCGCAGCTCGCGAAGGGCGAGTCGGGTGGCCGCGACCTGATCACGGTCAGTGACTGGCTCGCGAAGCAGATGTACGACGCCGGCTACATCCAGAAGCTCGACTATTCGAAGCTGCCGAACGTCAAGCAAAACCTGATCCCGCCGCTCCGCCACCCCGCGGCCGATCCGCACAGGGACTTCACCGTGCCGTGGCAGAGCGGGATGACGGGCCTGATCGTCAACACCGACCTCGCGCCGAACGTCGACTCCATCTGCGACCTCTTCGATCCCAAGTACAAGGGCAAGGTCGACATGCTCACGGAGCTGCGCGACACCGTCCCGATGACGTTGAAGTGCATGGGCATCGATCCCGATCACGCCACGACGGATCAATGGCTGGCCGCGGTCGACAAGATCCAGGAGGCGGCGGACTCGGGTCAGATCCGGCGGTTCACGGGCAACGACTACATCCGCGATCTCAGCTCGGGGAACGTCGACTTCGTGCTGGGCTGGTCCGGTGATGCCATCCAGCTGAACAAGGACGATCCCGCGATCAAGTTCGTCATGCCCAAGGAGGGATGCATGCTCTGGTCGACGAGCATGGAGGTCCCGGCCGGGGCGCCCAACCCGGCGGCCGCGGAGGCCTGGATGAACTTCGTCTACGACCCGAGGGTCCAGGCGGACATCGCCGAGTACGTCAATTACGTCACCCCGGTCGAGGGCGTCAAGCAGATCCTGGCCAAGCGCGATCCGAAGCTCGCGAGAAGCAAGCTGATCTTCCCCACCGCGTCGTACACGAAGAACTGCACCTTCGAGCCGGTGCTCGACGGCGAGCAGGGGCGCGAGGTGACGAGGGCGTTCAACGCGGTCGTCAACGGCTGATCCAGTTGCGTCCCCTCTCGATCGCCGCGCTGCAGACCGCCCCGGTTGAGCGTCGCCCCGATGCAACGCTCGAGCTTCTCGAGGAGCAGGTCCGCGCAATCCAGGCCGCCGTCCCGCACGTCCAACTCGTCCTGCTGCCCGAGCTTCACCTCTCGGCTCCTCCACCGATCCTCGATGAGCACTCCGGATACTCGAGCGAGGCGGCGGTCTCGATACCCGGGCCGCTCACCGAGGCGCTTTCGGAGATCGCCGAGACAGCCGCGGTGTGGCTGGTTCCGGGGTCGGTCTACGAGCGCGCGGAAGACGGGCAGATCCACAACACGGCGCTCGCCTTCGCTCCTGACGGTGAGCTGATCGCTCGATACCGGAAGGTCTTTCCCTGGCAGCCGCACGAGACCTCGGCGCCCGGCGAGGCCTTCGTGGCGTTCGATGCCCCCGAGATTGGGCGCATCGGGCTCGCGATCTGCTACGACGGGAGCTTCCCCGAGACGTTCCGTCAGCTCGCGTGGATGGGCGCGGAGGTGGTCCTCCAGGTCAACCTCACCCCCACGAGCGATCGCCAGCAGGAGCTGGTGATGGCCCGGGCGAATGCGGTCTTCAACCAGCTCTATGTCGTCTCGCTCAACGCGTCCGCCCCCGCGGGCGTGGGGCGGAGCGTGATCGTCGATCCGGAGGGCCTGGTTCGCGTCTCGGCGGGAAGCGCCGAGGAGCTGCTGACCGACGTGCTCGATCTCGAGACGGTCGAGCGCGTCAGGCGCTTCGGGACCGCCGGGGTCTCGAGGATGTGGGAGCAGGTGATGCGCGAGGGCCCCCGAATCGAATTCCCCATGTACGGCGGCCCGGTGCGCGCTCCCGTCGCGCTGGGCGTCACCAACGACTGACGGCCGCCGAGGCGGCCGGTCAGGCGGCGAAGCCGCCGCAAGTTGCTCTAACCGGCCGCGACCAACACCTGGTCGATCGAATCCGCGAGGCCGTCGTCCCGGATCGCGACGACCACGGCATTCAGCCACACGTCCTCGTCCGCGGTGTCGAACTTCACCGGCATCTGGGTCCGGAACGCCTCCACCGCCTGCTCCCGCCTGACGCCGATTACGCCCGCGCGCGATCCGGTCATGCCGACGTCGCTGATGAACGCGGTGCCACCTGGAAGCACCCTGGCGTCGGCGGTCGGAACATGAGTATGCGTCCCCAGGACGGCGGACACGCGCCCGTCGAGGTGCCAGCCCATCGCCACCTTCTCGCTCGTGACCTCGGCGTGGAAGTCGACGACGATCGCGTCCGCCTCGTCGGCGATCCGGCCGACGATGGCGTCCGCCTCGGGAAAGGGCGAGCGCGCGGCTCGGAGCTCCACGGTCCCGCTGAGGTTGACGACCGCAACGCGGCGATCTCCCGCGGAGACGATCGTGTATCCCCGTCCCGGGTTTCCGGCCATGTAGTTCGCCGGGCGGATCACGAGCTCGGTCCGGTCGAGAAATTCATACGCCTCCTTGTGCCGGTAGACGTGGTTCCCTGTGGTGATCACGTCAACCCCGCTGTCGAAGAGGTCCTGAGCGGTCTTCTCGGTGATTCCCAGCCCGCCGGCGGTGTTCTCGCCGTTCGCGATGATCAGGTCCGGCGCGTGGCGCTCTCGCAACTCGGGCATGACCCGCGCGAGCCCGGCCCGGCCGGGCCGCCCGACGATGTCGCCGATGAAGAGGACGCGCACGCATCCAGAGCCTATTCGGGCTCGGCTACACCCTCGCGCCGGATCGCGCCGGAATCAGATGGCTCGGGTGCGATGGCCCGATGCGACCTCGAGCTCCCGCCGGATCAGCTCGGCCAGGTCCTGGGCCGTCGTGCCTCCGCTACCAGGCCAGCTCGACGCCGCGGCAAGGTGGAGCCGGTCGGGATCGTCTCCGTCGCAGTCGGCCGCGAGCGCCGCGACCTGCCCGCGGAACAGGCGGGAAGGTAGCCAGGCGCTGAGGAGCCAATCGTCGCCGACGAGGATCTGAACCGGCTTCAGCACCGAGGCCACCGGGCCCGCTGCGTCGGCTCCGTCGGCGGCGACCTGCAGGTGGCGCACCAGAAAGCCCGCGGTCATCCGAATCCGGGTCGAGCCGTACGTTCCGGCCGCGGGAAAGCGTCGCGGCGTGGCCAGATCGCGCGCCATCCGCTGCGTGAGCCTGCCCTCACAGACGCGATTCAGCGCGCCGAGGGCACGCGGTGTGTGGAGCTCGGCATAGTGGATGTCGACCCATCGGACGCCCGCGGCATCCACCAGGTCCGCGAGCGGCATCGAGCGCGGCTCGTCACCGGGCACCCACGCGCTGGCGCGGCGGACGAGGCGGATTTTCGACCCGTCGATGGAGCGCGACCCGCCCACGTTTCGAGTACCTGCCGAGATAATCGGTCTCCTTCCTGACCCTCATCCCATTAAACCCGCATCGCCACCCGAGTAGCGGTGGGCGGTTCGCTGAAATTTGGTGGCCGGTCTATCCGAAGCGTCGCACCGCGAAGCGGGCGCGACGAGCTGTGGCCGGACGAGCAGGATCAGCGCGTCCACTAGCTTTTCCGGCGTGATCGGGCAGGAGGTGAGCGGCGAGATCGTCATCGAGACGCGCGGGCTCGCCAAGGCGTTTGGCGACCGCCATGCCCTGCGCGGAGTGAGCTTCGGCGCACAGCGCGGGGAGCTCCTCGCCGTGATCGGTCCCAACGGAGCCGGAAAGACCACCCTGCTCTCGATCCTCGCCGGGATCCGGAAGCCGGACTCGGGCTCGGTCAGCCGTCCACCCGGCGAGATCGGCTGGGTGCCTCAGCAGGCGGCGCTCTACCGGCGCCTCACGGTGGCCGAGAACCTGCGTCTGTTCGCCCGGCTCGAGAAGGTGCCCGACATGGATGCGGCGGTGGAGGGGATGCTCGCGCAGACCGCTCTCACCGAGCGTCGCGACGATCGGGCAGGCACCCTTTCGAGCGGGAACCAGCAGCGGATCAACATCGCCATCGGGCTTCTCGCCAGGCCGGCGGTGCTGCTGCTGGATGAGCCGAGCGCCGGCCTCGATCCGCGCCAGCGCGAGCGCCTCTGGGACTTCGTGCTGGCGCTCGCCGGCGGCGGGACGACCGTCATCTTCTCCACCCACGACCTCGCCGAGGCGGAGCGCTACGGCCGGCGTTTGCTCGTCCTCGCGGACGGCGAGAACCTCTTCGACGGGACACCGCCCGACCTGCACGCCGCCGTCCCGGAGTCCGGCGCCCGGGACTTCGAGCAGGCCTTCGTCGCCTTCCTGCGGGAGCGGGGACACTGATGCGGGCAGCGGGCCGGGGCCGTTGAGCGATGCGCTGGCTCTTCATCAAGGACCTACAGATCCTGCGCCGGTCGCCGCTGCTCACGGCGCTCCTCGTGATCTACCCGATCGCGATCGCGGTGCTGATCGGCTTTGCCCTGTCTCGTGGGCCCGCGAAGCCGCGGGTGGCGTTCCTGAACGAGATCCCGCAGGGGACGCCGCTCGTCATCAGCGGCCACCAGCTCGACATCACCGGCGCCCGGGGGGAGCTCTGCTCGCGGCTCGACTGCGTCGACGTCTCGAACGAGGAGCAGGCTCGCCAGATGGTCCAGTCGGGCGACGCCCTCGCCGCGCTGATCCTCCCGAAGGACTTCATCCAGGACATCGAGTCGCTCGCCTCGCTCACTCCGTCGCAGCCCACCGTGCGGGTGCTCGTGAACGAGGAGGACCCCGTGAAGGCGAGCCTCGTCGACGATCGCATCAACACCCTGATCACCCAGGCGAACCTGAGGCTCTCGAAGAAGGTGACCCGGCTCGCCGCGAACTACCTGACGCTGCTCCTTCGTGGAGGCCATCTGAGCCTGCTCGGACAGACGCTCAACATCCTCGGGCTCCAGAACACGCAGCAGATCCTCGAGGCGATCCAGCCGGAGCTCCCGAAGGACAGTCCGTTCGCGGGGTCGCTGCAGCGCGTGATCACGTTCGCGCGGCTCGCACGCCAGAATCTCGACCTCGCCAACCCCCTGCTCTCGTCGATCGCGCACCCGATCCAGGTGAATAAGGATGTCGTCTCGGGCTCGCCGCCCAGCCTCGACGCGTTCGCGATCGCGGTCGCAGCGACCGTGACCCTCATGTTCGCCACGGTGCTGCTCGTGGCCGGAGCGCTCGCGCTCGAGCGGGAGGAGAACGCCTTCACCAGGCTCACTCGTGGGCTCGTCTCGAAGTGGGCGCTGCTCACCGAGAAGGTGGGCCTGGGCGTGGCGCTGTCGCTCGTGGTCACCCTCTTGATGCTCGCGGGCCTCTCGCTGTTCGTTCACATCGACTGGGGCCGCTTCCCGCTCATTCTCGCGGCCGTCGTCGCCGGCGGCGCCGCCTTCGCGGCCTTCGGGGCGGCGATCGGAGCGGCGGCACGGGAGGTCCGGGTCAGCTCGCTGCTCGCGTTCATGATCTCCCTGCCGGTCGCGTTCGTCTCGCTGGTGGAGTCCGGCACCGTGAGCCCGGGTCTGTATGACGTGATCAAGGTGGTGCGGGCGCTCTTCCCGTTCGATGCGGCGCTCGATGCCATGTCGGGCGCGCTCGACGCCGCCGGCCCGGCGCTGGGCACGCCGGTGCTCCACCTGGCGATCCTCGTCATTGCGTACGGCGCGCTCGCAAGGATCGCGCTGCGACGGTTCGCCTGAGCCTGGGCGTTCAGCGCCCAGGCGGCGAGGGCAAGTGGGGAGGGCCGGGGCCAGCGGGATGATCCCCGGTCGAGGCAATCCACATCCGGAAACCGGATGCAGATTGACTTGACGCGCGGAATGAAACCCCGGGAGAGGCCGGGCAGAGTGCGACGCTCCTAGAATTGCCGTGTGAGCTTTCCCGCCACCCGCATGCGGCGCATGCGGCGCACGAAGGCGCTCCGCGATCTGGTGCGCGAGACCGAGCTCTCGCCCCACCATCTGGTCCAGCCGCTATTCGTCGTCGCGGGCGAGGGCGTGCGCGAGGAGGTGCCGTCGATGCCCGGCGTCGAGCGGCTCTCGATCTCGGAGCTGGTCGCCGAGGCGACCGAGCTGCAGGCGGCGGGGATCGAGGCGGTGATCCTGTTCGGGATTCCGAGCGAGAAGGACGAGGCGGGCTCGGGCGCCTACGACCCGGAGGGCGTGGTTCAGCTCGCCGTTCGTGCGCTCAAGGAGGCCCATCCCGATCTCGTGGTGATCGCGGACGTCTGCCTGTGCGAGTACACGACCCATGGGCATTGCGGCATCGTCCTGGATGGGGAGGTCGACAACGACGTGACGCTCGAGCTCCTCGCGAAGACGGCGATATCGCTTGCCGACGCCGGCGCGGACGTCGTCGCGCCGAGCGACATGATGGACGGCCGTGTGGGTGCGATGCGCTCGCAGCTCGACGACGAGGGTCACTCGAACGTCCCGATCGTCGCCTACAGTGCCAAGTACGCGTCAGCCCTCTACGGCCCCTTCCGCGAGGCCGCCGAGTCAACCCCGGAGTTCGGCGACCGCCGCGGGTACCAGATGGATCCGGCCAACGCCCTGGAGGGTGTCAGAGAGGCTGAGCTGGATCTCGCCGAGGGCGCCGACGTTCTGATGGTGAAACCGGCGACGCCGTACCTCGACGTGATCCGGCGCGTCAAGGACACGACCGGGGCACCGGTCGCGGCGTTTCATGTCTCGGGCGAGTATTCGGCGCTCAAGGCGGCCGCGCGAAATGGCTGGATCGACGAGGAGCGGGCCGTGCTCGAGACCCTGACGGCCATCCGCCGCGCGGGGGCGGACCTGGTCTTCACCTATTACGCGAAGGACGCCGCGACTTGGCTTTGACCCCGGCGGGCGCGACCACCGGGCCGCGTCCCAAGATCCGATCGCGCAAGGGCGGTGCGGCCGTGGCACTGGACGACGCGGACAGGGGACTGATGAACGCGCTGCAGTCGAGGTTCCCGCTGGAGCCGGAGCCGTTCTCCGCGATCTCGCGGGCGGTCGAGATGCCGGCGACCGAGGTGATGTCCCGCACCCAGCGGCTCCTGGACGAGCGGATCATCCGCGAGATCACGCCCATTTTCGACACGCGTGCGCTCGGCTATTCGTCGATGCTGGTCGCGGCGAAGGTCGATCCGTCGAACCCCCATCGCGCTGCCCGCATCATCAACGTCCATCCCGGCGTCTCGCACAACTACCTCCGAACCCACGAGTTCAACCTGTGGTTCACGATCGCGACACCACCGGACTCGCGGCTGGGCCTAGACGGGACGCTCGTGGCGCTGCAGGAGGAGACCGGCGCCGAGTCCCTCCGCCAGCTCCCCACCCTGACGCTCTTCAAGATCAACATGAACCTGGAGATGGAGCAGGGGACCGACGTGCTCGCTGCGTCCGTCGCCGCAGCGCCGCCGCGTGAGCTCGAGCCACAGCCGTACGACGACCTCGATGTGGCCGTGATCCGGGCGCTCCAGGGACCGATGCGGGTAGCCGAGCGTCCCTACGACGTGGCCGCGGCCGAGGTCGGAATGACGACGGAGCTGTTCCTCGACCATCTTCAGGGCATGGTGGATCGCAAGCTTCTGCGCCGCGTCGCCGCGATCCTCTACCACCGCCGGGCGGGCTTCTCGGCGAACGGGATGGGCGTTTGGCGGGTACCCGAGGACAAGGTGCTCGAGACCGGTGCTCGGATGGCAGCGGTCCGCGGGATCTCGCACTGTTACCAACGCCCCACCTATCCGGACTGGCCCTACTCGGTCTTCACCATGGCGCACGGGCGATCGAAGGAGGAGTGCGACGCCATCCTCGACCGGATCGCCGACGATCACGACCTTCACGGCGAGGACCGCGCGGTCCTGTATTCCTCGACCGAGTTCAAGAAGGTCCGCCTCCACTACTTCATCGAGGACTACGCCGCGTGGGAACGTGAGCACGGGGCCTGACCTCCTCGCCGGGAGGCCCCGTGAATAGCTCCACGTCGGAGGCCCTCTACACCGAGGCGGTCGAGTTGCTGCCGGGCGGCGTGAGCTCGCCGGTGCGCGCGATGCGCGCCATCGGGCGTGAGTGCCCGGTCTTCATCGAGCGCGGCGACGGTGCCGAGCTGGTCGACGTGGACGGGAACCGCTATGTCGATTGGGTGTGCTCCTGGGGGCCGCTGATCCTCGGACACGCGCATCCGGGGGTCGTGGCGGCGGTGTGTCACGCGAGCGAGCGTGGCACCAGCTACGGCGCTCCGACCGAGGGGGAGGTCGAGCTCGCGAGGGAGGTCGCCGAGCGATTCGCCGCCGTCGAGATGGTCCGGATGGTCAACTCGGGGACCGAGGCCTCGATGAGCGCCGTCCGCCTCGCGCGAGCCGCAACTGGGCGCGACACGATCGTCAAGTTCGCGGGCGCCTACCACGGCCACGTCGACGGGCTGCTGGCCGAGGGCGGGTCCGGCCTCGCGACACATGGCATCCCCACCAGCCCGGGGGTCACTCGAGCACAGGCCGCGGACACCGTGGTGGTGCCCTGGAACGATTCCGAGGCGGTGGCGGCGGCTGCGGCCGAGCACGGGCCGGCGGCCATCCTGGCCGAGCCCATTCCCGCGAACATGGGCGTCGTACCGCCGGAAGAGGGCTTCCTGCAATCGCTCCGCGAGTGCGCCGACGCGGCGGGCGCGCTGCTGATCCTCGACGAGGTGATCACCGGATTCCGAGTTGCCCGTGGAGGCGCTCAGGAGCTGTTCGGTGTCGAGGCGGACCTCGTGATCATGGGCAAGGTCCTCGGTGGGGGCCTGCCGGCGGCGGCCTATGGCGGCCGGCGTGGTCTGATGGAGCGAGTCGCTCCCGCCGGCGATGTCTACCAGGCCGGCACGCTCTCGGGGAATCCCATCGCTGTGGCCGCTGGGCTGGCGACCCTGCGCGAGCTGGACGCGCGCGCCTACGATCGTCTGGGTGAGCTGACCAACCGGCTTGCGGACGGCCTCAGAGACGTCGCGGGAGACCGCCCGGTCCAGGTCGTTTCCGTGTGCGGACTCGTGACTCCCTTCTTCAGCGTTGAACCCGTGCGGGACTTCGGCGACGCCTCTGCCTGCGACATCGACGCCTACGGCCGCTTCTGCCGGGGGCTGCTCGACCGTGGGATCTATCCGCCCGCCTCGCAATTCGAGGCGTGGTTCGTCTCGCTCGCCCACGACGAGACGGCGATCGATCGCACGCTGGCGGCCGCCGCGGAGGCGTTCGACGCCGCGTTCCGGTGAGCGACGCCGCGATCTCGCCACTGTCCGACATGGTGCGCCCACCCGGCGCCGGTCGGACCTTCGAGCGCGAGGTCGTACCGGGGCTGGCCGATGCCACCGCGTCGGGCCGGGTTCGCATGGACGCCATCGCCCGCTGGCTGCAGGACATCGCCTACGCGGACATCGTGGACGCCGGCCTTGCGCGCCGGGGCGCCTGGGTCGTCCGCCGAGCGCGGGTGCGCGTGGAGGCCTTTCCGCGCTTCGGCGAGCCGGTGATGGTCCGCACCTTCTGCAGCGGGGCCGCGCGGGTCGCTGCGGAGCGGCGGACGACCGTCTCGGGCGGCGAAGCCACGGTCGAAGCGGTGGCGACCTGGATCCATGTCGACACAGCGACCCTTCGCCCGCTCCGGCTGGGCGAGGAATTCCGAGCCGTCTACGGCGCGAGCGCAGGCGGGCGCAAGGCGGACTTTCGCCTACGTCATCCCGAGCCACCGGACGCAGCGACGCGCTCGGCATGGCATTTTCGGGCCAGCGACATGGACGTCGCCGGTCACGTGAACAACGCGGCGTACTGGGAGCCCGTCGAGGAGATGCTCTGGCAGGCCGAGGAGCCGCGAGCCGCCGACATGGAGATCGAGTACAGGGATCCCGCCCAACCCGGCGAGGTGGCGATCCTCCGGACGGGGTTGGGGATGTGGATCGCGGGACGAGCGGGCCCGCTCCACGCCTCGATCGTAGGGTTGCCTTCGTCCGGGTCTGAGTAACCTCGCGCCGTGCCTTCGCCCGCCGCCGCTCTCAGCGAGCTAGCGACGCACCTGCGCGCCGAGCAATCCGTGATCTCGGCGCATGTCAGCGACCCGGATGGCGATGTCCCCGTGCTCGGGATCCTGGTTGCCCGCGGCCCCCGCGTCGCCGAGGCGGCGTCCGAGTACGCGATGCTGATCGAGTCGATCCGCGAGGGATACCTCCTCCACTACGCACGGCCGCGCGTAGTGAACGGGGCCGACGCGGATCTGGCGCTGCTCGCGGGCGACTACCTGTACGCGCGGGGCCTCGAGCGGCTGGCGGAGCTGGGTGACCTGGAGGCCGTGCGCGAGCTCTCGGACCTGATCTCCCTCGTCGCCCAGCTTCACGCCGTAGGCGACCGCGCCTCCGGGGTGCAGGACGGCTCGGCGGCGCTGTGGCTCGCTTCGACGATCACCGTGGCCGCCGGAGCGCCGCCGGCGCACGGCGAGGCGAAGGCCGCGCTGCGTGAGGGGGACCCGGAGGCGCCCCGGGCCCTGTGGGAGGGCGCCGCCGCAACGGCCGAGGAAGCCGGCCTGGCCGAGCCTCTGGACGGCGCAGCCGAGGCGATAGGCTTCCGGCCCCCTCCTAAGCGCTGAGCGCTGACCGCGAAGCAAAAGAAATGGACCTGGGCGTAGCGCGAGTACCGAGCAAAGCCTGAAAGTGGCCGACGCCGCCGACAAGACGAACGGGCAGACCGGCGAGGCGTTGTCGAAGCCTGAGCCGGCGGGCTACTTCGAGGGCGAGTCGATGAGCCGCCGACGTGCCCTGACGATCGCGGCGCAGGCGGTCGGGGGAGTGGCCGGGGCGATCATCGTGTTGCCCGCCGTCGGCTTCGCGGTCGCGCCGATCTTCAAGAAGCCCGACGAGATCTGGGAGAGCGTGGGACCTACCAGCCGGTTCTCCGCCGACACGTACAAGCCGGTGGTCTTCACGCTCGTCGAGGGCATCGGCGAGGCCGGAAAGACGACCGCATTCGTCCGCCAGGGATCCAAGAAGTACGACGAGTCGCCCTCGAGCTACGTCGCCATCTCCACGCGGTGCGCCCACCTCGGCTGCCCGGTCAACTTCGTCGCCGCGGCGGGGAGCTTCGTCTGCCCCTGTCACGGCGGCGTCTACGACTTCCAGGGAAAGGTGATCGGTGGGCCCCCGGTGCGCCCGCTCGACCGCTTCCAGACGCGCGTGGTGAAGGGCCAAGTGCAGCTTGGGCCCCGCTACAGCGTCACGTCGCAGCTCGACCCCGTGCGATATCGCGACCCCGGTGAGTACACGGGTGGGGCCTGGAACTACATCTATCCGCCGCGGCCGGATACGCCGCCGGCGCCATGAAGATCCCAGACGTCCTCATCCCGCCCCCCCTGAAGCGGCCGCACAAGCCGGGCACTGACAGGAGCCCGAACGGCGGCGATCCGCTGGCGCCGCTCAAGGAGGCGCCGGCCGACCTCATCGGGTGGTTGGACGAGCGGACCGGTGGAGGGAGCTTTCTCACCGGGATGCTCTACCGGAAGGTCCCGAAGGGGACCAACTGGTTCTACACGCTCGGCTCGGCGACGTTGTTCGCGTTCGTGGTGCAGGCGGTAACCGGTGTGTTCCTGGCGATGTACTACGACCCCTCGCCCACCCAGGCCTACGCCTCCGTCACCCATCTCACGAACGACGTCTTCCTCGGCGAGTTCGTGCGCGGGATGCACAAATGGGGCGCCAGCGTGATGATCATCCTGGTCTACCTCCACATGGCGCGGACGTTCATCTTCGGCGCGTACAAGTACCCGCGGGAGCTCAACTGGATTATCGGGGTGACGCTGCTCATTCTCACGATGATCATGGGCTTCACGGGGTATCTCCTGCCCTTCGACCAGCGGTCGTTCTGGGCCACCGTCGTCGGCGTGAACATCAACGGAACCGGCCCGTTCATCGGCCCCTACCTCAGC
>DATAOX010000056.1:0-10023 GCA_036265555.1 Solirubrobacterales bacterium
ACCTTGAACTCGGTCCCCGGCGAGTCGGAGTCCCTGGTCATCCTCGCGACGCCGCCGAACAACCAGAGCGTGATGTCGGAGATGCCGATCCCGTGCCGCAGCGCGACGAAGGCATGGCCCAGCTCGTGGAGCAGGATGCAGGTGAAGAACGCGAGCGCGCTGATGACCGCCAGCGCGTAGGGCAGCGCGTCACCGCTGGGCGTGTCGAGCACCGAGCCGTAGGAGCTCGACAGCATGAAGATGATCAGGAAGAGGACGAAGAACCAGGAGTAATCGATCCCGATCCGGATGCCCCGGACGTGAAAGAGAGTTACCGCGCCACGGGCAGGCATGGAGCCATCTTAGGCAGGGCAGGTCCGTGGTAGGTGGAGGAGACGGTCACCCGTGGAGGTGCCAGACTCCCCCGCTCCATGCCGAGCGGCGCCCCTCCACGATCGCTCACGGCTCCGCACCTCGACCAGGCGTGGCTCCGCGACCTCGTCGAATCGCTGTGCAGGATTCACCGCCCGACGGCCTCGTCCGGAGAGCGCCGCGCGGCCGAGTGGCTGCTCACGAAGCTTCGCGAGACGGGTGCCGACGGCGAAATCGAGCTCGACCGGGTGCACGGGACCTTCTGGTGGCCGCTCGGGCTCGCCGCCGCCGCGGCGCTCGTCGGCGGGCTCGCCGCCCTGCGTGGCCGCCGCGGGCTGGGCGCCTTCATCGCGGCCGCGGCCGGGCTCGCCGCCCTGGATGACCTCCCGCCCGGCGAGCGTCGCCTGCGCAGGCTCCTGCCGCAGCGGACCGCGACGACGGTCGTCGCCGAGACCGGTCCCCCGGATGCCGAGCGCACGGTGGTCCTCGTCGCGCACCACGACGCCGCGCATTCGGGCCTCGTCTACCACCCGGCGATCCCGGAGATCCTGTTCGGCCGCGCCCCGTGGCTGATCGAGCGCGCCAACACCAGCCCGCCGCTCTTCGCCCCCGTGGTGGCGGTCCCGGCGCTCGTCACCGGGGGTGCCGTCATGGACGAGCCGCGCCTCATCAAGGCCGGCACCGCCCTCGCGGCGGCGTCGGCCGCCGAGCTGGCCGACATCGGCTTCCGCGGGACCGTGCCCGGCGCCAACGACAACGCCACGGGAGTCGCGGTTCTGGTCGCGATCGCGAGGGCCCTCGCCATGAGCCCCACCCGGACCGTCAGGGTGATGCTCGTCTCCACCTCCGAGGAGGCGCTCTGCGAGGGCATGCTGGCGTTCGCGCGGCGCCACTTCGACGAGCTGCCCCGCGAGAGCACGTTCTTCCTCACGATCGACACGGTGGGCTCCCCGCACCTGCTCGTTCTCCGCGGTGAGGGGATGATCAGGATGCGCGAGTACCCGCCGCGGGCGCTGGCCCTGCTCGACGGCCTGGCGGCGGAGCTGGGGATCAAGCTGCGTCCCAACCTTCGCCTGCGAAACGCGACCGACGGCATCTATCCGCTCGCGGCTGGATACGAGTGCGCGTCGCTCTGCTCGGTCACCGATCTCAAGCAGCCCGCCAACTACCACTGGCCCACCGACGTGCCGGAGAACGTCGACTACGGGACGGTCGCCGACGCGGTCCGCCTGACCGCGGCGGTGGTGCGCCGCCTGGACGAGCGCTGGCTGTAGAGCGTGCGGATGGATCAGCCCCCCGCGGCTTACCCTTGCTGTAATGCCCAGCTCTCTGTGTCCGATTCTCGTCCAGAGGGACGACGAGCTCGCGACCCTCGAGGCCGCGCTCATCTCGGCGCATGGCGGCGAGGGCGGCCTCGCCGTCCTCTCGGGCGAGGCGGGCATCGGGAAGACGCGACTCGCGAACGAGGTCGCCCGCCTCGCGCGACAGCTGGGGAACCAGGTGCTGTGGGGAACCTGCAGCGAGGCCGAGCTGTCGCTGCCGTACCTGCCCTTCGTCGAGGCGGTTGGTAAGTACCTCGACGGCCAGGACGCGGGCGCGGTCGCGTCGCGGCTCGGCCCCTCTGCACGCGACCTCTCGCAGCTCTTCCCCCAGCTGGCCGACGGCGCCGGCCCGGAGCAGCCCGGCGACTCCGAGCAGGCGAAGCTGCGCCTGTTCGAGGCGATCGTCGCCCTGCTCTCGATCCCCGCGAAGGATGACGGGATGCTCCTCGTGATCGAGGACGTTCACTGGGCCGATGCCTCGACTCGCGAGCTCCTCGACCACATCGCGCGGCGGCTGTCCGGGCTTCGCGCCCTCATCCTGATCACCTACCGGAGCGACGAGCTTCACCGTCGTCACCCCGTCGTGCCGGTGCTCCAGGGCTGGAGGCGCTCGGGGCTCGCCGAGTTGGTCGAGCTCCGGCCGCTGCCTGAGCGGGGGGTCGCCGAGATGCTTCAGGCCATTCTCGGTCCCGAC
Source organism: Solirubrobacterales bacterium (assembly GCA_036265555.1). Taxonomy (GTDB): domain Bacteria; phylum Actinomycetota; class Thermoleophilia; order Solirubrobacterales; family 70-9; genus AC-56. Next base: position 2,368 of record DATAOX010000056.1, read on the forward strand.
CACGTCGACCCCGAGCTGCGGGAGCTGATGCTGGAACGCACCGAGGGCAACCCGTTCGTCCTCGAGGAGATGGTGAAGGAGGCCACCGAGGGCGCCGCCGCCCCGCCGGCCGACCGGTCCTCGTCGCTCGCGGTCCGCGACGCCGCGATCCCGGAGACGGTACGCGACACCATCCTGCTTCGGGTCGCGCGCCTGGCGCCCGAGCACGTCAGCACGCTCGAGGCCGCGGCCGCGCTCGGGCGGACGTTCGACTATTCGATCCTCGTGGCGGTCGCGGGAGCCCCCGAGGAGGCCGTGCACTCGGCGCTGGCCGAGGCGGTCTCCCAGCAGCTTCTCGAGGAGCACCCGCAGCAGCCGGGGCGCTACCGCTGGCGTCATGCGCTGACCCAGGAGGCGATCTACACCGACATCGTGACGCCGCGCCGCCAGGCCATTCACGCGCGGGCGGCCGACGTCCTCGCCGAGCGGGAGCGAACGGCCCCCGTGGACCTGGCGCACCACCTCCTCGGAGCCGGTCGGATGGATGAGGCGGTGCCCGTGTGCCTGGAGAGCGCGGCGGACGCCGAGCGGACCGTCGCGTTCGGGGAGGCGATCTCGCTGCTCGAGCGGATCCTGCCGCACATCGACGACCCGAAGGAGCGGGCGCTGACCGTGTGCAGGATCGGGCGCGATCATTGGCTCAACGGCGCGGCGTCGACCGCCGCCAGGTACCTGCGCGAGGGCATCGAGGATCTCGAGGGGCTCGGCGAGCGCCTGGACGGAGCCCGGTTCAGGGTCATCCTGGGCCGCTGCGAGTGGGAGGCCTCGCAGCCGGACCTCGCGCGCCGCGAGTTCGAAGCCGCTCGCGACGCACTGGAGGGGGCGGGTCCCTCCGCGGAGCTCGCGCTGGCCCACATGCGCCTGGCCGGCCTGGACGCGTTCGAGATGGATTACGTCGGTTGTCTGGCCGAGGCCCGCAAGGCGGTCGACATCGCCGAGCGGGCGGGGGCCGAGTTCGAGCGGATCTGGGCCCTGGCGTTCGTCGGCCTCGGTCTGCTCGATGCCGGCGACGCCGAGGAGGGGCGCGCGGTGATGGACGACTGCTACCGCCAGGCGCGCGAGGCGGGCTTCTGGCAGATCTTCGCCAACGTCGCGTGGAACGACATCTGGATGCGGGTCCACACGATGACCGGCGGGCTCGAGGAGCGGCTGGCCCGCCTCGAGAGCGAGCCCAGCACCATGCTCGCGAGCGGGAGCTACAGCCTCGCGTCGAGCTACGTGCGAGCGGTGCAGGGCGAGCTGCGTGCCGCGCGGGACGCGGCGGCCGAGTCCAGCGAGACCTACGACCGCCTCGGAAGCCCGAAGATGGCGTGGCGGGGGAAGGTCCAGCTCGCCCTGGCCCTGGCGGAGCTCGGCAGGACCGACGAGGCGGTCTCCGCGCTGCCGCCGCCGTCCACCAGGACCGAGCTTCAGGACATCGTGTACGACGCTCCCGCGGGGGTGCGCCTGCGGCTGGCGCGCGGCGAGACCGACGAGGCGCTGGAGCTCGCGCGCGAGATCCAGGCGAACGCCGAGGCACTCGCGATGTATCGCGAGACGCTGGCGCTGGCCACCGAGGCGTTCCTCGCCGGTGGCGAGATCGATGCCGCGGAGGAGCTGCTCGACCGCGCGCGGCGGCGCCCCACGACCGCCGGCGCCGCCCATATGGACGAGATGGACGGGCGAATCCGACTGGCCCGGGGTGACGCCGCCGGTGCCGTGCCGCCGTTGCGGCGCTTCGTCGAGGCCGCGGCCGAAGCGGGATTCATCCTCGCGGAGCTGCGGGGGCGGATCGTGCTCGCGCGAGCCCTCGGCGAGTCCGGGGATCGCGAGGCCGCCGAGCAGGAGCTCGGCGCCGTGGCCGAGCGGGCCCCGGGGCTGCAGGCGAACCTCATTCGGAGCGAGGCGGAGGCGGTCGCGCAGGAGCTCGGCACGGAGCTCGTGGCCGGCGTTGAGGCGGCCGAGCCGGAGCGTGTCCCGGACGTCGCCCCCGCCGGGGAGCGGGTTGTGACGTCGCTGTTCGCCGACGTTCGCGGCTACTCGGAGCTGATGTCGTCACAGCCGCCCGACCACATGAGCGAGCGGATGACGGCGCTCTTCCGCCTGGCGCGGGCGACGGTCGAGCAGCACGGCGGGATGGTGGACAAGTTCGCGGGCGACGCGGTGATGGCGACGTTCAACGTGACCGGCGCCCGCCTTGACCACGCCGTCTCGGCCCTCCAGGTCGCGTTGGCGCTGCGCGACCGCGCGGAGGCGGTGGGCCTCGGGGTCGGGATCGGGATCGCCGTCGGCCCGGCTGTCCTGGCCCGCGGCTTCTCCGACGACAACATGAACGTCATGGGCGTCGCGACCAACCTCGCCGCCCGGCTGCAGGTGAAGGCACGAAGCGGCGAGGTCCTCCTCAGCGACGAGGCCCACCGCCGGGTGCAGCCGTGGCTGGCGGAGCGCTCGATCGCCGCCGAGCGCGAGGTGCTCGAGCTGAAGGGGTTCGCCGAGCCGCAGGTTGCCTACCGGGTGTCCGCGCGGCGATAGCCCGGCGACCGCCCCCGGCGGCGTTTCACCTACACGGGTGGATCGCCCGGCGCCCGCGAGGAGCGCTACCCGGCGGTTCTCGGCGCGTGCCGCCGAATGATGCGATCGAAGTCGGTCCCCGCCGGCAGCGTCCCGAACGCGCGACCGGAGTCGCCCTCCAGACGCGACGCGCAGAACGCGTCGGCGACCGCCGGGTCGCCGTAGCGGACGAGGAGCGATGCCTGCAGCGCCAGCGCCATTCGCTCCACCAGGCCGCGGGCGCGGGTTTCGAGCGTTTCCGGGTTCGAGGCGAGGTCATCGCGCAGCCGACGCCCGAACTCGTCGAGGCGGCGTTCGGCCACGGCGCCCTCGCCGACCTCGGCGGCGAACGCCTCGACGGCAGCCGGGTTGCGCGCCATCCCCCGCAGCACGTCGAGGCACTGAACGTTCCCGGAGCCCTCCCAGATCGAGTTGAGCGGGGCCTCACGGTATAGACGGGGCATGCCCGACTCCTCGACGTAGCCGTTGCCGCCGAGACATTCGAGCGCCTCGGCGGCGTGCATCGGCGCCCGCTTGCAGATCCAGTACTTCAGCACGGCGTTCGCGAGCCGCTTGAGCTCCTGGGCGGCCTCGTTCCCGCCGATCGCCTCGTCGTAGGAGCGGGCGAGGCGCATCGAGCTGATCGTCGCCGCCTCGGACTCGATCGCGAGGTCGGCCAGCACGTTGCGCATCAGCGGCTGATCGACGAGCAGCCGTCCGAAGGCGGAGCGGTACGAGCTGTGGTGGATCGCATGTGCGACTCCCTGCCGCATGCCGGCGGCGCCGCCGAGCGCGCAGTCCAGCCGCGTGTGGTTGACCATCTCGATGATCGTCGGGACGCCTCGTCCCTCCTCGCCGACGAGCCTCGCCCACGCGCCGCGGAACTCCACCTCGGACGAGGCGTTGGAGCGGTTGCCGAGCTTGTCCTTCAAGCGCTGCAGATGGATCCGGTTGCGCTCGCCGTCCGGGGTGAACTGCGGCATGAAGAAGCACGAGAGCCCGCCGGGGGCCTGCGCCAGGACCAGGAACGCGTCGCACATGGGGGCGGAGAAGAACCACTTGTGACCGGTGATCTCGTACTCGGCGCCGGAGCCACCGCCGTTCAGAGGGCTGGCCGTCGTGGTGTTGGCGCGGACGTCCGAGCCGCCCTGCTTCTCGGTCATGCCCATGCCGCAGAGGGCGCCCCTCTTGTCGGGCGCCGGCACCAGCCGCTCGCCGTCGTAGTGCAGCGACGCGAACCGTGGCTCCCACTCCGCCGCCAGGTCGGGCTCCTTCCGGAGGGCGGGGACCACCGAGTACGTCATCGAAAGCGGGCAGCCGATCCCGGCCTCCGGCAGCAGGAGGAAGCCGGCGGCGCGCGCGACGTGGGCGCCCGGCTTGGGGTCGCTCCAGGGAAGCGAATGAAGACCCCACGGGACCGCGAGGCGCATCAGGGAGTGCCAGGCCGGATGGAAGCTGACCTCGTCGATCCGGTTGCCGTAGCGATCGTGCGTGCGCAGCCGGGGCGGATTGTCGTTGGCCTCGAAGGCCCAGCGCGCCGTCTCCGCCCGCCCGGCCGCGGCCCCGATCTCGCGAACGTGGTCGGCGGCCCACTCGCCGCCCTCGCGCCGCAGCGCCTCGACCAGGACTCGATCGGTCTCGAAGGTGTTGTAGTTCTCGAGCGGCGGCGGCTGATTGGCGACCTCGTGGGTCTTGCCCCGAACGGGGGCGCTCTCAAGCGTTGACAACGATGGGCTCCTTTCGACGAGCGGGGGCGGGCGCGGATGTGTGTGGCTCGGCGCCGAGCGCCCGGACCCAGAACGAAACGACCTCGGCGACGAGCACGTCCGGGTCGACCTCGCCCCCTGCGGGGGAGAGAGGACCGACGAGCGCCTCGCCCAGGGCGCCGACCAGAGCCGCGGCGGTGATCTCGGGATCCTGTCGCGGCAATTCCCCGGCGGCGACCCCGTCGGCGATCAGCGCGGCGACGACGTCCCGGTAGGCGCGCCGGAAGGCCAGTCGTTCGGCCTCGACGAGCGGGTCCACCGGCTCGGCCAGCAGCGAGTACGCGAGACGGCGAGCGCGAAGGGCGCGGCGCGCCCACATCTCGGCCGCGGTGGCCGCGCGCTCGGCGGCGGGCCTGCCATCGGCCACGGTGGCTTCGGCCATCGCGTCGACCTCGCGCTGGGAGGCGCGGCGGAAGACCTCGGCGAAGAGCTCAGCCTTGGACGGGAAGTACCGGTAGACCGTCCCGGTCGCGACGCCCGCCCGCTTGGCGACCGCGGCCACGCGCGCCTCGGCGTAGCCGCCCTGCGCGATCAGGTCACGGGCGGCCCGGACGATGCCCTCGCGCACCTCGGCGCGACGAGCCTCGGTCCGAGCGGTGGGTCGGTAGGCCACGGAAGAAGTGAATCACAATTCACTTCTTCCCGCAACCCCCGCGTCGCGGACTGGACCCCCTTCCGAACGTCGAAAGGTGCATTTCCTGCGCCAGGCGCGGAAAATGCACCGCTCGACGCGGGGTGGCCGGGTGGCCGGGCGGAAAATGCACCGCTCGACGCGGTGGGGGGCCGGCGGCGCCCCGATAGCATCGCCGCCCCGGCGGGTAGGAAGCGCTCCACGTGGCGAAGATCAAGGTCGAAAACCCGATCGTCGAGCTCGACGGCGACGAGATGACCCGCATCATCTGGGCATTCATCAAGGAATCGCTGATCCTCCCGTATCTCGACGTCGATCTCATCTACTTCGACCTCGGGATCGAGAACCGCGATGCGACGGACGACCAGGTCACGGTCGACGCGGCCCACGCGATCAAGGAGCACGGCGTCGGCGTCAAGTGCGCGACGATCACGCCGGACGAGGCGCGGGTTGAGGAGTTCGGCCTGAAGCGGATGTACCGCTCGCCCAACGGGACGATCCGCAACATCCTCGGGGGTGTCATCTTCCGGGAGCCGATCGTGATCTCGAACATCCCGCGCCTGGTGCCGGGCTGGACGAAGCCGATCGTGATCGGGCGCCATGCGTTCGGCGACCAGTACCGCGCGACCGACACCAAGATCCCCGGCGAGGGCAGGCTGACGCTCAACTTCCATCCGAACGATGGCGGCGACCCGATGGAGCTCGAGGTGTTCGACTTCCCGGAGGGCGGCGGCGTGGCGCTGGCCATGTACAACCTGGACGAGTCGATCCGCGACTTCGCCCGGGCGTCGTTCCGCTACGGCCTGGACCGCGGGTACCCCGTGTACATGTCGACGAAGAACACGATCCTGAAGACGTATGACGGCCGGTTCAAGGACCTGTTCCAGGAGGTGTTCGACTCCGAGTTCAAGGAGGAGTTCGAGTCGAGGGACCTCACCTACGAACACCGGCTGATCGACGACATGGTCGCCGCCGCGCTGAAGTGGGAGGGCGGCTACGTGTGGGCGTGCAAGAACTACGACGGCGACGTGCAGTCCGACACCGTGGCTCAGGGGTTCGGCTCGCTCGGGCTCATGACGAGCGTGCTGATGACATCCGACGGCTCGACCGTCGAGGCCGAGGCGGCGCACGGCACCGTCACCCGCCACTTCCGCCTCCGCCAGGAGGGCAAGCCCACCTCCACCAACCCGATCGCTTCGATCTTCGCGTGGACGCGCGCGCTGGCGGCCCGGGGGCGGATGGACGACACGCCCGAGGTGATGGAGTTCGCGGAGACGCTCGAGCGCGTGTGCGTCGAGACCGTGGAGAGCGGCAGGATGACGAAGGACCTGGCCCTCCTCGTGGGCGACGACCAGGACTTCCTCACGACCGAGGAGTTCCTCGGGGCGATCGAGGAGAACCTCGGACAGGCGATCGGCCGGCAGGACCAGGCGAGTAGCGAGTCAACCCATCAGGAGGCTGCGAAGTGAGCGACAACCCCGTCAAGGTCACAGTCACAGGCGCCGCCGGCCAGATCGGCTACGCGATCCTGTTCCGGATCGCGAGCGGCGAGATGCTGGGCTCGGACACGGAGGTCAACCTGAGCCTGCTCGAGATCCCCGACGCGATGCAGGCCGCCGAGGGCACGGCCATGGAGCTGGAGGACTGCGCGTTCCCGCTGCTCGCCGGAGTGAGCATCCACGACCGTGCTGAGGACGCCTTCGACGGCACCAACGTCGCGCTCCTGGTCGGCGCGCGCCCTCGCACCAAGGGCATGGAGCGCTCGGACCTGCTGGAGGCCAACGGAGGGATTTTCAAGCCGCAGGGCAATGCCATCAACGACCATGCCGCCGCCGACGTCAAGGTCCTCGTCGTTGGAAATCCCGCGAACACGAACTGCCTGATCGCGATGGCGAACGCCCCGGACGTCCCCAGCGAGCGATTCACCGCCATGACTCGCCTGGATCACAACCGCGCCATCGCCCAGGTCGCGAACAAGCTCGGCGTCCCGGTGCGGGAGGTCACGAACCTCACGATCTGGGGCAACCACTCCACGACCCAGTACCCCGATCTCGTTCACGCCAAGGTGTCCGGCCGAAGCGCCTGGGACGCGATCGACGACGAGGCATGGATCAAGGGCGAGTTCATCCCCCGCGTGCAGAAGCGCGGAGCCGAGGTCATCGAGACGCGCGGCGCATCGAGCGCGGCGTCCGCGGCCAACGCGGCGGTCGACCACGTGCGGGACTGGAGCCTCGGAACGCCCGAGGGGGACTGGGTCTCGATGTCGGTGCCGTCCGACGGCTCCTATGGCGTCGAGGAGGGCCTGATCTCGGGCTTTCCCTGCACGTGCTCCGGTGGCGAGTGGAAGCTCGTCGAGGGGCTGGACATCAACGACCTCTCACGGGAGCGCATCGACGCGTCGGCCGACGAGCTGAAGGGCGAGCGCGACGCGGTCAGGGAGCTCGGGCTGCTCTAGTGAGCCCGGCGTTCCCGGCTCCCCAGGCAAGGCAAGTGGGGAGGCGTAACAGTGTGTATCCCCCCGCGAAACATTGACGGCGTTCAGGGGGCGATAGCGCCCCTAACCCCGTCAATGTCGCGGGCGACGGGCGAGCGCTAGGCCGCGGTGTAGGAGCGGCCCGACTTCTTGACCTTTCCCTCCTTCTGAAGGTCGCCGAGGACGCGGTACATGTAGTTGGGTTGGATGCTCATCCG
>DATAOX010000057.1:0-27421 GCA_036265555.1 Solirubrobacterales bacterium
TCCTCGTGGCCGCCGCCGCCCTGGCCGGGGCGAGGATCTCGCGCCGGGCCGGGGTCGCGATCGTCGCCGTGGGGGCCGTGGGCGTGCTCGCGAACATCAAGCAGCTCGACAACGCCGAGCAGTTCTTCAGCGACTACGCGCCGCGCGCCCGTGCGGCGCTTGGTGCGATCGAGATCGCGGGCGCCTCCGTCTCGCCCGACTACCGCCCTGAGGCCCAACCCGGGCTCGGGGGCTCCGTGCCTGCGCACTTTCCGGTCCAGGCCGGTCCGTACCTGCAGGCGGTCGACCGCTTCGGCTCGTACGCGTTCTCCGGGACGGAGCTGCTCCAGCAGGACGCCGCCATACGCGAATCGGCCGACCGGGTCGTCGCCAGCGCCGAGCGGCTGGCCCTTCGACCTTCCGGCGGCGCTTCGGCGGGCCGGTGCCGGGAGCTGTCCGCAGGGGGCACCGTGCGCGAGCTTCATCCGGGCACGGTGTCGCTGCGTGCGAGCGCACCCGCCCGGGTGCGCCTCGGGCGCTTCGCCGAGGGCTACCCGGTGGACCTCGGCGAGCTCAGGCCCGGGCGGCCCGTCACTCTGTCGATCCCGCGCGATGCGGACGCTCGTCCGTGGCGGATCGAGATCGGCGGCGGCACCAGCACGAGAATCTGTCTCCCCTCCACGAGCTGATGGCGGTCACCGTCGCCGACCGAAGGCGAGGGAGCACAGCGGCGAGCCGGCTCCTCCGAGTCCTGTCCTCGAGCTGGCTGATCGGCGTCGTGATCGTCGTCGTCAGCTGGCAGCCGCTGGTGATCGCACCGGCTCCGGGCTTCGACGCCTCCTGGAACATCGCCCTGCAGATGGCCGCAGTGGAGCGGCTCCACTTCGGGACGGACATCCTCTTCACGTACGGTCCGCTCGGATTCCTGCGGGTCCCGCTCGTCGCCTATGCCTGGCCGGCCGTCCTGAGCGCGGTCTACCTGTTCGCCGTCAGGCTCGCTCTCGCCACGTCGATCGTCTGGATCGCTCGCCGGCGCTTCGGCCTCGCGATCGCCATCCTCCTCGCGTACGTGACGATGGCGGTGACGGGCAGCGACCTGTCGTCCCATGGCCCCGCGCAGACCGTGCCGCTCGTCTTCATCTGGTGCGCGGTGGCCATCGCGGAGCCCGAGTCCGCCATGTCACGTCGCATCGTCCTCTTCGGGGGTGGAGTTCTCAGCGCGGTGGAGGTCCTCGCGAAGCTGAACGAGGGGCTGCTCATCGCAGGCATGTGCCTCGTCGCCGCGGCGACCATGGGCGACCGTCGCGGCCGCAACCTCGCCTCGTTCGCGATCATGTTCGCGGCCGTCCTGGTCGCGCTCTGGTTCGCCACCGGTCAGGGGATCGGGAACGTCGGCGACTTCGTCGAGGGCTCCTTCCAGGTCATGCGGGGCTACTCGACCGCGCTGGTGTGGACCCCCCTGACCCGGGCCACAGCCGCATGGTGGACGACCGGGGCCGCCTTGCTCACGTGGGCACTCGTCATGGTGGCCGCCTGGCTCGCGGGGAGGGAGCTCAGGACGCCGCGACGAGTGGGCCTCCTGCTCCTCGCGCTGGGCATGGGCTTCGTCGCGTGGAAGGAGGGCTTCGTTCGCCAGGACCCGTTCCACATGTCGGTGTTCTTCGCGTGGATGCTCGCCCCGTGGATCGTCTTCGGCTGGCGAGGGAGCCGGCCGTGGGCGCTGACGGCCTTTGCTGCGCTCACCATCGTCTACTTCGCCGCGACGGAATCTCGCCCGGTGGATGTCCTTCCCCCGGTCGAGAACGCACGGACGGCCGTCAGCGATCTGCGGACCGTGCTCGACCCGAGCCGACGAGAAGCCGAGCGGGAACGGGCCCGGATTGCGATGCGATCGACGTACCGGCTCGACCCGCGGAGCCTTGCCCTGCTCCGGGGCAGGACGGTCGACGTATGGCCCTGGGAGGTGGGGATCGCGTGGGCGTACGGCCTGAATTGGTCCCCCGTTCCGAAGTTCCAGTCGCCGAGCGCGTATACGAGCTGGCTGGACCAACGAGACGCGGAAGCCCTCACGTCCTCGGCGGGGCCGCAGCGGATTCTCCGCCACTCGACCGGCGGCCCGCACGGACGCCCGAACACCTACAGCGTTGACGCCCGTTATGCCCCGTACGACGCTCCGGCCACGAGCTTGGCGATGCTCTGCAACTTCGAGGCCCTGCGGACCACACCGCGCTACCAGGTGCTCGGCCGCACCGCGAACCGATGCGGGGCGCCGCGCGCGCTGTCATCCACCGAGGCGAGCTACGGGCAAAGCGTCCGTGTCCCGAAGGCGCCGGGCCCGAACGAGATCGTGTTCGCGCGGGTACACAACGCCTCACCATCCGGAATCGAGAGCCTCCGTACCTTCTTCTATCGCGCCGTCCCGCGATACATCGCATTCGACGGCGGTGACACCTACCGCGTGGTCCCCGGGGTGCTCACGGACGGCCTCATCCTCGACGCGCCCCCGCGATCCGACTTTCCCACGCCGTTCAGGCTGTCGCCGAATGCCCGCACCATCACCCTCCTCAAGGACGATGCCGTACTGAGCCCGGACCGCGAGCTGGACTTCGACTTCTACGAGATGCGGGTCCGTCCGGAGCCAGGCGGTCGCGCACCTTAGACTGGGTGCCTTGCGCATCGGGCCTCTAAGTCAACGGCCGCTGGCGCGTGAAAGCACGTTCAGCGGCGAGGCCTCCCAGCTGTTGGCCATCGGCCTGATCGCGGTCGCCACCGCGGCGCTCGGATTCGTGCAGGGCGGCTACTCGCAGGAGGCCGTCGCGATCGCCACGATCGTGGTTTGGGCGGCGGCGGGTGCCGGGATCGTGCTCGGGCTCTGGAGTCGAAGCGAGGTCCCGCGCGCCGCACTCGTCTCGGGCTTCTCGCTGCTGGGTCTCGTCGTGCTGAGCGCCGTCTCGATGGCGTGGGCGGACGACCCCGGCCGAAGCTTCGACGCGAGCATCAGGGTCGCCGGATACCTGGGCCTGTTCACGCTGGTCGTGGTCGCCGCGCCCAGGACGGGAAAGCGCGCTTGGCTCGTCGGGCTGGCGGTAGGACTGACCGTCCTGTGCGCGGCGGCGCTGGGGTCGCGGTTCGTCCCGACCCTGCTCGGCAACGCCGATCGCGAGCTGGGCGCCGCGATCCCGAACGCCGCGGGGCGCCTCAGCTATCCCATCGGGTACTGGAACGGACTCGCCGCGTTGCTGGCCATTGACGCGGTGCTGCTCGCGTGGCTGGCCACGTACGCACGGGGCAGGTACGGGCGGGCCCTGGCCGCGGGCCTGCTTCCGCTTTCGGTCCTGGGCTTCTACCTCGCGTCCTCCCGCGGCGGCCTCGCGGCCGCCGCGGTCGGCGGCGCCGTGCTGCTGATGCTCGCCCGCAACCGCCGCGCCATGCTGGCGGGAGCCGTCCTGGGCGGTGCCGGGGGCGGGCTGCTCGTCCTCGTCGCGCGGACACAGGACGATTTCGTCAGTGGTGTCGCGGGGGCTTCGGCGAACAACCAGGGCGCGCTCATGCTCCTCGTGACCCTGGTCTGCGTGGGCCTCGTCGGCGCGGCTCGCTACCGCCTCGACCCGTGGCTTCAGCGGGTGGGCTCGACTCGCCGTCCGATCTGGCCCTTCGCCGTGGGGCTGGTCGTCGTGGTCGGAGCCGTCATCGCGCTCGCCGGTCGGGACAACCCCCAGGCGGGCGCAGGCGCCGGCCCCGCCCAGGGCGTGTCGGCGGGGCACCTGACGAGCGCCGGGTCCAGCGGGCGCTACCAGTTCTGGACGGCGGCTCTTGACGCGTTCGCGAGTCATCCCGTCGGCGGCGTGGGCGCGGGCAACTTCGAGCTCTACTGGAACGCTCATCCGCAGCTGTCGATCCCGCTCGTAAACGCCCACTCGCTGTATCTCGAGACGCTTGCCGAACTGGGACCGGCCGGCCTCGCCCTGGTTCTGGCGTTCCTCGCCGTCCCCGTCCTCGCGGCGACGCGGCGACGCTCGTTCGCGGTGCCACGGGTGGAGGATGATGCGGCGCTCGCGGTGCTCGCCGCCGGCGCCCTGTCCGCGGCTCTGGAGTGGACGTGGCAGATCCCGGCCGCCTTCGCACCGGTGATCGTCGCCACGGGGCTGTTGGTCGCCGGGGCCGGGGTGGAGCCCGCCACCGACGACTCGGCGCGACGGCAATCCAGCTTCGCGCTCGGGGTCGCGACCCTGGTGGCCGCATGGATATCGATCTGGGCCGCGGCCCTGTCGTTTGCGGGCGAGCACGAGCTCGGAGCGAGCCGGTCGGCGGCGGCTCGTGGCGATCTCGCGCAGGCCGCGGACGATGCTCGGATCGCGGCCCGGCTCCAGCCCTGGTCGCCGGAACCACCCCTTCAGCTCGCCCTCGTCGACGAGCTCGGGGGTGAGCTCGGCGCGGCGAGAACCGCCGCCCTCGATGCGGTCCACAGCGCGCCGGGGGACTGGCGCACCTGGGCCGTCGCCGGGCGGATCGCGGCCAAGTCGGGGAACTCGGCGGCGGCATCGTTGTTGATAGCCAGGGCACGATCCCTGAGCCCGGTCGAGTTGCCTCCCGAATTCAGCAATGCAGCACGAGGGCAGTCATGACCCCGTGCCGGATCGCACGCTTTCGAATATGCTCGCGAGTTGTACGGCGCCAGCAGCAGGGAGCTATGGACGCGGGGATCGAGATACGAGGCCGGGATGAGCTCGAGTGACGTGACCACCACGCAAACGCGCCCGGTGACGATCACGGACGACCTCGCTCCGAGGACCCGGGTCGGGCGGCGGAGCGTCCGTCGGCACAATCGCTTCTGGCGGGACGCTCGCCGCCGGCGGTTCCTCGCGACTGCCGATGTCATCGCGGCGGTTGCCGCGAGCGCATCGATCGCGACGTCGACCACGATGCTGATCTGGGCGTTGTCGCTGCTGCCGATCTGGGTCGTGCTCGCCAAGCTCTTCGGCCTCTACGATCGCGACCAAGGCGCGATTCGGCCACTGACGCTCGACGAGCTGCCGGCGATCGCCGCCTGGGGAGCCGCCGGGGCGGTGGTCCTCGGGCTGCTGCTCCCGCTCACCCACGCGGGTGACATCGGCCTCGCCGAGGTCGTCCGGTGCTGGGCCGTGGCAACGGTCTGCGGCGGTGTCCTGCGAGCGCTCAGTCGATGGGTCTGGCGCCGAACCACGCCGCCGGAGCTCACGGCGGTGATCGGAAACGGCCAGCTCGCGGACGCCGTGCAGAGAAAGGTCGAGCTGTTCGGGGACATGCACCTCGATCTCGCTCCGAGCCGCCGCGTGCCCGTTGCGGTGGGCCGGCAGCCGCAGGCGGATCTGCGAAGGCTCGTGCGCGGACTCGATCGAGTGATCGTGGCTTCCGAGCGCCTCGATCCGGAGTTCATCGGGCAGCTCGCCGGCGTCTGCCGAGACGAACAGGCGAAGCTGAACGTCGTCTCCCCGCTTCGTGGGCGCGCGGGGGCGGTTCCGAGGCTCGCGGAGGTCGCCGATCTGCCGATCCTCGAGTACGACACTCGCGACCCGTCGAGGTCGACGATCCTCATCAAGCGGGGATTCGACCTCTTCGTCGCGACGCTCGGCCTGCTCGTACTCGCGCCCCTCTTTCCGCTGGTCCTGGCCGCGATCAAGCTCGACAGCCGGGGCCCCGCGATCTTCGTGCAGCTTCGCGCGGGGCGCCGTGCCGTGCCGTTTCGCATGTACAAGCTGCGGACGATGACGATGGACGCTGAGGACGAGCTGGCGGCGCTGATCTCGCTCGATGCGCTCGCGGAGCCGGTGTTCAAGCTCCGACCCGACCCCCGCGTCACCCGGGTGGGCCGGTTCCTGCGGCGGTTCAGCCTCGACGAGCTGCCCCAGCTCGTCAACGTCCTGCGTGGGGAGATGAGCATCGTCGGGCCGCGCCCCGAGGAGATCGAGGTCGTCAGGCGCTACCGGCCGGAGCATCGGTTCCGGCTCGACGTGAAGCCCGGCATGACCGGGCCGATGCAGGTATACGGCCGTGGGGACCTGACCTTTTCCGAGCGCCTGGCGGTCGAGCTCGACTACGTGGAGAATCCGTCGCTGGGCCGTGACCTGCGAATCCTCCTCCAGACGATCCCCGCCGCCCTGCGCGGCCGCGGCGCGTACTAGGCCCTGATCAGCGCAACGGTCATCGTCCCTACCGTGCGTGGGGGGTCGAGCCTCGCCCTGCTCCTGGCATCGCTGCGCCCTCAGAGGGGGGTGGGGGAGATCCTGGTGGTCGCGAACGGGGCTCCGGATTCCGCGTTGAGCGGCGCCGGCTCGGAATCCGAGCGCGTCCGGGTCATGCGCCTTCCCCGGAACGTCGGCTACTCCCGGGCCGTGAACCTCGCCGCCGGCCAGGCCCGCGGTGACGCCCTCGTGTTGCTGAACGACGACTGCAGGTGTGAGCCGGGCTACGTCGAGGCGATCCTGGGCGCGCTGGATCCCGCGAGCGGCGTGGTCATGGCCGCCGGGGTGATGATTGCCTCCCGCGATCCCTCACGCATCGATACCGCCGGGATCGAGATCGGTCACGGGCTGCTCGCCTTCGACTACCTGAACGGGGAGCCGGTGGCGGCGCTCGACCGGAGCGTGCCCGACCCGCTGGGGCCATCGGGGGCCGCGGCGGCCTTCGATCGCCGGGAGTTCGTGGCGGCCGGGGGGTTCGACGAGAACATCTTCGCCTACCAGGAGGATGTCGATCTCGTCCTCCGGATGCGCGGGGCGGGGGGCCGATGCAGGCTCGCGAGCGAGGCACGCGGGCTTCACGAGCACTCCGGCACGCTCGGATCGGGCTCGGCGCGGAAGAACTACCTGATGGGCTTTGGGCGCGGCTATCTACTGAGAAAGTGGAGCGTCCCCGCCGATCCGCGACGACTCGCGATCGCCCTCGCCGCCGACGCCGTCATCTGCGCCGGACAGGTCGCCTTCGACCGTAACCTGGCGGGCCTCCGGGGGCGGATCCGCGGCTACCGCGCGTCGCGTCCGACCCACCCCTATCCGGGCGCCGTGATCGATGCCCAGCCACGCGTTCCGGGCCTGCTCGCCGACCTCCGTCGCCGAGGACGGCGACGAATCGCGCTCAGCCGGACTTCCGAGATTCGACCTTCGTGATCGGCGGACGCCCGTTGCGGGTGAGCTTGTCGATGACTCGCCTGCCCGCCGGTCGGAGCGGCCGAGGCGTGACGCGGCGCAGGGCGCTTCGCCAACGCGGCGGTCCGAGCCCTTGGTCTGCCCGGGCTTGTTTCAGCATCGCCGTGAGGCGCTGGTCGCGCTTCTCCAAGTTGGCCATTCGCTGACGCATGCGCGCCGCGACTTCCGCATCCGTCTCGGGCATGTTCGACGAGACCTGCCGCGCAAGCGTGTCATGGACAAAGAACCGGCCCTCGGCCCTATTCACGCCACCCATCGCGAAGGCCGCGCAGATGTACGCGTTTCGGTACGCCTCGTCCCGAACGTCCAGGAGGTCCTGGGTCAGGTTGTTGGCGGCATAGATCTTGTCCAGCAGCCGTGTCTGCTCTCGGGCCGCCTCGAGTCCCGGCGCGTAGTTGGCGGATCCCGGATGGCTTCGCCAGCAGGCCACCACCTCCGGATGGCGGAGAAATGGCCCCACCGAATAGGCCCGGACGCACCAGTCGAAGTCGGCGAGATAGACGAAGCTCGTGTCCCAGCCTCCGATTCGCTCGATCACCCGGCGCCGGAAGATCGCGCCGACGTTCACGATGCAGTTGTGCAGTCTGATCGCCTCCGCGACCGTGTACTCGGGCGGCGTCATGTCGGCGATCGTCTCGCCGCTTTCGTCGATGACGCGGTAGGCCGGATACGCCAGCGCGGCGTCGGGACTTTGCCTGAGGAGAGCCGCGAGCTTCGTGATCGCACCCGGCAGGAAGAGGTCGTCGGAGTTCAGGTAGCCGATCAGCTCGCCGCGAGCCATCTCAAAGCCGCGGTTCAGGGTCTTGGCCTGGCCCATGTTCTCGTGACGTTCCCAGCGCATCCGCTTCGGGTGCGCGTTCGCGTAGCGCTCCAGCACCTGCGGTGTCTCGTCGGTCGAACCGTCGTCGAGCGCGAGACATTCCAGGTTCGGATAGTCCTGGCCGAGGATGCTGTCGAGCGTCGCCTCGAGCAGGCCTCCGGCGCGGTTGTACGCGGGAACGATGATCGTGACCAGGGGCTGGTGCTCGGTCCCACCATTGGCCCCGCCCCCGCCTGACTGCCCCGCGTCGTTCATGCGCGCGCTCGGGATGCTACCTCGTGCTGTTGGGGCGGCTTGATGGCGTTGCCGCCGGTCGCGGTTCCGAGCACGATGCGCGCCGCAGTCGGGCTGACGGCCTCGACCAGGTACTCGCGCGGCGGGAGCCAGAGCGGCTCACGCGAGAGGGCCGTGACCACGGAGCGCCGGATGCCCTCCCGCTCCACTCCCGCGATCAGGTTGCTGCCGCACTCGACCGTCTCGGGTCGTTCGGTCGTATCCCGCACGGTGACCGCCGGCACGCCGAGGATGCAGCACTCCTCCTGCACGGTGCCGCTGTCGGTGAGGACGCAGCGCGCGTGTTGCTCGAGGCAAACGAAGTCGAAGAACCCGAGCGGCGGGCTGACGATGACGCCATCGCCCTCGAGCTGCACCCCGAACGACTCGAGCTTCCCCTTCGTGCGGGGGTGGACGCTGCAGACCAGCGGGAGCTCGAGCTCGTTGGCGATTGCGGTCACGCCGGTGACCAGCGAGCTCAGCCGCTCCTCGAGGTCGACCGTCTCCTGCCGGTGGGCGGTGAGCAGCAGGTACCCGTTCCCCTCGAGGCCGAGGCGATCGAGGGCTTCCGAGCGCTGGATCGCGTCGGCGTTGCGGTTCATCACCTCCTTGATCGGGTTGCCGGTGACGTAGATCCATTGCGACGGGATCCCCTCCGCGAGCAGGTTGGCGCGGCTGCGCTCCGTATACGGCATCAGCACGTCGCTCGAGTGATCGATGATCCTCCGGTTGACCTCCTCCGGGACCCGGTCGTCGAAGCACCGGTTACCGGCCTCCATGTGGAAGACCGGGATGCCGAGCCGCTTGGCGACGAATGCCGAGAGCCCGCTGTCGGTGTCCCCGAGGACGAGCAGGCGATCTGGGCGCTCCTCCTGCAGCACCTCACCCACGCGGCTGATGATGCTGCCCACCCGTGAGGCGAAGCTACCGCCCGTGATCCCCAGGTAGCGGTCCGGGGAGCGGACCCCGAGTTGCTCGAAGAAGACCTCGCTCAGGGTGGGGTCGGAGTTCTGCCCGGTGTGGACGAGGACGTGGTCGCAGAGTTCGTCGAGGAGCTCGATCAGCGGGCTCAGGCGGATGATCTCGGGACGGGTCCCGAGAACGGTGAGGACCTTCACGCCGCGAATACGGGCGCGTCGTCAAGCATCAGCTTGTTCTCGCGGAGCAGGTCCAGGACCGCGGGTGGGCCGAGGGTCTCGTTGGCCGAGCTGTACTCGCGCCCACCGAACGGCTCGGCGTCGAGCGGCTCAGAGCGCAGCTCCGGCAGCAGCGGGAGGATCACCAGGTTGCGGCCGCGCCTGTAGGTTCGCGGCGCCTCCTCCTCGGAGACGAGGATCTCGTGGATCTTCTCTCCGGGCCGGATCCCGACCCACTCGATCTCGATCGGCCGATCGCCGATCAGCGCGTCCGCCAGGTCGCGGATCAGCGCGGACGGGAGCGTTGGCAGGTAGGTCTCGCCGGGACGGCCCGCCTGCAGCGCGTCGAACACCGTGTCGACCGCGCGATCCAGGCTCAGGAGGAACCGGGTCATGTCCGGGCTCGTCATCGTGACCGGCCCCCCGTTGCGGATCTGCTCGTGGAACAGGGGGACGACCGAGCCCCGGGAGGCGAGCACGTTTCCGTACCGCGCCGCCAGGAAGCGCGTGCCCGGACACTCGATGTTGGCGCGATTCAGGATGCGCTCCTGCACCGCCTTCGTCATCCCCATGACATTGACGGGCTTGCATGCCTTGTCCGTGGAGACGCCGATCACCGCCTCGATCTCCAGCTCGTGGTCACGGATCGCGCGGACGACGTTCTCGGCGCCCATGACGTTCGTCTTCACGGCCTCGAAGGGGTTGTACTCGCAGACCGGGACCTGCTTCATCGCCGCCGCGTGAAAGACGATGTCCCGCCCCCGCAAGAGGGAGACGACCGAGGCGGGATCGCGGATGTCCCCGATCTGGAAGTGGAGCCGCGAGTGGCGCTCCTCCTCGTAGACGATCTCGTCTGTGGCGACCCTTCGGTGCTGGAAGTCGAGCCGCATCTGGTGCTGGGTCGCCTCGCTGCG
Organism: Solirubrobacterales bacterium; assembly: GCA_036265555.1. Taxonomy (GTDB): domain Bacteria; phylum Actinomycetota; class Thermoleophilia; order Solirubrobacterales; family 70-9; genus AC-56. Next base: position 10,307 of record DATAOX010000057.1, read on the forward strand.
TGAGAACACGATGACCTCCGCCGGCAGCCCCACCTCGCCCTCCAGCAGCCGGCGGACGATGACCCTGCCGAAGGATCCGGTTCCGCCGGTCACCACGACGCGCTTGCCGGTGAGCAGGTCCTCTCGCTTATCGGTGAGCAAGCTCCCTCCTGATCTCCTCATACGGCGTCTCGTCCGCCGCCAGCTCGTCAACCATCCCGTCCCACCGTCGGGGCCGGCGACCCGTCGCACCGCATAGTCGGCTTGAGTCTAGAGAGCGGTCGATGACCACGGTGTCGTCTGGGACGATCTGGATCCCGAGCTTCAGAGCATCGTTCAGCATCGTGAGCAGCGTCAGCTTGTCGATCGGTTCCGCGGCGAGGTGCCAGACGCCATCCAGCTCGGGATGCTCCTCGGCCAGGAACGCGATCTCGGCGGCCAGGGCCTGCGTCGTGAATCCGCTGAAGACGGCTCCGGAGAATCCGCGAACGGTCCCACCTCGATTCGAGATCAGCCACTCGAGGAGGCCGAGCGCACCGCGAAGCTCACGCCCGATCAGCGATGTGCGCAGCGTCAGCAGTCCATCGCCCGCGACCTCTCCGAGGAGCTTCGAGCGGCCGTATATGTCCGTGGCGTCCGGGACGTCGTCCTCTCCGTAGTTGCCGCTCCTGCCGCTGAACACGCAGTCGGTGGACACGTGGACCATCCTCGCCGAGTGCTCGCGGCACAGCGCGGCCAACTCGTGCGGAAAGAGCGAGTTCGTCCGGATGGCCGGGATCGCCTGCTGTCCGGCCTCGGCCTGCTTGACGGCGCCGATGCAGTTGACGACGACCTCGGGCCTCGCCTCCGCGAACGCGGGCCGTAGGCTGTCCGGCCGCTCCGCCCGGATCCCGGGGATCAGTGTGGTCGCCGTCAAGAGCTCTGCGATCCGTTCCGGCGCCGGCTCGCGCACCGTGCCGAAGCATTCGAAGCGCTCGCCCCATTCCGCGCACAGCCGGTGACCGAGCGTCCCCGTCGCCCCGACCACCATCACCCTCACGAGCCGGCCTCCCGCCGCCGCCGCCGCATCCGCGCCGCCATGAATCGGACGAGCGGGCGGCGATCGAGCAGCGCCTCCTTCTCCCGCTGGAGCTCCTCGATGCGCCCGCGCTGGCCGGCCAGCTGGTCGCGCGCCGCCGCCAGCCTCTCCTCGGTGCTCTGCGCGCCCGCGCTTGCCGAGACCTCCCGCGCATGCCGGTCGACCAGGAAGTAGCGCTCGCCGGGATCGTTGAACCCGCTCGCGATGACGGTCGCCGAGAGCACCAGCGCGTTGCGGTAGGCCTGGTCACGGATGGCCTTGAGCTCCGGCTCCGGCTGATCGGCGAACACCTCGTCCAGGATGCGCAGCCGTTCCTCCGCCATCTCGCGCCCCTGCTCGGCGACGGTGAGCGCGCCGCCGTGCCGCCGCCAGCACGCGAGCGGCTCAGGCACGCGGACGAAGGGACCGACCCTGCTCAGGCGAAGCCACAGCTCCTTGTCGGCCAAGTAGCGGAGATCGGTGCGCAACGGACCGGCCCTCCGCAGCGCGTCGGCGCGGAAGAGTGCGCCCGGCCCCACGATCGTGTCCTGGAGCCGGACCGACTCGACCCGCGAGTACTCGGGCGGGCTGATCGTGTCCACGACGTCACCGCCTTCGTCGATCACACGGTAGGCGGGGTAGGCAAGAACCGCGTCGCCCCTCCGTGCGAGCGCGCCGACGAGCCGCGAGATCGCGCCGGGGAGGAGGACGTCATCCGAGCTGAGGTAGCCGAGCAGGCTCCCATCGGCCATCTCGAAGCCGCGGTTCAGCGTCGCGGCCTGCCCCCGGTTCTCCTGACCGGTCCAGCGGAACCGCTCGGGATGCCGCTCCGAGTACTCGGCGAGCGCGTCGGCTGTCCCGTCGGTCGAGCCGTCGTTGATCGCGAGAACGTCCAGGTTCGGGTAGTCCTGCGTGAGCAGGCTGTCGAGCGCCCGGGCGAGAAGGGGCCCCGCCCGGTTGTAGACCGGGACGACGAGGGTGACCCGCTCCGGTTGCTCAGCGGAGCTGGAGGTCATCCTCGAGGAACCGCTCATATGGGGAACCTCGCAGGGCGCTCTCGATCTCCGACCAGTTCTCGATCGTCTTCGAGAGGGGCCGGCTGCGGAGCCGCTTGAAGCGGGACTCCAGCGCAAGCGGTTCGACCCCGAGGAACGTCTGGAGGTCGTCCAGGCTCCGGCCGACGGCGAGGTCCTCGTAGGTGATGTCGAACACCGGCTTGCCGTCGGCGAGCCCGTCGAGGTAGCGCTCATGGTCCTCCGTCCGCCGGAACACGGCAAGGCATTGCTTCGGGTCGAGCGTCACGGTCGTGTCGCCATAGTCCCCACGAGTGGACCGCGAGACCCGGGTGGCGGCGAGCAGCCGGCGCGAGGCGAACAGCGCCAGCAGGTTGAGTCGGCGAAGGCGGATGACCCGCAACTCGTCCGGCTCGAGCAGGCGCAGGGCGACCGGGTGGGCCCGAATCGAGTTGAGCGGGAGCTTGAACCCCACCGCGCGCTCGCCGAGCGGGGCGGTGAGCTGCGCGACGTACTCCACCGGGTCGTCGATCGGGGACTTGATGTACGCCTCGTCCAGTGTGCTCTTCCGGTCGGTGAAGAGCTCCCCGAAGCAGTGGATCTCGGGGTGGGAGCCGAGCAGCGAGACGAGATGGGTCGAACCCGTGCGACCCAGGCACAGGATCACGAACGTGAGCCCCGTGTCGCCGGCGCCGCTCACGAGCGGGTGGGCGCGAGGACCTCTTCGCAGGCGGCTAGCGCGTAGCCGAAGCGAAAGAGGAAATCGACGTCCAGGCGGTCGACCAGCGGCTCGACGTCGAAGCCACCGTCCACACCCGCGGCGTCGAGGAGCGCCCGGTTCCGCTCCCGCGCGACGCGGCGCCCGGTCGCGCGCGCCCAGGACTCGAGCTCTTGCCAGGTTTCCGTCCCCGGCGCGAAGACCGCCAGGAAGTCGGGCGTCGCGCTGTGCGGATCCTCGACCGGAGGATCGGGAGCGCCGGAGATGGGCAGACCCGCCACGCCGCGGGTCGTCGCCGTCGCCTGATCCGCGAGGCGAGCGGCGATCAGCCGCTTGTGCCTCCGCGGCCCGGCCAGCTCCTCTGCGATGAGGCGCGCATCGTCGGCGGCGTTCTCGGCGCCGCGCAGTCTCGCGGCGAGGGCCTCGCCAAGTACCGTCGCGCCCCGTCGTTCGCTCTCGAACCGCCTCACGGAGAATCCGAGCGAGATCACGAGGAGGGAGGTGCCGTCGTAGGCGACCGTGTGGCGGAGCAGCAGATCGGAGTCCGTCCCCTCGCCGAGCAAGAGCGCGCGAGCACCCCGAATCAGATCAGCCGCGGGCTCGTCGTCGGGTGGAGCCTCCACGTACCCCATCAGCCCCTCCAGCAGCTCGAGGAGGCGGCCGCGAAGATCGACCTCCCCAACACCTGAGCCGTTCGTTTCGGGGCGTGCCGCCGGCCTTCTCGCGGGCCCCCCCCGGGCCGCTCGCGGGGAACGTACGCGCTGGATGCGACGCATGATCCGGCCCAGTCGTCGCGGTCGGCGCGCCTTGGGATCCGGGAGCAGCTCGCTTACGGTGACCAGCCGATAGCCCCGATCGAGGAGACCCTCGATCAGCGCCGGCAGCGCATCCGCGGCGCGGCTCCAGGGGAGGCCGTCATGCAGGAGCACGATGGAGCCGGGTGAGACGGACTCGAGCACGTTCCGGGTGATCTCATCGGGGTCGATGCCCTCCCAGGGCGGCAGCGCGTCCTCGGAGTCGGCGCTCCACAGGATCACCCGCATCCCGTCTTCGATCGCGGCGTCCGCTCCGGGACGGTCGACCGCGCCGAACGGAGGCCGAAACAGCTTCGGGCGGGTGCCCGTCACGTTCTCGATCACCGCCGTGCACGCGGCCACATCGTCGGCGGGGGGGAACGGCGCGTGGCCGTAGGAGTGGTTGCCGATCTCGTGACCCTCCCTGAGCAACCGGTGTACGAGCTCCTCCTGCCCGTCGATCTTGCGTCCGACCAGGAAAAACGTCCCGCGGACGCCATAGTGCTCGAGTGTCTCGAGGACGCGGTATGTCTGGAGCACGGGGCCATCATCGAAGGTCAGTGCCACCTTGCGCTCGCGCCGGCTGGCGGGGCCGCCGCGCCGGTCGATGAGACGGACGAGGTTCGTGTAGTCGCGCCCCTCGCCCCGCTTGTTGACGGTTGTCGCGACGACGTTGCGGGCGGGCCCAGAGCGGGTGGGCGGCTCACCGTTCGACCGATCGGGGGGCTTCGGCGAGCTTTCGGCAAGCGGATAGCCGAGCTCACGGAGCGTGTTACCCATCACGTCGTGCAGGATCGCCGTCTCCTCCTCGGTCATGTTGTTCCGCCAGGCGCCTGGGGTCGCCGAACGGAAGAACTTCGTCGGCCCCTTCTGCTCGGCCGGAACGGACTCGAATGCGTTCACCTCCACCGCGCGCTCCAGCCATCGCTCGTGCCTCCGGACGCCGAGGAAGTCGATCAGCTCGATGACGTTCTCCGCGGGGGCGGCGAGCAGGTCCTCGTAGCGAACCATCTGTCGCCGCTCGGCCGGGTGCGCGCGGAAGGCCTTCTCGATCGCGGTCACATCGCCCACCCAGGTCCGAGCCCGCCTGCGGACAAACTCGATCCGCTCGTCCGGGGTGGTCCAGCCGGTCACCGGGAGCCAGCCGCCGGGCTGGTTTGCTGCCGTCTGCGAATCGACGACGTCGCGGCCGTCGCGGACGAGGAAGACCATCTTGGAGGCGGGGAACAACGACATCACCAACGGTGCAGCGTGGGCGCCGGCAACCTCCTTGAGCAGGAGTCGGGGGTTGTCGGCGTCGTATCGCTCGGCGGCCCGCTCGAGGAAGCGATGAAAGCGCACCAGCATCATCCGTCGGACCTCGGGCCGCCATGCGTCGGCGTACTTGGCGGAGAAGAAGTAGTTCGCTCGATTGCGCAGACCAAGGGCCGCGCTGAACGTCCTCGGGGTGAGGTCATCGCCGTAGTCCGCCGACCCATGGAGCGGGAGCAGATGGTTCGATATGAACGTCGTATCGACCGGGATCAGGTCAACCTTTCCCTGCCATGCCCGCGGCGCCACGAACCCGAGCATGTCCTCCTCATCCTGGCGCGAGTCGACGAGCTTCAACGGATGACTGAGCATTCGCAGGAGCCATGTGCTCCCGCTGCGAGCGGTGCACCAGATCCAGACGATCCGGGATTCGAACTCCTGGTCGTCGAACCCCAATCCCGCCGTCGGCGAGTACGTCCCGCGCCCCGCCCCGTGTCGCCGAAGCCTCATCGCTTCGGCTCAGAGCGCCTCGGCGACTTCCGGGGCCTCCCGCACGAAGTACCAGACCGAGAACACGCAGATCGAGATCGCGAGGACGATCGGGATCAGGGCGCGGCCGACCCCGCCCGCCGCCTGTACCAGGGTGGGGGCGGATGGGTCGGTGACCGCCTTGCGGATGACGACGAAGATCGGCGACAGCGGGTTCAGCATCACGATCGGCCGCACCGAATCCGGGATGTTGTCGATCGTGTAGAGGATGGGGGTTCCATAGAAGAGCACCCTCGAGATGACCCCCCAGATCTGAACCATGTCGGGGAGGCGCACGAACACGACCGAGAGGAAGAGCGCAACCCCGGTGGCGAAGGCGACGAGAGCGGCCGCGGCGAGAGGGAGCACCAGCCAGCTCCAGGTTGGCGTCAACCCGAACGCCAGCAGCAGGATGAAGCCCACGACGAGATTGAGGCCCAGGGTCATCGTCGAGGTGAGCGAGGTGGAGAGGGGGATCACCATGCGCGGGAATCGCATCTTCCGGACGAGGCCCTCCTTCGACGCCAGCGACCTCAAGCCGCGCTGAGTCGTCTCCTGGAAGAACTGGAACAGGATGATGTTGAGCATCAGCATCGGGGCGAAGTTCTCGATCTGCCCCCCGAACGAGAGGACCTTGCGCAGGAAGAGGAAGACGATCCCGAACGTGACGAGCGGCCGCATCAGCGCCCAGAAGTAGCCGAGCACAGCGTCGACGTAGCGCATCCGGAAGTCGGTCACCGCCGACAGCCAGAGCAGCTCCCAGAAGCGCTTGCGCGTCGTGCCGAAGGCCGTCGGCCCCTTGACCTCTCGAAGCTCGAGCGGGCGCTCGGCGGTGGCGGTCACCCCACCTCCAGCTCGGCCGAGTCAACTCCCGCGTCGGACGCCTCGACCTCGATCTCACTCTCCAGCGACACCACGCTTCCCGCCTCGTCCGGGCTCTCGACCGCGAAGGTCAGCCAGCGCCCCAGCGAGCGCTCGCCCTCTCCCTCGGCGTCCTCGGCCTCGGCTACGCGGCACATCACCGCGTAGCGGCCGGAGGCCAGGCGGTTCTCGACCTTCGCCGCAACCCGGAACCTGCCGCTGACGCGGTCGAGCCCCGGCTCGAGTGGGCGGGGGGGCGCCAGGAACAGCGGGCGGCCGCCGGCGTCGAGAACCGTGAACCTGACCACGGGAGCGCGGAGCGGGCGCCGGATTTGGATGTCCGCCTCGACCTCGATGGGCGCCCCGCCGGGCAGCCTCGGCTCCGACTCTTCATTTCCGCCGGCGAACCGGAACGCGGTGACCTCGGCGGCGTCCTCGACACCCCCCGCCCGGGCCTCGGTGTCCCACCGCTTCCTCGTGTTGACCGTGAGGTAGGCGTTGGCGACGTCCTCCGGCTCTCCCAGCTGCTGGACTCTGTGGTCATAGAGCAGCAGCGCCCGATCGCAGTGGCGGTTGATCGACCCCATCTCATGGCTCACGAGCACGACGGTCTTCCCGCGCTCCCGCATCGATGCGATCACGTCGCCGCACTTGTCGCGGAACGCCTTGTCGCCGACCGACAGGATCTCGTCGATCAGCATCACGTCGGCGTCGACATGGCTCATGAGGGAAAACCCCAGCCGGCCGCGCATGCCCGACGAGTAGTTCTTGAGCCTGAGATCGGTGAAGTCCTCCAGCTCCGCGAATTCGATGATCTCGTCGATCCGGTCGCGGGCCTCGGCGCGGCTCAGGCCCATCATCACGGCGTTGATCATGATGTTCTCGCGCGCCGGAAGCTCGGGCCGGAAACCCACGCCGAGCTCGATCAGTGGGGCCACGCGCCCCGCGGTCCTGACCCGGCCGCTGTCGATCGGATAGATCCCCGCGATCAGCTTGAGCAGCGTGCTCTTGCCGGCCCCGTTCGGCCCGACGATGCCGAACACCTCGCCCTGGCGGACGTCGAATGAGACGTCCTCCAGCACGTGCAGGCGCGCCCCCTGCCCGCGTATCTGCTTGAGCCGTTGGCGAAACGGCACCCACGTCCCGCCCCGGGTCATGAAGGACTTGTGGACATGCTGCACCTCGATGGTCACCGGGGCGGGCATCGGGGACAGGATAGAGCGAGCATTCATGGGAGATTCACCGCGCGCCCTCCTGAAGAGAGGCCGCGTACGGAGTTCCCGCCAGCGCGGCAGCCAGCTCGTCGACGTTCTCGATCACCTCGGTTATAGGTCGCTCGCGGAGGCGCTCGTAACGGGAGTTGAGCGGCTGTGGGGTGACGCCGAGGAACGACTGGAGCTCGTCGATCCGGAGGCCCTCTGCCAGGTCCTCGTAGCTGATCCGGAACACGCGGTGACCGCCCGCAAGCGAGTCGAGCTCCGACTCCTGTTCGCCGATCTGATCCAGCCCCGACATGCAATCGCTCACGTTCACCCTGATCTTGCCAGTGCCGTAGGCACCCTGGGTCGAATGCCAGACGCCGCTCTCGAGGGCCAGCCACAGCGAGACGTACTGAGCCAGACGGTTGTCGCGCGTGAGCCTGATGATGTCGACCTTCGGATCCGCGATCAGCTCGGCGGCCTCGGGGTGAGCCTCGATCGAGCTCCCGGGCAGCTTGAGGCCCGTGACGGGCGAGTCCACTCCCTCCATCAGCTGTCTCCAGTAGTCCGCCGGCCGCTGGTGCGGCGTGTCGACGAAATGTGGGACGGCGAGGGTGCCGCGCCGCCACTGCAGCGACCAGCCTGGCGCGAACAGCTCGCTGAAGCAGGTGATGTCGGGATGGGAGTCGAGCAGCGAGACGAGATGCTCGGATCCGACGCGCCCTACGCACAGGATCGCGAACGAGGGCACCTCGTCACGCCTGCGAGCAGCGGCGCTACGACTCGATTCCAAGCGCGCGGAGTTCGGGACCGAGATCGCGGGTGAACCGCTCCGCGATCTCCGGTTCGAGTTCGGTCCGCCACCGCCCGACGGACCGCTCGGGCGAGTCGGCGGTCATGTGCTTGGCGCGGTACGACTTGTCCCTCATGACCGACTTGGCGTCGAGCTCGACGCCGAGCCAGTTCCCGAGTCGCTCGGCGGTGCCGGGGAGGTCCCGCACGAGGTCCTCGTAGCGCACGATCGGCACCTCGCCCTTCTCCTCGAGCCCCGCGATCCAGCGCAGCCGCTCCTGTTGCCTGCGGATCACGTCGTCCAGGTGCTGCTCCGGGCCGCCCGCCCGGTCCCGCCCGAGCGGGCCGCCGCCGCGGATGTCGTTGAAGGCGTTGATCGACACCCAGGTGTCCCGCGGGTCGCGGAGCAGGACGATCAGCTTGTGAGGGGGCAGCTGGCCCAGCGGGACCTTCCACGTGTTGAGGTGCTTCTCAGCGAGGTAGCGGACGGGCGGCGTCGTGTCGAGGTCGAGCCCCAGGTCGGTCAGCCGCTCGCGCGCGGCGCGGCTCGAGAACTCGCGCCACGCGAGCTCGAAGGCCCGCTGGCCCATGGTCGGCTCCCCGGGGACCGAGCGAATCAGCGGGCGCGGCAGCCACGGCGGGGGGCCGAGCACGCCATGGGAGCGCATCTGGGTGAGCGAGCCCAGCCCCTGCGGGCCCCACTGCCCCTCGGGCCAGTCCTCGCGATCGAGGAGGTGTGCCCAGCGCCAGAGGTAGGCGAAGTACTTTCGCTCATAAGGGAAGCTCATCTCCATTGCGATCTGGGGCGAGGAGCCGAGGAGCTTCATCGTCAGCGTGCTCCCGTCCCGGGTGAAGTAGTCGACGAGGATCGGCGTCAGCCACCCGTCACTCGATTCGCCATCCGAGCCCCGCCAGGCGGTGGGCCGGCGGTCGGGCTGCCGCTGGCTTACCGAACGCACACGGGCGCGGAGCCGCCGTGCGCGGCCGCGGAGCGGCGCGTACCGGCGCCCGACGAGGAAGCGCGCCCGTCGCCGAAGGCGGGCATAACGCCGCCACGCGAGCCCGGCCAGCATCACCCGCTCCCGGCCCAGCGTCTCGGTGCGCCCGTTCAGCGACCGGCTCGAGCGCACCGCGAGCCACGCCAACCCCCGGGGCGAGTCGGCGATTCGATCCAGGGTGCGTCGCTTGGAGGCCGTCATGCGGTCAGCGCACCTTAGCCGCAGGATCGCGATGTTGACCGCGATCCGGCAGTAGAGCTTGAAGTAGGGGACGCGCCACCCCATGTGACCGGCGTGGAGCCGTAGGCGGGAGGCGCGGCTGATCGCCCGCTTGACCAGCGACCGGTTGTAATCGCCGTAGGCGTTCGCCGCCAGGTGTCCCAGGTATGCGCCGCGGTGCTGCACGTAGTCGTACAGGGGACGATCGACGTACCTGATGCCGCCGAGCGCCATCGCGACCTGGGCGATCCAGTGGTCGTGATAGCCCGTGTCGGTGGGCGGGGGGAAGGGCAGGACGTCGGTGAGCAGATCGCGGTCGAACAGCGAGGCGGCGCCGGTGATCGTGTTGGCCAGCAGCAGCGAGGCGAAGTCGGTGTGGTTGTTTCGCCTGAAGCTCCAGTACGTGTCGGAGATGACCTGACCCTCCTCGTCGACGATCCGCATGTCGCTGTAGGCGAGCCGGTCTCCGGGCCCGAGGGTGTCGAGCAGGGTGGAGAGCTTGTCCGGCAGCCAGCGGTCGTCCTGGTCGCTAAGCGCCACGTAGTCGACCCCCCGCGGAACCATCGAGAGGGCACGCTCGAAATTGCCGTAGAAGCCCGCTTGCCGCTCCGCGCGTGACACGAGGAACCTGCGATCCTCGCCGAGGACCTCCCGCATCTCCTCGAGCTTCTCGGGGGAGGAGTGGTCATCGCTGATCAGGCACACCCAGTTGCGGTGCGTCTGCGCGCGGATCGAGTCGATCTGACGCCGGAAGAGATCCTTGGGGGGGTTGTAGGTCGCCATGCAGACGGCCACCAGGGGCTCGGCGGAGTCGGGCTTCCCGATCAGCTCGGCGATCGGCCCCGAGTGCCCGTTCCAGGATGCATCGACCGGGCCGTCCAGGCGCGGCAGCAACTCGACCGTCCCGAGCTGACCGCGCGCCTCGCTGCCGTCGTCGAGCGTCGCCACGAGCTCGATCCACTCCGTACGCCGCCCGTCGACCGGCGCGGCCGTGACCATCCCCCACCAGTAGTCGTCGTCGATCACCGACGCCGGCCGCGCCATCCCGAAGGCGATCACCGGCTGCCGCCGGTCGGCCAGCCGGATCTCGAGCGACCGGATGCGGCGCGTTGGATGGCTGCAGGTCCCGTCGACGAAGAAGGCCTGCCCTCGACCCACCGCGAGCCGTGACGGGAACGGGCCCACCGGCGTCACGTTGAGCGCGGCGTCGGTATGGACGCGCCGCCGGCGCCCGCTGCGCTCGACGACCGCCTCCTCCGCGTGCCTCGACGCTCCCTGCCTCATGGTCTCGTCCACTCCCACAGGCCCAGCATGCACGATACCGGGGGGCGCCTGGAGCTTCAGTGCTCGAGCACGAGGCCCAGGAAGCGCTTCGTCCGCTCCTCGCGGGGGTTGTCGAGGATGTCGTTGGGCTTCCCGTGCTCCACCACCACGCCCTGGTCCATGAACATCACCTCGTGACCGACCTCGCGCGCGAAGCCCATCTCGTGGGTGACGACGATCATCGTCATGCCTTCATGCACCAGCTCGCGCATGACGTCGAGGACCTCCTTCACCAGCTCGGGATCGAGCGCGCTCGTGACCTCGTCGAACAGCATCACGTGCGGGTCCATCGCCAGCGCGCGGGCGATCGCCACGCGCTGCTGCTGGCCTCCCGAGAGCCGGTCCGGGTACTCGCCGATCTTGTCGGCAAGCCCTACACGCGTGAGGATCTCCTCGGCCTTGCTCCGCGCCTCTTGGGACTTTCGGCCCAGCACCGTCTGCTGCGCCAGGCATACGTTGTCCATCGCGGACTTGTGCGGGAAGAGGTTGAACGATTGGAACACCATCCCAACCCGCCGGCGCACGAAGTCGACGCCCTCCTTCATGCCCTTCCCCGTGATCTCCGTGCCCTCGAGGAAGATCCTGCCGCCATTCGGCGGCTCGAGGAGGTTGATGCACCGAAGCAGTGTGGACTTGCCGGAGCCGGACGGACCGATGACGCAGACGACGCCGCCCTTTCCCACCTCCATGTCCACGCTCCGCAGGACCTCGAGCATCCCGAAGCGCTTCTTCACCCCCTCGAGCCGCAGCATGGGGCCGTCGGTTGACATCGGAGTCTGGCTCCGCTCCATCGCCGCCATGCTAGTCGGGTCAGCCAACTCCGCCTGCGGCACCGGTACCAGCTGTAGGCAGGGGCTGGAGCGCCGGCTCTGGCTCGGCACCATCACCCCCGGTTGGCGCGCCGCGCTGGGTGCGTCGCTGCTGACGGTGAATCAGCCAGTCCACGAGCCGCGCCATCGGCAGCGTCACGATCAGGTACAGGAACGCCGCCAGCGTCAGGGCCGAGCTGTTGAAGGTCTTCGACTGGATGTCGAACGAAACCTGGACCGCCTCGGGCAGCGAGATGATGCTGACGAGCGAGGTGTCCTTCATCAGCGCGACCAGGTCGTTGAGAAGTGGCGGGATGACGGTGCGGACGGCCTGGGGGACGATCACGTACCGCATCGCCTGCGCGTGGCTCATGCCGAGTGACCGCGCCGCCTCCATCTGACCGCGCGGGATGGATTCGATTCCCGCGCGATAGACCTCGGCCATGTAGGCGCCATACGTGATCGTGATCGCCATGACGCCGTACCAGAAGGCCGCCGGCTTCCCGAGCCAGTGCGGGTCGGCGATGAACGCCGGCAGGGGGCCTGGGGTTGCATTGGATGAGGAGAGCGCCCCGAAGCCGCCGTAGATGAGCAGGATCACCAGGAGCATCGGAATGCCCCGGAAGACGTCGATGTATGCGACCGCGAGAAACCGGATCGGCGCGCCCGCCCTCCCCGGCACCTGTCGCAAGAGCGAGAGGATCAGCCCCCAGATCAGGGACAGGACGCCGCCCAAGAAGAACAACTCCAGCGTCATCGTCGTGAACGCTTTGAAGACCGTGTCGAAGTGGTCGATCATGAAGTTGACGTCGAAGTACTGGCTGAAGAACTGGCTCATCTCGCCTCCTTGGTCACGCGCCTAGCGCTTCACTCCAAGCGAAAGGGCGCCTGAACGACGGCGCCCTTCCACGAATTCCGCTTGTGGTCCGGGATCAGCTCGACGGCTGGAACTTCGTCGGTGGCTTCTCCGTGAACCACTTCTCGTAGATCTTCTGATAGGTCCCATCGGCGATCAAGTCCTTCAGCGCGCCGTTGACGGCGTCCTGAAGGGCGGTGTTCTCCTTCTGCATCGGGAACCCGTAGCTCTCGCCCGTCGAGATCCTCTCGACGACGTCGAGCTCCGGATACTTCTTCAACGCGAACGCCGAGACGGAGAAGTCGTTGATGACCCCGTCGACCTGGCCGGCCTGCAGCGCGTTGAACACGGTGCCGATCGCCGCGAATGCCTGCACCTGGGCGTCGGTCTTGTTCTCGGCGTAGTCCTGACCGGTCGTGCCCTCCTGAACCCCGATCGTCGTGTCGCTCGTGATGTCGGAGGTCGACTGCAGGTCGCTGCCCTTCTGGACCATCAGCGACTGGTCGGCGGTGTAGTACGGATCCGAGAACGTGACCTTCTGCTCGCGCGCAGGCGTGATCGTCGTCGAGGAGGCGACGATGTCGAACTTGCCCGCCTGCTGGTCGGAGAAGATCGTGCCGAACGCGGTATCGACCCACTTCGGTTGCAGGTTGAGCTTCTTGGCGATCGCGTCCATCAGCTCGACGTCGAATCCCGTGTAGTCCGGGGGCTTTCCCTGCTCGAACGGCGGATAGGGGATGTCGGAGCCGATGGTGAGCGTCCCGGGCGTGATCAGCCCCAGGTCGTTGCTGCCGCCACTGCCGCCACTCGCGCTCGTGGCGGTGGTGCTGCCGCTGCTGCCGCATCCGGCTGCGAGCCCGGCCGTTGCGAGCGCGGCGACAAGCGCGATTGCCAGCCTCATCCGTGTGCCCCTGATCATCGTGTCCGATCCTCTCCTTGTGCGTGGTTCGTTGGCACGGGGAACATATCTCCTCCCTCACTACACTTCCTGAAGCGATGCTCGAGGAGACCCTCAACCGTCCCTGCGGGGGCCGCTACGGCAACGTCCTCGAGGCCGTCGGCAACACTCCGCTGGTCGAGCTGCCCCGCATCACGCCCAAGGCCGGCGTCCGGATCTTCGCGAAGCTCGAGGGCCGAAACCCGACCGGCTCGGTCAAGGATCGCGTGGCGAAGGCCATGATCGAGGCGGCCGAGGCCGAGGGCGCGATCGCTCCCGGGCAGACCATGCTCGAGCCGACCTCGGGCAACACGGGCATCTCGCTGGCGATGATCTGCCGGCGCAAGGGCTATCCGCTCAAGGTGGTGATGCCGGACAACGTCACCGAGGAGCGCATCCAGCTCCTCGAGATGTACGGAGCCGAGATCGCCTATTCCGAGGGCGCGAAGGGATCGAACGGCGCCGTCGAGCTGGCGCTGGAGATGGCGGAGGCGGATTCCTCCTACTACATGCCGTACCAGTACGGCAACGAGGCGAACCCTCGCGCGCACTACGAGGGAACCGCCCCCGAGATCCTGGAGGAGCTCGACGAGGTGGCGGCGTTCGTCGGCGGGCTCGGCACGGGCGGCACGCTCATGGGCGTCGGGCGCCGGCTCAAGGAGGACGATCCCGAGACGAAGGTCGTCGCGGCCGAGCCGATGCAGGGCGAGCTCGTGCAGGGGCTGCGCTCGCTCGAGGACGGGTTCATCCCCCCGATCATCGACCTCGAGCTGCTCGACCGGAAGATCATGGTCTCGAACCGCGACGCGATCCTCTGGACGAGGCGCCTGCTGGCCGACGAGGGAATGTTCGCGGGCGTCTCGACAGGGGCGATCGCCGCGATCGCGGTGCGTATCGCGGACGAGCTCGACTCCGGAAACGTGGTCTTCGTCGCCCCCGACGACGGCTGGAAGTACCTCTCCTCCGGCGTCTACACGAAGCCGATCGAGGAGCTCGAGGGGATCGATTCCACCGTCTGGTGGTAGCCGGCCGGCGAGGATCGCGCGCCGCGTTCGCGAGCTCGCCGATCGCTACGAGCCACCGACGTTCGCCCACATCCCCGACCCGGACGCCGCCCTCTTCCTGTGCGCCGTCGACCACCGCACCGGATACCGCGAGCCGCACGTGGTGGCGGGCGAGGGGCCGTTCCGCGGCAGTGCCCTGCTCTGGGCGCTGGCGCTCGAGGCCGCGCGGCGCGACAACGGTCGGCTGACGGCGCGGTCGCTGCGGGACATCGACGCCGCCGGCGTCGCCGCGCTCTTTCGGATCGAGACGGAGACCGTCCCGGACCCTGAACGGCGCGCGGCGCTCCTGCGGGACGTCGCGCGCCGGCTCGAGCGCGACCACCGAGGTGAGGCCCAGGCGCTTCTGGACGCGGCCGGCAGTTCGCTCGGCGGCGAGGACGGGCTGCTGGAGCTGCTCGCTCGCTATGAGGCGTACTCGGACCCGCTGCGCAAGAAGTCGTACCTGTTCGCGAAGATCTGCGAGCGACGAGGCTGGCTTTCGGTGAGCGACCCCGAGCACTGGGAGGTCTGCGCCGACAACGTGCTGATGCGCCTCGCGCTGCGGTCCGGTCTCGTGGCGCCGGGGCCGCTCGACGAGGTGCGGGCGGCGACTCGCGCTGCCCTCAAGGACGTCGCGGAGCGATCCGGCGTCCCGCCGCCGGTGCTCGACGACCTGCTGTGGGAGCTCGGGCGGGACGATCGAGACCTCCTCGGAACCGAGGGCGGGGACCTGCGCGAGCCGCCGCGCGATCCGGACTCAGCCTGGTATTGAGGGCGCCGAAGGGCCATTGCTAGCCTCAGCCGACCGTGAGGATCGCCCGGCCGCTGCTCGACGAGATCGTCACTCACGCGCGCGAGGACGTTCCCAACGAGTGCTGTGGGATGGTCGCCGGGCGCAACGGCCAGGCGACGCGGGTGTACCGGGCGCGGAACGCCGAGGAGAGCCCGTTCCGGTACGTGATCCACCCGCAGGATCAGTTCCGGATCACAATGGAGATCGAGGACCGGGGCGAGGAGATAGCGGCCATCTACCACTCGCACACCAAGAGCCCGGCGGAGCCCTCGCAGACGGACATCAACCTCGCCGAGAACTGGCCGGACCCCGTGTACCTGATCTGCTCCCTCGCCCGGCCGGACGCGCCGGAAGTCAGGGCGTGGTCGATCGGGGAAGGATCGGTGGAGGAGGTCGACCTGGATGTCGCCTGAGGAAAGCGAGGTCCGTCCGCTCGCGTGCCCGCGCTGCGCTCGGCGGTACACGCTCGAGGAGCGCTTTTGCAGCGAGTGCGGGATGCCCCTCACCTACGTCGGGCGCGACGAGGAGCAGCCGATCACCGAGGCGCACGAACGGGCGCGAAAGATCAAGCCTCAGTACACCGGCGGCCGGCAGGTGCGAATCGCGAGCGCGGCGAATATCGCCGAGGCCGAGATGATCCAGGGGATGCTCCTGGAGGAGGGAATCCCGAGCTACCAGCGTCGCAGCCGAGGGTTCGACGTCCCGGACTTCCTGGCGGCGGGCCCGCGGGACATCATCGTCCCGGAGGCGGGCGCGGAGGCGGCCCGCGAGGTGCTCGCGCAGACGCCCGTCGGCGAGCAGACAGCGCCCTCGCCTCCTCAGTCGGGGTCGACCCGGCCGCTGCTGCTCCTGGCGGCGATCGTCGGCGCGATGGCGGTAGCCGCCGCGCTCGCGTGGCTCTTCTACCAGGTAGCGAGCTAGAGCGGGCTGCCGGGCGAGAGCTCGTCGCCGAGCTCCAGCGCCGGGACCTCGTCCGCGAGCCCGAGGCGACGCGCCGTGAGCTTGCGAAGGTACTCGCGCCACTCCCGCTCGACGTCGCGGAAGCGTCCGCCGAAGGCGAGCTCAACCGCCTTGCGCGGGCCGTCCCGCCGTAGCCGCGACGCCAGGACATCGCACGCGTCCGGGCCTCGTTCGCGCTCCAGCAGATCGAAGACGGTCCCGCCCAGGATCATCGCGTCGCGCGCCCCGGGCGGGAACGCGGGCTGGCGGCGCGCGCGCAGCCGGGTGCTGACCGCTGCGCGGAACAGCAGCACCTGGTTCGCGTAGTACTGCGCCGCGCCCTCGATCAGCCAGGTCCACTGGAGGTATCGAAGGAAGCGGCGCGGGCCCCACGGGGGCGGCAGCCGCTTGTTGTTCGCCCCGAGCACGACCTGGACGTAGAGCCGCTCGGGGGTCCCGCGCAGCGCTGCGAGGGAGTCCGCGCCGGCCGCGCGGCGATCGAGGTAGGTGCCGTTCAGGACGTGGAGCTCGGTCGCCATGGCCCACCCGGCCAGGTACCGGCGACCCGCCGGGGCCGCGGCGAGTCGGGCCAGCGGCAGATAGGGATGGGCCGCGTCGAGCCAGCCGGGCGTGGGGTGGATGATGACGGTGATCCCGCCCGGAACCTCCTCGAACCGCTCCTCGAGGCGTAGGCGGAGGTCCTCCAGGGCGTCGAGCGTTCGCTGCGCGTAGTCCGTGTCCTCGGCCTCATGGCGAGCGATGAAGCTCAGTGACTCCGTCTCGATCCACGGCATCCTCGACGAGATTAGATGATGGACGCGGAGAGGCACCCGGCTGGAATCGCGGAAATTGCGGCTTCGCCGTCGCCCGACGGCTGAACCGCCGCGCGGGGCGTGGCGGTCCGCCGGTGCGAGGGGAGCCTCCTCCTGTCTCCTCGCCGGCGGCGACTCTAGACGTCGGCGCCAGGGTCTGCGCCGGTTCCCTCCCACCGGAGATACTGATGCCG